>JBBSHV010000255.1:0-3975 GCA_038232435.1 Gemmatimonadales bacterium | reverse complement strand
CTGGGATTTCGGGATCGAAGCGCGACGAGATCCGCAATTCCAGCGAACAATACAGTGGGACGTACCGCTGCTGGATGGCTACGCTTCCGAGTTCGTCCCAAACGCGAGTACTCGGCCCGGCACAGACTGGCTATTCGGCCTGTGGAATCCCGAGCTGGTGGATCGTGTTCGCGCCTTCAGGCCGACCGCCGTGCTTCTCCTCAGCTACAACTACGCATCCATCTACTGGTTCCTGACGCAGTGGAGGCGACGCGATGCGCCGGTAATCTTCCGCGGCGACTCTCACAGAATTGCGCCCACGATGGGTCCACTCTCCGCATTGCGAAAGCGGTTCATTTCCACGGTTTTCCGACGGTTCGACGCCTGTCTGTATGTGGGCGCAGCCAACCGTCGCTATTTCGAGGGGCACGGTATCGAGCCGTCCAGGCTTTTCTTTGCACCTCACTCGGTCGATAACGCACGGTTCATCACCCAAGCTGACGATGCGAGTGTAAAAGCGAGCCGGTGGCGCTTGGAGTTGGGGATACCAGCGCATCACCGAGTGATACTCTTCGCCGGCAAGTTCGAGTCAAAAAAGCGACCATTGGATTTGCTGCGCGCGTTTCTCGATGCGGGTCTGTCCAACGCATCGCTACTCTTCGTTGGATCGGGCCCGCAGGAAGATGCGTTGCGGAGCGCAGCCGCGGGCCACCTGAATGTGTTTTTCGCGCCATTCCAAAATCAGTCGCTGATGGCACGCGTGTATGCCTCGTCGGATCTGTATGTGTTGCCGAGCTACGGAGGAGGCGAAACCTGGGGGCTCGCGGTGAACGAGGCGATGTGTCTGAGTCGCGCAGTTTTAGTGAGCACACATGTGGGGTGCGCCGAGGATCTGGTGGAGCCATACGTGAACGGCCTGATCTTTCCTGCCGGTGATGTGGCTGCACTCTCGGCTGCATTGCGGGAGGCGCTCTCCGACGATAACCGTCTTCGGAAGTGGGGCGAAGCTGGGCGGCGGAAGATAGAGGCGTATTCTTACGAGCAGACGACATCCGGGTTGCTGCGCGCTCTAGCCGCCGTAGGCCAGAATGTTGAATCCGGGCACAGTCGCCCTACACCCCAACTCAGAGAATCGAGATGAGCGGCAGCCAGCAGCGACCATTCGGCATGCGGGGAACGCCGCTTTGGCTGAGGGAGCGCCTCTTCTACCGAGTATACCGGCGCCGCGTCAGAGATTTTGAGTCGCTATTTCGCCGAGCCGAACTCGCCCTCGCGCCGGGCGTATTCATGAGTCTCTCAGCGTCTGACGTTGGGCACCAGGTCATCGCGCTGACAGGGGTCTATGAGGCGAGTATCTCACAGCGTGTGATGGCGCTGGCGCGTCGCGGCGGGTTGATGGTGGACGTCGGTGCGAACTACGGATATTACTCCTGCCTCTGGGCTGCTGCCCGGCCGGAGAATCAAGTAATTGCCTTCGAGGCTTCCCCGCACAATCTGACAGCATTGCGAGCGAACGTGGCGCAGAATGGATTTACAAGTCAGGTGACAATTCATGAGCAGGCAGTCGGCCGAGAGAGTGGAATCGTCGGATTCCGGCTCGGGTCCGCTGAACAGACCGGTCAGGGCGGCTTCTCTGGCGCACACGAGCAGTCGGAAATCCAAGTGCCAGTCTGCACCCTCGACGCAGCTCTTGCGAGTACGACGGACCTTCGCATCGACGTTCTGAAGATAGATGTCGAAGGGGCCGATACGTGGGTCCTGGAAGGCGCGGACACACTGCTTCGCCAGAAGCGCGTACGGCACATCTTTTTCGAACAGTTTCCTGACCGTATGGAGGCACTCGGAGGCCGGCGCGGCTCGCAAATTTCTGGAGGCGCGCGGATACCGTGTTCGCAACTTGGACGGAGACGAGTGGTATGCTGCAGCCGAGGACTAGCGGGTCTACCATTCCGTCGGCGTAGCGCGGAGCCATGCGAGTCGCGCACACGATAGCCTCTCTCGCGTCAGAGCACGGCGGTCCGTCGCGAACGGTGCCAGCGTTATGTGAGGCGCTCGTTGAGATCGGTGTGTCCGCAAGGATCATCACATTCGAGGCCGGATCACAACATGGTGCTGAAAACGCATTGTCCACCCGTCTGCAAGTTGCGTCGTCCGATTCCCGCTTCCGCGTAGCTCCAGTTCGCAAAGAGCTGCGTGATTGCCTGCGCAAGAACCGGACGCAGTTACTGCACGATCATGGTGTGTGGCTGCTGACAAACCACGCGGCCGTGACCGCCTCGCACGAGTTGTCGCTACCGATCGTTATTTCTCCCAGAGGGATGCTGGAACCGTGGTCACTGCAACATCGCGCATTGAAGAAACGATTGGCATGGTGGCTGTATCAACGACGTGATCTGCATGCGGCCACAGTCCTGCACGCAACGTCGCAGATGGAGGCGGACAACTTTCGTGAGATCGGGTTGCGGCAGCCCATCACCGTTATTCCTAATGGTGTGAATGTCGTCGCTGTACCCTCGGCGACTGCGCCTCCGCGAGAGCGCATGGCGCTGTTCCTTTCGCGTATTCATCCGAAAAAGGGGTTACTCACTCTCGTCCAGTCGTGGGCGATGACGCGGCCGGAAGGGTGGCATGTGGTGATCGCCGGCCCGGATGAAAACGGGCACCAGGCGGAAGTTGCGGCCGCGGTTAACGAAGCCGGACTCGGCGACGTTTTCTCTTTTGCCGGACAGGTGGAAGGCGAACGAAAGCAGGCATTATTCCAGCGAGCGAGTCTCTTCGTTCTTCCCACGCATAGCGAGAACTTTGGAGTTGTGATCGCCGAAGCTCTGGCGAGTGGTATCCCGGTGATCACGACGAAAGGAACTCCGTGGGCCGATCTCGAGACACACCAGTGCGGCTGGTGGGCTGACCTGGGTGCCGCACCGTTCGCTTCCGCGCTGCGCCAGGCGACACAACTTTCTGACGCCGAGCGAGTTGAGATGGGCCGCCGCGGGCGGGAGCTGGTAACGCATCAGTTTGCGTGGCCACAGATTGCGACAGAGATGCGGGCCGTGTACGAATGGGCTCTGGGCGATGCACCCGTACCGGGATCGGTTCAAATTGACTGAGGAGATGGCATCACTGGACATTCGCTCCAACCGTGCGGCGCGGAAGTACACCCGCGGTGAGATGGCGCGCCGCATGTTGTGGATGTTGAGCCAGCCACTGTTCCGCTTCAGTCCACGCCCGCTCTTCGGGTGGAGACGGTTTCTCTTGCGATCGTTCGGCGCCGACGTCGGTAACAACGTGAACATATACAACACCGCGGTTGTCTACATGCCGTGGAATCTGACCGTGGGTGAGTGGAGCGCGATCGGCGAGCATGCCCTCATCTACAACCTCGGGCCGGTCACCATCGGGCGGCGGGTAACTGTGTCGCACCGAGCGCATCTGTGCGCTGGAACGCACGATTACACAAAACCGGACATGCCACTTCTCAAGCCGCCGATCAACATCGCGGATAACGTGTGGATCTGCACCGATGCTTTCGTCGGACCCGGTGTCACGATTGGCGAGGGCGCCGTTGTGGGCGCACGAGCGGTCGCCATCAAGGACGTGGAGCCGTGGACAATCGTCGCCGGTAATCCCGCCCACGTCATCAAGCGGCGTCCGAGATAGGTTGACTGCCGGTGCCAATATCCGTCCTCATCCTTACCCTGAACGAAGAGGCGAATCTCGCCGCATGTCTCCAATCCGTCCAATGGTCGGATGATGTAGTCGTGGTCGATTCGTTCAGTAGCGACCGCACCGTTGAGATTGCACGCGCTGCCGGAGCGCGCGTAGTTCAGCGCGCCTTCGACAACTTTGCCTCGCAGCGAAACTTCGGTCTGCGGGAGGGGGAGCTCCGCCATCCGTGGGTGCTGCATCTGGATGCCGACGAGCGAGTTACGCCCGAGCTGCATCAGAATCTGCTGGAAGTCATTGGATCCGAAGCGAAGGACGCCTACCGTGTCGCTT
>JBBSHV010000254.1:0-3976 GCA_038232435.1 Gemmatimonadales bacterium | reverse complement strand
GCGGCGATTGACGCGGCGTGGTGGCGCGAGCGAATCGCCCGGGCAAGTGATCGACGACGGGCATTAGCTGAGCACACAAACGCATGGCGCGTGGTGCACGGAGAGGGCGACGCGTTACCCTCGCTTGTCGTCGACAAGTACGGTGAATACCTGGTGGTCCAGTTGATGAGCGCGGGGCTGGAAGCATTTCGGAGCGAGATCGTGGATGCGCTCGTCCAACTGTTCCAACCTACTGGAATTCTGGCGCGGAACGATGCGTCGACGCGCAGTCGCGAGGGACTTCCGCGCGAGACGACTCTGCTGCACGGTGAAGTGCCGCAAGAAGTGGAGGTCAGCGAGTATGGTGTGCGGTATCTGGCCGCACCGTGGACCGGGCAGAAGACGGGGGCGTTTCTGGACCAGCGGGAGAACCGCCGCTTGATAGGGAGCGTCACGCGTGGCGTGGCGCTGGACGGCTTCAGCTATCATGGATCGTTCGCGCTGCATCTGGCGCAGCGCGCCACGCGTGTGACTGCCCTGGACGCATCCGGCGCGGCGCTCGAGCGTGCGCAAGACAATGCCAGGCGGAACGGTCTCGCCAACATATCGTTCGTCGAAGCTGACACTTTCGACTTCTTGAGAGAGCGCGAACGGGAGGGGACACGATACGACACGATTGTGCTGGACCCACCTGCATTCGCGAAGAACCGCCAGTCGCTCGCGGGCGCGGTGCGTGGGTACAAGGACATCAATCTTCGGGCGATGCGTCTACTCGCACCCGGCGGGCTGCTGTACACCGCCAGTTGCAGCTTTCACCTGACGAAGCCCGCATTCCTCGAGATGTTGCAGGCGGCAGCTTCGGATAGCGGCCGCAGAATGATATTGCGTGAAATCACGGGACAGCCCCTGGATCACCCGGAGGTACTGACCGTCGCCGAGACGGGATATCTGAAGGGTGCGCTGTTGGAAGCTGAGGCTTGAAAGAGAGCGCGTTATTCGAGTGTGTGTTCGAGTATGTTCGACCGTGTGTTCGACTCCGGCTCGCCCCTTGCGCGATGAAAGAGTCACTCTAGTTTCATGGCGGATGCCCAAATCTCCGCAACGCTCGCTCCACCACGAATACGAACTTTACGTCGAGAACGAAATCGAGGCGTACAAGGAGTCGATAGCGCGGAGCGCTATCCTGAAGTTGGGAGACGAGGCGGTCGAGGCGCTGTGTGGCCAGCAGCAGCTCGCACTGACGGAGCTGGTGGTCTGGGAAGAGGTGGACCGCATCATTGCCAAGAGGCTGCGCCTGGTGAGCTACGGGACGTGGCGCCGGAAGCAACTGAAGGAACAACGCGCACGGCAGCGCCCGGAGCACTGGGGTTTCGCGCCGGACTGCGCACTGGCGCGCGAGGTGCGGCCACCCGCGGAGTCGAACGTTCTCATAGCTGGTGACAACGGCGAGAGCGCGGCGTGCTATCTCGCATCGCACGGGTGCGAGGTATTCGCGGTCGGCACGGACGGTGACGTGGTCGAGCGTATAGTGAACGCGGCGGAACAAGCCGGCCTGACTGAGCACGTGCACGGCTACATCGCCGACCTGAGGCAGTGGTCACCTGACGTGGAGCTGAGCGCGGTGGTGTGTACGCCGAGCGCGTTCGTGGGAATGTCGCGGGAAGAGCGGCAGGAAGCGATCGGCGTGCTGCAAGGCGTGACACGCAACGGCGGAGTTCACCTGGTCAACTCGGTCGGCGATGCGCGGTCGGTGCGCGAGCTGTCGGCGCAGTACCTCGGCTGGCAGATATCCGTGGAGTTGAACGGATCCGTGCCGGCGGCGTTCGTCGCGCGAAAAGGTGCGGCTTAACGGCGGCACGCGCAGCATGCGCGAAACGGCATGCGCGGAACGGCATGCATGGAGCCATGTTCAGCAGCGCAGGAACGCGCAAATTCGCTCCTTAACAGATCGGTCGGCCGCGTGTCATACAGACACGCGGCCGCTTGCTTTTACGTGTCGAAATGGCGCCATCGTGATAGGTACCAAATACGGCTCAAACAGGTAAGTAATTGGCATGGAGTTACTTAGCGCAAAGCTTCCTCGCGGCCCGTGGCGTGCTTTACAGGAGCCCGTGCCGGATGATTCCAGGATGACAACAATGACAACGAAGACTGCAAAGATGCCCGTGGAAGAGCCGCGGGGCATAATCATATCGCGGGGCTCGCGTGAGGAGCCGACGCCAATCTTTACGTCGTATGTGTGGGGTCCAGCGCCGGAGCCTGCGGAGGACACCTCGAAGGCGGCGTAGCAGTGCGTTCCGGGTAGCTTGGGTGGGTAAGGTGGGGTAACAAAAAAGCCGGCGCATAGCGCCGGCTTTTTTGCTTTGGTGCTGGAGCTTACATCGTGTCCGACGATTCTGACGAGCCACCGCCGTTGCTGTTGTTGCTGGAGCTGCGGCGCGACGACGTCTTGCGAGCGCCCGTGCCGGTTTTACGTGCGCTGGTCTTACGAGCGCCCGTTCCGGTCTTACGACCGGTGGTGGACTTGCGTGCGGTGCTCTTGCTTCCGGTTGCGGACTTGCGAGCCGACGTCTTACGGCCAGCGGTCTTACTAGCTCCGCCTTTGCTAGCTGCGCCCTTACGCGCAGTTGACTTGCGCATGGTCGTCTTCTTGCGCCCCGTCGTCTTGCCGGCGGTGGTCTTACGAGCGCCGGTCTTGCGCGCTCCAGTGGTACGGCTGGTGGTCTTCTTGCGAGCGCCGCTCTTGCTTGCGGTGCCGCTGCTTTTGCGGGCTGAAGACTTACTTGCTCCAGCCTTACGTCCACCCTTTTTTGCTGCTGCCATGATTGTTTCTCCTATCGGAGTTCACCTTCCCGGCTTCCCCCGGTGGATCGCCGGGCACAGCACGCGGGTCACAGCACCCGCGCGATTACGAAGTCATGCACATTTCGTGCTTTACGAATTCGTAACTACTAGAGAATATACGGATCGCATATTTGCAAGGCAATACTTTAATTACAGATTTCGTTTTCATCACTACATCGCTTCGGAGTTGAACGCGTGAGAGCGCTCGTTAAAACAGTTGCAGGTCCCGGTTTCACAATGCGCGATGTCCCCGTTCCCGACATTCGCGACGACGAAGTTCTCATTCGCGTGCGGCGTGCTGGTGTCTGCGGAACTGACGTGCACATCTACGATTGGGATCAGTGGGCGCAGGGACGCTGTCATCCGCCGTTCGTGGTCGGTCACGAGTTTGCCGGCGATGTGGAACGCGTGGGCAAGCTCGTTACAGACGTGCAGGTGGGTGATCGCGTAACCGCGGAGGGTCACATCGTTGATGGTAGATGCCTGCTGTGCCGCACCGGCAACGCGCACGTGTGTCCTTACACGAAGATCATCGGCGTCGATCGCGACGGCTGCTTTGCCGATTACATCGCGATGCCCGCCACGAACGTATGGCACCTGGACGACGCCACTCCGTATGACATCGGCGGGATAATGGATCCAATGGGGAACGCGTTCCACACGGCGCTGACCGCTGACATTCCGGGTGCGGTGGTGTTCATCACCGGGTGCGGACCGATCGGCATCTTCGCGGTCGGCATCTGCAAGGCGGCGGGAGCGTCGAGGATCATCGCTTCGGACGTGAACGAGACGCGTCTGGCGTTGGCGAAGAAGATGGGCGCTCACGACGTGGTGCATCCGGGCGAGGCAGAGGCCGCCGTGCGCGCTGCAACCGATGGACTTGGCGCCGACGTCGTGCTGGAGATGTCCGGTGTACCTTCGGCTATTCACCAGGCGTTTGCGCTGGTGCGCGTTGGTGGTCGGGTGCAGATGCTGGGAATTCCGGCCAAGCCGATGGAGGTGAACTTCGCGAGCGAGGTGATCTTCAAGGGAATCACGATCTACGGAGTGGTGGGACGCCGCATGTACGACACATGGATCCAGATGACGCGTTTTCTCCGCTCGGGAGAGTTTGACCCCACGCCCGTGATCACGCATCGATTTCCACTCGGAG
>JBBSHV010000253.1:0-4012 GCA_038232435.1 Gemmatimonadales bacterium | reverse complement strand
CGAGCGCGACAACGGCCATGAGTCCGTAGCCCGTCTGCGACACCGCGGACCAGCCAAGCAGGCGACGAACGTCGTCCTGCCACAGTGCAGCCGCGTTGCCAAGCGTCATCGTTACCGCCGCTAGCAGTGCGACGACCGGGCGCCAACCAACACCGGATTCAGGGAGCAGAATGACGAATCGCGCGAGTGCGACGAGCGCACCGATTTTGGGAACGGCCGTAACGAATGCCGCGATTGGGACCGGCGCGCCGTCCGCCACGTCGGGCATCCATGCATGTACCGGCACCGCTCCGATCTTGAACGCAAGTCCAACAATCACTAAGCCCACGGCCGCGACCAGCGCCAGCGAATCAGCTCGCGCCAGGTGCACAAGAAGCCCGGAGTAGGTCGTAGTCGCGGCGAGACCAAACAGCAGCACGATTCCATACACCATCGCGCCGTTGGCCAGAGCGCCGAGTAGATAGTACTTGAGGGCGGCCTCTCCGGCGCGCTTGGATCGGCGGTGATACGCGACCAGGACATAACCTGTGACTGATGAGAGCAACACGGCGAGCGTGAGCTCCATGATGTCGGACGCTCCGGCCATGAGCACCGCTCCAAGCGCCGACATGATGAGAATCGCGTAGTACTCACCATGACGCGGGTCGGCCGCGAACCAGTCGACCGAAAGCGATATCACGATCGCCGTTGCGCCAAGAATGATGAACTTGCCCCACACCGCTGCGCCATCGACGGCGTAAGTACCGGAGAACGTGAAGCGTCCGACACTGCCTCCGACGCCCTGCATCAGATTCATGGTGACAGCGGCGGTGATGATGAGGGTGACGAGTGCAAGTACAGCTGCCCAGCGCTGCATCCGCCGCGGCGCGAAGAGAGCGAATATGAGAATGATGACCGATCCCACCAAGAGCGTGAGTTCGGGCGCGACATCACCAATGGGCATCATGCTCGGTCCGCTATTCATGATCATGCTTATGAATGGCGTTCATGAAGGGCATGCATAACCGATATGGCGCACTCCACCGTTCCGCAACCGAATTACACACCGGCTGCTTACCTACTTCCCAGGATCGGGCGAACACCAGCATCGATCACCGCCAACAACGGTGCGGGTGCCACTCCGATTATGAGCACGATCACGAGAAGCGTGGCCAGTGTCATCAGCTCGACCCGACCGAGCTCGGGCCATGCAGCCCAACGTTCGGGCATGTCACCCAGAAAGACGCGTTGCAACAGGTGGAGGAAGAGAGCCGCGGTGATGATGATACCAAAGAGCGCGAGTCCAGCGAGCCAAGGAAACACGGCGTAAGTACCGACAAAGATCTGGAACTCGGCGACAAATCCAGCGAGACCAGGCAGACCCAGACTCGCGAACGCCGCGACGGCAGTGAGTCCGGTGAGCGCCGGCGCTCGGCGCGCAAGTCCACCGAAGTCCGCGATTTCGTACGTCTTGGCACGCTGCCAGATGGAGCCGGTCATGAGGAAGAGTGCGCCCGTGATGAGACCATGTGCGACCATTTCCACCGTCGCACCGGTGAGCGCCAGTCTGCGCGCTCCGTCAGCGCCGTGTAGCAGCGCACCCGCGGCCGCTATCCCGAGTACTGCGTAACCCATGTGGTTGACGCTGGTATAGGCAATGCGCCTCTTGAGATTGGGCTGCGCCATGGCCACCAGTGCGCCATAGATGATGCTCACGAGCGCGATCACGCCCAATGGAAAAGCAAACCGCTGGAAGGTGACGGGCATCATCGAGAGCAGGATGCGCACAAATCCATACGTACCCATCTTGAGCAGCACACCCGCAAGAATTGTCGAAGCCGGTGCAGGAGCATCGACGTGCGCCGGTGGCAACCATGTGTGGAACGGCACCAGTGGCGTCTTGATCCCGAAGCCCAGTGCAAAACCGATGAACGTGAGTGTGGCCGCGAGTCCTGCACCATCGAGTGGATGCCGGGCAATGAGCTGCGCCATGTCGAACGTGCGGTCCGCACTATCCGGTGCGCTGTGAAGATACAGCACCAGGATTGCGAGCAGCATTGCGAGCGATCCGGCGAGTGTGTACAGGAAGAACTTGAGCGCCGCACGTCGTGCATCTTCGCCGTGTCCCCATATGCCGATCAGGAAATACATCCCTACCAGGCTCAGGTCCCAGAACACGTAGAAGAGCAACAGGTCGAGCGCGAGGAACACGCCCAATGACACGCTCTCGAGAAAGAGGAAGAGAGCGAAGTACGCTTTGATGCGGTCCTTGTACTCCACCGGATAGACGATCGCGGCCAGGAACAGGAGCGCCGTCATCGCGAAGAGGGGGAGCGAGATACCATCCAGGCCGACAACGTACCTTGCGCCGAGCGTGGGGATCCAGGTCACTGCCTCGACTTGCTGAAATGCGTTGCCAGCCAACGTCGGTACGTTCTGCACGTGCCAGTCGAAGCGGATCCACGCGAACACCGCGATCACGAGTGGAACCAGTGCGCTCAGCGCAGCAGCACCGCGGAGTAGCCGCTCACGTTGCGGTGGCAGCAACAGTATGATAAAGGCGCCCAGGAGCGGCGCAAATATGGCGACGCTCAGCACGTGCTGTAGTCCATTGCGCTATCTCCCGAGAATGGTGCCGAAGGTAAAGTCATATGTAGATCGACCGAGCGCGGCGACAGCGACGATGACGATGAGACCGACAGCAAGGATCACGTAATACTGGTGAGCGAGTCCCGTCTGAAGTCGGCGACTGTCTTCGCCGACAACTCCGGCGCCGCGCGCTACATGCTCCACTGCGGCATCGACGCCGCTATCGTCAGCGACACTCGAAGCGCGCGCTACGCCTTCTGTTCCTCGGACGACGAGCGTGACTAGCGTATCAAGACTCCGCTCAGTGCCCCAGGCGGCCAGTTGCGAAATCGCTGTCGCGATCCCCACAGCGACACGGGTGCCGGCTGCGATCACCCGATCATCGAAGGTCGCCAGCGAGTGTGCAAGGAAGAGCATTGGACGCACGATGAGCACGCTCGCAAGCGTCGGGATTCCGAGCCAGTGCGCAATCCGGTTACGCGTCCGATCGGGGATGTACAGCGACACCAGTGCATCCCGTCGCCATAGCAGCCAGTCCGTAAGTGCTGCTATTACGATCGTACCCAGTGATACGATTAGCGTCCACGTGGAAGCACCGGCGAGTGCGCTTCCGGCCGCCCACTGCACCACACGCGATCCACCGGGGAGCCAGAGAATTCCGAGTGCGAGCGAGATCAGAGCCAGGAAGCCCAGGCTCGCGAGCACTGTACGAGATGGGTGCGACGTTGGGTACGACGCCGGCGAACTGTTGCCCGAGTAATCGCCTTTGTAGACCTCTCCGCGGCCACCGGCGTCGCCAAGGCTGCTACGCGGCCCGAAGGCCAACAACTGGAGGCGGCCGGCATACAGCGCGCTAAGGAAACCAGCTATCAACACGCCGATGGCGAGTACGGGCGTCCCGGCTGATCCTCCTGCAGCGGCCCCGAGCACCTGCTCCTTGGAGTATGCTCCCCCGAGCGGTGGCACGGCGGCGAGCGCGAGCGTTCCGACACCGAAGAGACGTGCTACGCGTGGCAACGCGGTGCCGAGCCGGAGCTTGCTCAAGTCGAGCGTACCGGCTGCGTGAAGCACCACCCCTGCACCGAGGAAGAGAAGAGCCTTGAACGCTGCGTGTGCCACGAGATGCACGGCGGCCGCGGCCGGAACACCTGCACCAATTGCGACGAGCATGAGTCCGTATTGAGCGGAGGTCGAAGCCGCCAGCGCCCGCTTGAGATCCGACTGGAGAGTAGCCACTACACCGGCGGCCAGTGCCGTGGCGAGACCGAGCCATGCGACGGCTGGTCCGAACCATGCCGCTCCTGCGAGAGCGGGCGCAACGCGCGCCAGCAGGTACGCTCCTGCCGCAACCATGGTCGCGGAATGCAGAAGTGCCGATGCCGGCGTAGGCCCAGCCATGGCGGAGAATAGCCAGGGAGAGAACGGAAGCTGCGCTGACTTGGCT
>JBBSHV010000252.1:0-4067 GCA_038232435.1 Gemmatimonadales bacterium | reverse complement strand
GCGCGTCATTCTCTGCGAGCGCGGCATTCGCACCTTCGAGACACTTACCCGCAATACGCTCGACATCTCGGCCATCCCGGTCCTGAAGCGCGAGACGCATCTCCCGGTCATTGTGGACCCGAGTCACGCTGGCGGCCGCGCTGATCTGGTGTTGCCGCTCGCGCTAGCCGCGATCGCCGCCGGTGCCGATGGCTTGATAATCGAAGTTCATCCGGAGCCCGCCACTGCCCTGTCGGACAGCGATCAACAGCTGACGTTCACGCAGTTTGCAGATCTGATGCGCAGTGTCGCGCTGGTAGCTGTGGCTACAGGGCGCATGCTCCATACGCAGAGATCCGCGGATGCAGGCGCGATGCGAGCCGCCGTCACCTCGCATGAGCCGTGGCGGCGCGCTGCCGCTGTCGCATGTTAGTGGTGCCTGAGAGTGCACTCATCCAGGCCGAAGGGGCGTACGCGCGGATTCACGTCGCCTTCCAGGGTGAACTCGGCGCGTACGGCGAGGAGGCAATCACGCAGCGATGGCGAGGCGCCGCTTCTCCTGTTCCATCGATTGGCTTCGCTGACGTGGTCGTGGCCGTGTCGTCGGGATCGGTAGAATATGGGATATTACCGGTCTGGAACACGATAGTTGGTGACATCGGGCGCGGACGCGCCGCGCTCCGGCTGGCTCGAAGTGCATACCACGGGCTGGTTGACGTCGGTGAGGTACAGGTCATCGTCCGTCATCAGCTACTCGCGCTACCGGGATGCACACTGGACGATATCGACTCGGTGGCAAGCCATCCGGTAGCGCTCGCCCAATGCGGGCGCTTCTTAGCGCGACATCCGCACATGCGGGCGGTATCGGTGTACGATACCGCTGGCGCCGCGCGCGATCTTGCGACCAATCGGACGCGACTGTCCGCGGCAATTGCGAGCCGAGCCGCGGCGGAGCGGTACGGCCTGATGATTCTGAAGTCCGACGTTCAGGATACGCCGGACAACATCACCCGCTTTATCGTGCTCGCGCGTTCGGTGCGAGTGCGGGATGGTGCGCTGACGCGTCGCTCCGAAGAGGAAACGCTCCAATGGTGACCAATTGCGACGCCGAAGTTCCACGCGTTCGTGCTGTGCGTGGCGCCACGACGGTCGAGCACGACGATGCCGCTCTGCTGTGTGACGCGGTTCGGGAGTTACTTACGGCACTCCTATCGCAGAACGATATCCGCGTGGAAGACATCGTCAGCGGCATCTTCACCGCAACGCCAG
Source organism: Gemmatimonadales bacterium (assembly GCA_038232435.1). GTDB lineage: Bacteria > Gemmatimonadota > Gemmatimonadetes > Gemmatimonadales > Gemmatimonadaceae > Fen-1247. Next base: position 2,819 of record JBBSHV010000252.1, on the reverse strand, counting down.
ACGTTCGCTGCGCGTTCCCTGCCCGCGTGGCCCGCGAGCTCGGCTGGGCCGACGTCCCGATGCTCTGTGCCGCTGAGATCGACGTTCCTGGTGCACAGCAGCGCTGTCTGCGCGTACTGCTGCATGTGGAGCGACGTGCATCAGACTTACCCTTGACGCATGTGTACTTGCGCGAAGCTGTGTCGCTTCGGCCGGACTGGGCAGCACCATAGCGCAGTGAATCCATGGCCGCGTGGGTGGAGCAGCATTGCCTCCGCAGCAATAGTCGCAATACCACTCAGAGGCGCATGTGCCGACACTATAGACACTGGCGGCCGCTCTATCCGAGCGGCTCCGAATCCGTGTCAATCGGCAGAAGAACCTTTCCATGCGCTCCTTGCTTCGCGCTACGCTGGCGGCACTATGTGCCACAGCGACATTCTCTCACAGTGGAGCGGCCCAGGCTCAGAGCAGTTCGGGCCCGCACGCGCCGGTTCTGCCCCATGCGGCGGAGAGGGTGAGCTGGTCGCCCATCGTGAAGTATGGCGGGAACGTGTTTCCGAGCTATCTGCTCGCGACGGCTGGGGTGAAGCGGTGGAACGGGATCGATCGCGTTAGAGATGCGGTCCCGAACGACACCAGCTCGCTCGTTGGCGACATGCTCGGCAACATCGGCGTGCGGGTTCAGTTACGTCGCCGCGCACGCGTTCGGATTGAGGTCGAGGCGCCAGACATCGCCGAGCCGTCGTCGCTGAACGCGGTGATCGAGCCGGGCCATGAGGTCGATCTCTTTCCGCCGATCCGATATCGGTACGCGGATCTCGCGTCCGCGTATCGACCGCGATCTGTCGGCCTCGTCGTTCGACTCTTTGTGGACGATGATCTCGTGGCCGAGTATTCGTCGTCGCTGAAGATGATGGCGCTGACTGATGTACCGTTCCAGCTCCAGTCGCCGGATGGACTTTGGGAGAAGAGCACCTGGATGTTCGCGGCGATGGTGGACGAAAACGCAGCGGTCATCGATGATCTCCTCGCTGACGCGGTGCGTGCCGGTTCGGCACACAACTTCGATGGATACGACGGTGATTCCGCGTCTGTGCACCGACAGGTATACGCGGTCTGGGACGTGTTGCAGCGTCGTGGACTCAGGTACTCCTCCATCTCCGCCGCTTCAGGGGAGAGTCCGTTCGCCGCGATGCAGACAGTGCGCACTGTCACACAGACCGTGATGGCAGATCGTGCCAACTGCGTGGACGCGAGCATCCTCTTCGCGGCGGCTCTGGGGAAGATGGGGCTGGACCCGATTCTGGTGCTGTCACCGACGCACATGTTCCTGGGCTTTTACCTGGACAGGAAGCACACTCAGATCTCATTCCTCGAGACGACTTTGCTTGGCTCGGTCGATCTAGCGAAGCTGCCGAAGGATGGCACGCCAGAGGCCGATCTGGCGTTACTCGCTGGAGGGCAGAGCCGCGACGCCGCATCGTTCAGCTCTTTCCTGACAGCAACCACTTTTGCGACACAACGATTCCAGAACGTCATCGCTCCGGCGCTCGCGACTCACGCGCGTGGATACGAGATAATCGACATCGCACGCGAGCGGGCACGAGGCATCCTCCCTGTCACCGGTCAGTTACCCACACGCTGAATCAGCGCAGATGACGTTCGGCGTCGCGCGCCGTGTCCACGTCGATTGCCGCGTCGGGCGTCGGCACACGCGTCACGTGGGCCAATCGTGTGCGTAGCCAACGACCGGCGCCGGTATCTCCCTCTAGGGCGCACAGCGCATCGAAATGCTCTCTCCCAACGATCGCTGGCACACCAATCGTTCCGGAGTACTCGGCCGCGACAAGCCGGTGATGTTCATTGAACTTTTCCACGAGTCGCCGTAGCGCGATGGCATCGATCAGCGGCTGATCACTAACGGCGATGAGGATGCCGTCGGTTTCCGGTGCGCTGACCATCACCGCTGTCACTCCCGCCGCGAGCGAGGATGCGAGCCCGTCGTGCCATCTATGATTTGTTGTCAACGTCACACCGTTGAGACTGTGTAACGCCGGAGCCACGACATCTGCATTGGCGCCGAGTACGACAATGACGGGGCTCGCACCCGCGGCAATGGCGGCTTGCGCGGCTTGCCGGATCAGAGGCTCACCTTGATGGATCAGAAGTTGTTTCGGTTGTCCGAGCCGCGTGGATGCTCCCGCCGCCAACACGACCGCCGCCACGCGGCATTGCACTTCTTCAGGCGTGGACGGCTGTCGCGAAATCAGCGTGGATGGGCGCGCTCCGATCGCGCAGGTGTGAGCCTGATCGGCCGCTCATCACCGCTGACACTTCCGCAACAATTGCCAGCGCGATTGCCTCGGGACCGTCGCCGCCAATATCCAATCCGATGGGGCCGTGAATTCTGTCGCGCAGCATCTCCACCACTTCGGTGCCGATGCTACCACGTGCGGCAAGGTCGCCCAGCATGCGCTCGGTGCGTGTGCGGGGCCCAAGCATTCCGAGATAGCTGACGTCGGCGGAAGCGAGTGCATCGAGATAATCCAGATCTCGTTCGTAGCTGTGCGACATCACTATCACGGACGTTCGTGGCGTAAGCTGGACGCCATCTTTCAGTCGAGTAGCGTCTGGACACGCTACGATGCGCGCTCCTGGAAATCGGTCGGACTGCGCGAATTCCGCGGGACGGTGATCGACCACGGTCACCGTCCAACCCAGATCAGTCGCCAGACGAGCGACTGGAACAGCGTCCGGTCCGCTGCCGCACAGCACGATGTCGACACGCGGCGTGACGAGCTCGAAGGAGACCTTGATCTGCGCGCCGTTCAGTGAAT
>JBBSHV010000251.1:0-4089 GCA_038232435.1 Gemmatimonadales bacterium | reverse complement strand
GTTGCGGCGTTCCTACAACTGGTGCGGCGGTTCTTCCAGCCACTGCAGGATCTGTCGGACAAGTACAACACTTTGCAGACGGCGATGGCCAGCTCGGAGCGGGTATTTCACCTGCTGGACACCGATCCGTGGGTCGATGCGGAGCGCGAGCTCACACCACCCTTGCGCCAGGTACAGCGCGTCCAGGTGAGCTTCGAGGACGTCTGGTTCAGCTACGCTGCCGTTCCGGTCGCGTATGATGTCCGAGGCGACGGCGCCGGGCGCCGTTCTGATGGCGCCGGCCCGGAATGGGTCCTCCGTCGGGTGAGCTTTACCGTTGCACCGGGCGAGACGTTGGCCATCGTCGGGCACACGGGTGCGGGCAAGACCACAATCGTCAATCTGTTGATGCGGTTCTATGACCCGCAGCGCGGGCGCATTCTGGTCAATGGCGTGGACATTCGTACCATGGGGCTGGAGCAGCTTCGCTCGCTCATCGGGTACGTGCAGCAGGACATCTTTCTCTTCGCTGGGGATGTCGCGTCCAACATTCGTCTGAGCGCACCACTTTCTGACGCCGATGTGGAGGAGGCGGCCACCTCGGTCGGAGCGGACCGCATTATTCGGCGACTCCCGAACGGCTACCACCAGCTCCTGGGCGAGCGCGGCGCGTCCATCAGCGTGGGGGAGCGGCAGCTACTGTCCTTTGCGCGGGCCGTTGCCGCTGATCCGGCGCTGCTCATCCTGGATGAGGCGACCAGCGCCGTGGACAGCGAGATCGAAGCCGAAATCCAGAAAGGGCTGACCGTGCTACTGGCGGGCCGCACGACGATCGCGATCGCGCATCGGCTCAGTACGATCGTGGATGCCGACACAATCATCGTCATGCATCACGGGGAGGTGGTAGAACGTGGGAGCCACGCCGAGCTGCTCTCACTGGGTGGCCTGTACGCGCGCCTGTGGCGCTTACAGATTTAGGAATGTCAAGAATGCCAACACTTTACGTGCCCGTGTACCTATCCATCTCAGTGAGCCGCTAGGTGCATTTCGCGGTAGCCGCCGGTACCGATGTCGGCCGAGTGCGGAAGGGAAATGAGGACAGCTTCTTCGCCGACGCCAACGAGTACAGGGGGCTGTTCATTGTCGCCGACGGAATGGGTGGCCACGCCGCTGGTGAGATTGCGAGTCAGATGTCGGTGCAGGTAATCTCGGAAGATCTGGAAAAGCTGAACGACCTGGAGAGTGCCGACACGCTCGAGACTGTGTCTCTCTCGCTACGTCATGCCAACCGTTCGGTTTACGAGCGGAGCGCCACCGAGCGGGACAAGGCGGGGATGGGCAGCACCGCCTCAGTGCTGGCGCTGGCGGACAACAGATTTGTGATTGGACACGTCGGTGACTCACGGATATACCGGCTGCGCGACGGTGAGTTTCGTCAGTTGACGCACGATCACTCGGTGGTGCAGGAGCAGGTCGATGCCGGGCTCATCACCGCGGACGAGGCGAGGAATCACAAGCAGAGCAATGTTATCACGCGCTGCGTCGGCATGGGTTGGGACGTGGAGCCCGACGTGCTGGACGGGGACGTCAAGCAGGGAGACATATACCTGCTGGCCAGCGATGGGCTCACGGGTATGGTGGAGGATTGGCGGCTGCAGCAGCTTCTCTCGTCGCGGCTTCCGCCGGCTCGCATGGTTGATGCGATGATAGCGGAAGCAAACGCGCGTGGCGGTGTAGACAACATCACGGCCGTAATCGTTCGGGTGCACTCGTCGTCGGCAATGACCACGGGGACACACCCGGTCCGGCCCGAGGCCGGCATCGGTGGATGACGTATCGATCGAACAAGCGTCGGAGCAAGCGTCCGAAAGTGCGGGCGAGGTAGCTGAGCTGTATCTCGGCAACATTTTGTACGCCCTGGAGGTGACCGCCGTGTCGCTGGAGCAAGAGGGCAAGGGGCAGGACGCGGCATTTTATCGCGGCGTCGCCCGGAAGTTGGCCCAAGCACACGGGGCGGCAAAGCGGCGCTCGGCCGGAGCATCCGGCGGTCCAGGCGAGCGGGTAGTACTCTAACAGCTACCTAGAACAGAACCAGGCACTACCCGGCACTACCAGGCACTACCAGGCACCACAACGGAGGCAACAAATGGCGACGGCAACACTTCCCGAGCAGAACGCGACGCAGGACACCTTTCCCATTAATGGGACAGACTACATCGAGTTCTACGTCGGCAACGCCAAGCAGGCGGCCCACTACTATCAGACTGCGTTCGGGTTCAAGCTTGTGGGGTATCGCGGCCCGGAGACCGGATCGCGTGACCGGGCCAGCTACCTGTTGCAGCAGGACAAGATTCGCTTCGTGCTGACGACGGCGATCCGACCGGACCTGAGTGACGAGGCCAAGCGGATCGCCGATCATGTTTATCGCCACGGCGATGGCGTGCGTGACCTGGCGCTCTGGGTGGACGACACTCGTGACGCGTATGCCAAGGCCGTCGAGCGCGGCGCTGAATCGGTGCACGAGCCGCGGGTCATGCAGGACGACAACGGCGAGATCGTGATCGCCGCGATCAAGACCTACGGCGAAACGATTCACTCCCTGGTGGAGCGGCGCAACTACAACGGACTGTTCATACCGGGCTTCCGCGCCGTGCAGCAGCATTTACAGCCCGAGCCCGTCGGCCTCAAATATGTTGACCACTGCGTCGGCAATGTCGAGCTCGGAAAGATGAATGTCTGGGTCGACTTCTATGCGACGGTGATGGGATTCCGCAACTTGCTCACCTTCGATGATACCGACATCAGCACCGAGTATTCATCGCTCATGTCCAAGGTGATGGCCAACGGGAACGACCGCATCAAGTTCCCGATTAACGAGCCATCAGTGGGCAAGAAGAAGTCTCAGATCGACGAGTATCTGGAGTTCTATGACGGGCCGGGCGTGCAGCACATGGCGCTCGCAACTGACGATATTGTGGCCACGGTGAAGGCGCTGCGCACCCGCGGGGTGGAGTTCCTCAGCCCACCGACGGCGTACTACGACCTGCTTCAGAGCCGCGTAGGCAAGATCGATGAGCCGGTCGATGAGCTAAAGGCGCTCGGGATCCTGGTGGATCGCGATCCAGACGGTTACCTGCTCCAGATCTTCACCAAGACGGTGGAAGACCGCCCGACGGTGTTCTACGAGATCATTCAACGCAAGGGTGCGAAGAGCTTCGGCAAGGGGAACTTCAAGGCATTGTTCGAGGCCATCGAGCACGAGCAGGCTTTGCGCGGGAACCTGTAACCGGGATGCCCATGTATCACACGCTAGGCTCCATCCCGCGTAAGCGTCACATCGCCTTCCGCAAGCCGGAAGGCGGGATCTACGCCGAGGAGCTGATGGGGCACGAAGGGTTCACGGGAACGTCGTCGCTGCTGTATCACACGTATCCGCCGACTACCGTCAAATCAGTGCGGCGCGTGAAGGAGATGAAGTTCGAGGAAGATCCGGACGTGACGCTGCGGCACCGGCACTTCCTCACGTCGCGGACTAAGAAGGGCGGAAGCCCGACGATGGACCGCATCCCGCTGCTGTTCAACAACGACGTTGCGATGTTGTACGTCGAGCCCGATCGGGAGGACGCACACTTCTATCGCAACGCCCAGGCAGACGAGTTGGTGTACGTGAGCAAGGGGAGCGGTGTGCTCGAGTCGGTCTTTGGTGAGCTCCCGTTTCACGAGGGTGACTACCTCGTCATCCATCGCGGCATCATGCACAGGTATCGCTTCGATGCCGAGGGCGACAGGCCCAGGCTGCTCATCATGGAGAGCAAGGGACACATTCGACCGCCCAAGCGGTATCGTAACGAGTTCGGCCAACTCATTGAAGGCGCGCCTTATTCGGAGCGAGACATCCGCATTCCGCGCCAGCTCGTGACACACGATGAGAAAGGTGATTTCCCCGTCTTCGTGAAGCAGTACGACGGGATCAACGAGCTGGTGTTGGATCACCATCCGTTTGACGTCGTGGGTTGGGACGGATACTTCTATCCGTGGGCGTTCAACATCATGGATTTCGAGCCGATTGTCGGGCGTGTGCACCAGCCACCGCCCGTGCATCAGACGTTT
>JBBSHV010000250.1:0-4161 GCA_038232435.1 Gemmatimonadales bacterium | reverse complement strand
GATGGAGAAGCACTATACCAAGGAGCAGATCCTCGAGGGCTATCTCAACCAGATCGATTTCGGGCACGGCTTCTATGGAATAGAGAGCGCCGCTCGGCACTACTTCGGCAAGCCGGCGTCCGCGCTCACGTTGGCCGAGGCCGCCGCGTTGGCCGCCATGCCCAAAGGGCCGGCGTTGTACGACCCTGTATTGCATCCGGATCGTGTTCGGGAGCGCCGCAACACGGTGCTCGCCCTGATGGCGCAGCAGGGATATCTCACTCGGCGCGATGCCCAATTGGCTCAGGCGATGCCGATCGTTACGGCACCCAACTGGGGAATGTCGGCGCCGGCGCAGTACTTTGTCGACGTCGTGCGAGTGCAGGCGTCGCGCGCGGGCATCCCGGTCTCCTCGGGTGGCTACCGCATCTACACTAGCGTCGATCCGCTGCTCCAGACCGCGGCGACCGATGCGCTGCGCGATGAGGCCGCCGCGGTGGAGTCGCGCCCCAACTACGGCCATCCAACTATTGCCAGTGGTCAGGGCTATCTGCAAGGCGCCGTGGTCGCGATTGATCCCTCCACCGGCGACGTTCGCGCCATGGTTGGAGGGAGGGATTATGCCCGCAGCCCGTTCAATCGGGCCGTCGATGGAATGCGCCAGCCTGGCTCCGCGTTCAAACCTTTTGTGTACTCCACCGCGGTCGCCGACAGCCTGCCGCCAACGACCATAGTTGGCGACACTGCCATCGCGGTTCCGCTCCCCAACGGATCGTACTACCGCCCGGACGATTCAGACAACCGGTACCTGGGGCTGATCACCATGCGCGAGGCACTCACCAAGTCGCGCAACGTTGTCGCGGTCGAGCTGGCGCAGCGATTGGGAATTGATTCCGTCATCGCCACCGCGCATCGCATGGGGATCAGTTCGCGCATCGCCCCGGTCCCTTCGAGTGCGATTGGCGCCTCCGCCGTTCAGCCGCTGGACCTGGTAAGTGCATACACGACCTTCGCGAACCTGGGGACTCCGGTCGAGCCACGCTTCATCTACCGAGTGGAGAATGCGAGCGGCAAGGTCGTCCTGTCGCCGCCGGTTCGCGCACTCGCGCCGGCGCTGGATCCACGAGTGACCTTCGTCACGCGCGACATGATGCGCGACGTCGTAGATCGCGGCACGGCGACCTCGGTGCGGCGGTATGTCTCGTCAAGCGTTCCAGTCGCCGGCAAGACCGGAACCACCAACGGTAACACCGACGTCTGGTTCATCGGCGTCACTCCGGGGATGGTCGCCGGTGTGTGGATGGGCTTCGATAAACCAACCTCCATCACCAGCGCGGCCGCGGGCGGCTCCCTCGCCGCGCCAGTCTGGGGACGCATGATGTCGCGCTATCTCGCCGCTCGCAGCACTCACGGTGCTCAGTGGAGGCCACCCATTGGCGTCATCAGCGCCGAATTCGATCGCGGCACCAATCAACTCGCCACACCCGATACACCGCCCGCTCGCCGCTACACCGAGTACTTCGTCGAAGGCACCGAGCCTGACGCTCTCAAGCTGGATCCGTGGACGGTATTCAGCACGGGGCCATTGGTTTTCTAATTCCACCCCTACGCGTTCCATCCCTACGCGGTGGTTTCGGGGTATCATCCCCCATGCATACGTTGTACATCTTTTCGCGCGTGCTCCCGTTCATTCTGTCGTTCCGGCGCGACGCTCGGCGCTGGATCGTGATTGGGGGTCCGGTTCGGCGCTCTCCGGCATTTCACGCGCGCCGCGCCAGTGCGCTCGTCAGCACCATCGCGACGCTCGGCCCCAGCTTCGTCAAGATTGGCCAGGTGTTCGCGGGGCGCGCTGATCTCTTGCCCGAGCCTTATCTGAGCGCCATCAGCACGCTCACCGATCGCGTGCCGCCGGTTCCGGTCGTGCAGATCGAACGCGTCATCGAGGAGTCATACGGACGCCCCGTAACCGAAATCTTTCAGGACTGGGATCCCGTTCCCCTCGCCTCGGCCTCGCTCGGCCAGGTCCACCGCGCGCGCTATCTAGATATGGATGTCGTGGTCAAGGTTCTGCGACCGGGAATCGAACACAAGGTCGAGGCCGATGTGCGTGCCTCGTCCAGGATTCTAGAAATCGCCGAGCGCTTTTTCCCCAACCCGCACGTTCGTGGGCTGCGCGCGATTGTCGGCGAATTCGCCAAAAGAATTGGCGACGAGATGGACTTCAGGAAAGAGGCGGCGTACGCGGAGGACATCCGCGCAAACTTCGCGTATAACACCAACGTCGCGGTGCCCATAGTCTTCGACGAGCTGACGCGGCAACGCGTCCTCGTGCTCGAATACATGGCGGGCACGCGCATCGACGAACTCGGACCGCTCATCGCGGATGGGCGACTGGATCCCGAGGATCTGGTGCGCAAGGTGATGCAATTGTACGTGCAGATGATGCTGGTGGATGGACTGTTCCACGCCGATCCGCACCCGGGCAACCTTCTCTGGGGTGATAACGGCCGCGTCGTGCTACTCGACTTCGGACTCGTTGTTCGCGTTCCGCAATCGACCAGGCTCGCGCTGGTGCGAGCCGTGTTCGCCGCGATCAAGCGCGACGCGGAAGGAGTCGTTGATGGCTTCTACTCTCTGGGTCTGGTGCAGCCGGACGTGAATCGTGATGTGATTGTCCGGTTGGTGCAGACACTTCTCGGAATAGCGTTCGAGCGGACCACCGCGCAGGAAAGAATTGACTTCGTCAATCGCGAGCTGTTGGCCAATCAGGTGCTTGAAACGATCTACGATTTTCCGGTGGTGCTACCGTCGGACATGGTGTACTTCGCGCGAACGGCCGCGTTGATCGAAGGACTCGGTGTGCGCTACGACGCTCGCTTCAACGTGCTCACAGTGGTTGCTCCTATCGCTCTGAGTATGCGCCGAGAAATACTGAGTTCCCTGGGTGAACTCCCGGCCGGCACCGCTCCCACACCGGCTCAAGCGGTCGCTGGGCTGGTGCGTGCAGCGGGCGGGGTCTTCACGCGCGCCGCGCGCGAGCTCAGCACAATCGCGATGGAAGCGATGGCCAACGTCCAACCGGCCCACGACACGCGCTCCGCCCAATCCAGATCCACCAGCATGCGCCAGATAACCAACGGCGCAGTGAACGCGAGCGATACTGTTGAGCGCCCCGGATTAGGAGTGTCGCGCAAGTAGACGCGGGCCGCGTGTCGTCCCCGGCCGCGTATCCTGTTCTGGATGGCCACGTCGAGCTGAGCGGGAGTTAGCGCGCGCCAGCCGGGGATGCGCATCACCGTCCATGCCATCGCGGTGCTGCCCCATCCATGATTATCAGAGCCGGCCACCACGGCGAGATCGAGGCTGTCGGCAAGGTGAAGGATCGCGCGCTCGTCGTGCTGCACCATGTTGAGCCCCTTGGGTGCCCCGTCTGACAGCTCCACCGCCCGTACGCCCGCGACGCCAGCCACCTCGTTCTTTGGAAGCGTCCTGACGTTGCCCGGAATCGTGAGCACCAGCAGCGGTGCCACAACTGGCCCCAGCGCGCTGTCGCTCGACGTTATCGCGGCCGGATCGTGCCACTCACCCTTAACGTCGATCGGGGCGTTGGTATCGATCCCGATCGCGACGATGTGCTGATACTGATCCCGCGACTCGATCGCCGGGAGCAGGACCGTCGCGCCTGCGCTCCGTCGTGGATTGGTCGCCAGACCGCGTAGCGCGCCGGCAACAGTTTTGTGATCAGACACGTAAGCAGCGTCGAACCCGGCGCCGGTGTGCCACGCACGATTGCGCTCCGCCGAGAACCACCGGCGTCCATCCCATGATCGATTGGTGTGACTGTGAAAATCCACCACCACGTCGTCAGGATTTTGCATCTGGAGCGCGGCCATGGGCCTTGGGATTGCCGCGCCAAGGGCGTAGATCAGGATCCAGATCACGAATGCGGCGAGCGCAACGACCAGCTCACGAGCTGGCGCCGTCCCACGCCGTCGTGCACGTGTCACACGCCAGGCGAGAAAGCACAGCGCGATCGTTACGAACATGGCGGCGTGTTGCCGCAACGACAGCAGCGTTAGTGCATCCAGCACCGTACATATAGGTGCCAGGATGGTGTATGCCAGCGGCCGCGCCAGCGTTGCATCGGTCACCGCGCCGTGCGACTCGGCGTTGATAACCGGT
>JBBSHV010000249.1:0-4165 GCA_038232435.1 Gemmatimonadales bacterium | reverse complement strand
ATTACGGTGGGCGGCGGTCTTGGCAGCTCTGCTTTCCTCTTCTACGTGGTTGCGTACACGCTCGCGACGTTCGGCGCATTCGGTGTGGTGATCGCGCTCGGCGAGGCGGGTGAGCCCAATCTGAACATCGATGACTACGCGGGGCTGTGGACCGCACGTCCGTGGCTCTCCGTGGCGATGGCGGTTTTCATGCTGGCATTGCTCGGCTTTCCAATCTTCGGTGGCGCCGGCTTCTTCGCCAAGTGGTACATCATCCAAGCAGCGCTGCAGTCCGCCGCGCCGCAAGCCAAGCTCGCGGTAGTGCTGGTGATTGCGAGCGTGATCTCAGCGGGATATTACCTCAACGTTGTGATGGTAATGTTCATGAAGCCGAGGCCTGAGGGCGCGAGTCTTGTATCGAGCACCAGAGTCGGATCTCCGACCCGCTGGGTGGTTGGGATTGCCGCCGTCGTTCTCCTCGTCCTCGGCGTTCTGCCCAACGCTCTCGTCACAGCTACACGTAGTGCATCCGTGACGCGCACCGACGCAAGCCACCTGGTTCGAGCCAAGTGAGTCTTGCTCGCGAGATCTTTCGCGAATACGACATCCGCGGTGTCACGGGAAAAGATCTGACACCGGACGTAGCACGATCCGTGGGACGCGCATTCGCCGCGTTTCTGGACGAGCGCGGTGTCACGGGGCCGGTCGTGGTCGGACGCGACAATCGGCCCAGCGGCAACGACCTGCATCGTGAGCTGGTCGCGGGACTGCTGGAAAGCGGTATCGACATTGTAGATACCGGAGTCGTGCCCACACCGGTGGCGTACTGGGCGCAGCACAACCTCGACGTCGTAGCCGGAATTCAGATTACGGGGTCGCATAACCCGCCGGAGTACAACGGGTTCAAGCTGGGCGTTGGCAGGAAGTCGATCTACGGGCAGGACATCCAGCACATTTATGATCTTGCCGTCAACGGAAAGTTTCCGAGCGGGGAGGGAACGCTGCGGCCTGAGGTCATCATCGACCGGTACATCGACGATGTGGTTCAGCATGTGGGGAAGATTTCGCGGCCGATGAGAATCGCGGCCGACGCAGGAAATGGCGCTGGTGCGCTGGTGGCGCCAAAGCTGTTCGAGAAGTTGGGTGTGCAGACGACGTGTCTCTTTTGCGACAGTGACGGAACGTTCCCCAATCATCACGCGGACCCGACGGTTCCCGAGAACCTGGCCGACCTGGTCGACGAGCTGTGCAACGGCGACTACGATTTTGGCGTCGCCTTTGACGGTGACGCGGATCGTATCGGTGCCGTCGAGCACACCGGCGACATCATCTGGGGTGACTATCTCCTCATCATCTACGCGCGCGACGTTCTGAGGCGCGTGCCCGGTGCCTCGATCGTCTTCGACGTGAAGTGCTCGCAAGCGCTACCTGATGCGGTTCAGAAGGCAGGAGGGGTGCCGGTGATGTGGAAGACTGGACACTCGCTCGTCGAGGAAAAGATGCACGAGCTGGACGCGCCGCTCGCGGGCGAGATGTCCGGACACATGTACTTCGCGGAAGGATGGTACGGCTTTGATGATGCGCTGTATGGCGCGGCGCGTCTGATCAAGATCATCGCTGACTCGGGGATGACGCTGCGCGACCTGCTCGCCGACCTGCCGCGCTATGTGTCGACGCCGGAGATCCGTGTCGATTGTCCCGACGACAGGAAGTTCGGTATTGTGGATGATGCGGTGAAATACTTCAGCGCCAGGTACAAAACCGTCGACGTGGATGGCGTGAGAATCATGTACCCCGGCGGATGGGGACTCATCCGCGCATCCAACACGCAGCCAGTCATCGTCCTTCGGTTCGAAGCTTGCACCGGCGAACAGCTCGACGCGATTCGCGGCGAGATCGAGGGATGGCTGGCCCAGCACGGCGTAGCCGTCTGAAGTGAGTCGCGGCCAGCGCCTTGCTGCCGCCATCGCGCTGGGCGCGTTCGTGCTCCTCGCTGGCCGAGGGGCCGCAGTGGTGTATTCCAATCACGAGTGGTTTCGCGTGATGGGAGCTGAATCAGTGTGGCGCGATCGCCTCGGCACCACCGCGCTTTTATATGGCATCGCACTCGTTGTCGGTGTGCTGTTCGCGTGGATCAACGTGTCCGCGGTGCGCCGATCTGTCGTTGCGCTGATCGTACCCAAGCGGCTCGCCAACGTGGAGTTCGGTGAGGAGGTTCCGTCGTCGCGGTTGCGGCTCGTTACCGCCGCGGTCAGTATCGGCGCGGCGGTCATCAGCCTCATCGCTGTCCCGTCGTGGACCACCGTCGCGCTGTGGCAGAGCGATGTCACGTTCGGCGAGTCGGATCCATACTTCAATCTCGACCTGAGCCACTTTGTGAGCTGGCTCCCGGTGGAATCCGCTGTGTACGTCTGGTGCCTCACGTTGTACGCCATCGTAACGGCAGTGATCGTGACACTGTATGCACTGACGCCAAGCCTGAGCTGGGGGCGACGCGGACTTCGCGTCGCCGGATACGCGCGCCGGCATATCAGCGCGCTCGGGGCGATTCTCCTCCTGTTCGCCGCGTGGGGCTTCCGGCTGGACGCGTTCAACACGTTGATTGACGGGAGTGGGCCGGGTGGTGCATTCACACGCATTGACCACACGTGGATCGTGCCGGCTGATCTGGGTCTGTCGCTCATCACCGTGGGCGCGGCCGTCGTTCTCCTCGCGGCTGGCTGGACGGGACAGGTGACCACGGCATTCGTGACCGTCAGCCTTGTCGTCGCAAGCACCCTGGCCACGCAGGTCGCCGCGCCGTTGTTCGCGGTGTACGCTGCTCAAGCTCCGGAAACATCGCGCGGCGAGCAGCCATACCGGGAGACGCGCGACGCATATACGGCGCGCGCGTTTCCCGAAGAAGGCGTGCCGCCTTCGCGGCTGTACGCAGCGGCTCCGGCGCTGGTAGCAAATGCGGCTACACTCGAAGTGCGCGGCGCGATGCCGAATCTCATCTATCCACGTGCGCGCGGAGCGTTGGTTGTTCTCGATCCCAACAGAAGGATTGCTTCGCCGCGACTGGGCGACGGATTCGCGCGGCTGATGCACGCATGGGCCGAACAAAATCCCCGCTTACTTCAGGGCGACGTACCGCCGGGCGCGGCGCTCGTTCGCATGCGCGACGTGCGCGACCGGGTTCGTGATCTCGCACCAATGTTCGCGCAGTCGCGATCAATGGGAGCAGTCCCGACAGCCGGCGGTGTCCTCTGGATCGTGGATCTATACTCAACGAGCGAGACGTATCCGCTCAGCGCACCGCGCACGGCCGGACCCGGACGTATCACGTACCGGCATCACGCCGGAACCGCCTACGTTAGCGCCGGAACTGCTGCGACGCTCATCGTTCCCGATCAGGTGTTGGATCCAATCGCGCGCGCGTGGTTCGACGCACATCCCGGCCCTTACCTTACCAGCTCCCTCCCCGTGTCAATGACGGCACCTCCCGCGGTACCAGCGCGCCCGCCCAATCAGCCCGCCGATAGTGTTAGCGGCTTCCACGCGGACGTGTCGCGCATCTACGCACGAATGCGCGCCGCGCTTGATTCTAGTGATCTTCGTGCCTTCGGGGTCGCATTCGACTCGCTCGGTATCATCGTGGCGGGACATCGCTGATGCCGTCGAGTCAGCGTACGGCGGTGATCGCGCTTGGCGGTAATGCACTCTCGCCAGCCGGCGAGCGCTCAACCATCCACGACCAGTTTGAGCATACGCGCGCCAGTCTCGGACCAGTGGTACAGTTGGTTCAGGACGGATGGAGCGTCTGCATCGTCCATGGCAACGGCCCACAGGTGGGTGATGAGTTGGTCCGCAACGAGGAAGCACGTGCCAGCGTGGAGCCTCTTCCGCTGGGTGTGCTGGTCGCGGGGACAGCGGGATGGATCGGCTACATGATTCAACAATCGCTGGGCAATGCGCTCCATGCCGCCGGCGACGATCGGCTGGTGCTGACCGTCATCACGCAAGTTGTGGTTAGCGCCCACGATCCGGCGCTCGCTCATCCCAAAAAGTTCGTCGGTCACTCCCTGACGCTTGAACGCGCGGCGGAGCGGCACGGGGCTGGAGTCGCGACCGCGGTCGACGGCAACGGACGGCAGCGACGCGTCGTCGGGAGCCCGGCGCCACTCGAGGTGCATGAGGCGCCCGT
>JBBSHV010000248.1:0-4169 GCA_038232435.1 Gemmatimonadales bacterium | reverse complement strand
TGGAAAGCGCGCTCCGCATTCATTCCGTCGAAGCTCGTCACGCTTCGAAGATTCGGCGCATCCGCCGCTTAGGCAGTCCGGGCGACACTACGCTGCGGTTCAGTGGATACATCCGCGGAGGCGGCGTTGCAGCTGCCGGCGCCGGCAACATCGCCAACCCCCCGGCAGAAGTCGTCGCCGCGCTCAATCTGATTTATGGGGGCGGCACCGGTCCGGTATCGCTTGCCGAAAGCAACACACGGCACGTGATCTTCAACGGCACGGCTGAAGTGACAGTAGATGCGGCCACTGTCGGCGGCACGTCAGCCATCGGTGGCGCGGCGGCGCAAGCAACTGCCGCAACGCAGGCCTTCGACGAAGCGCTGACGAAGGCCGAAGTCATAACCATTGTGCAGGGTTTCATAAAAAACGATCCGGCGCGCGGGCTGCCGTAACGCGGCAGGGTTCACCGAAAGGGACGGGCGACTGTTACAGTTTGTCCGTCCCTAGCACCCGAAAGGGCTTCGGGCCGCTTCGGCACTGATAGATGATCAGCTCGTGCACACGACGACGAATGCATCGGTCGACGTCCGCAGACGCGTGAGCGTCTCGGCCAGCCCAAAGTGCGCCTGCTAGCGGAGGCGGTACGGCGCAGGGCACTCACTGTCGCGGTCAGACTCCACCCCTTGGACCGCGCTGTCAGCTCGCGGACCCGCGCCTTTATCTTGTCAATGGCCTTCAGCGACACCCGCCGTTTCACGATCCGTCCCGGAACCACCCGAAAGAGGCGGAAGTTCAAGAACGGCCGGTCCCCAGCGTGCGCCACCGCGCTCTTGGCGGGGTTGATCTGCAGCTTGATACTTGTCGCGGGCCATACGCAGTCCTCGACGAGAGACAGAGCGGTTGCGATGCACCTGCGCGTTCTCTAAAAGATGTCACCCATTTTCTCTAGCAGGTCTCTGAAAAAGTCATGAAATCGTAATCGCGGTTTCGCCGGATTGTTGTATGTTGGCGTAACTCAGAATGGGCGTGCGCCATGCGTGGTTCGGATGTCCCTCAGACAACGCTGTTCAGCTACGTCTCGGTCGAGGAGCGGATTCCTGCCGACCATCCGCTCCGCACGATCCAGGCGCTGGTGAATCCGATCCTCGCGGCGCTCTCGCCGCGGTTCCAGACGATGTACGCCACGAGGGGCCGCCCGTCCATCCCGCCTGAGCGTCTGTTGCGGGCGCTGCTGCTTCAGATCCTCTTCACGATTCGGAGCGAGCGCCAGTTGATCGAGCAGCTCAACTACAACCTGCTCTTCCGCTGGTTCGTCGGCCTGAACCCGGATGATGCGGTGTGAGTGCCGACGGTGTTCACGAAGAACCGCGACCGGCTGCTCGAGGGGAACATCGCCGAGGCGTTTCTCCAGGAAGTGCTGAAGGCGGCGGAGCAGCGCGGCCTGCTATCCCATGATTACTTCACCGTCGACGGCACGCTGCTCGAGGCGTGGGCGAGCCAGAAGAGTTTTCGGCCGAAGGACGATCCCACGCCGCCGCCCTCGGATGGGGATCCGAAGAATCCCACGGTGAACTTCCGGGGGGAGACCCGGTCGAATGTCACCCACGAATCGGTCACCGATCCCGACGCCCGCCTGGCACGTAAGAGCCACGGCACGGCGAGCGCGCTGGCGCATCTGGGCAGTGTGATCATGGACAATCGGCACGGCTTGATCGTCGCCACCGACGTGCGCGCCCCGGGCTATGAGGCCGAGCGGGACGCGGCGGTCGAGATGCTGGCGACGATGGAACCCACGACGCGGCGCCGCACGATCGGCGCGGACAAGGGGTATGACACGCCGGCGTTCGTCGCGGGCGTGCGCGCCTGTCACACCACGCCCCACGTGGCCCAGAATATCCATGCGACCAAGTCGACCAGCGCCGTCGATGACCGCACGACGCGCCACGCGGGCTATGCGATCAGCCAGGTCAAGCGAAACCTCGTCGAAGAGGGCTTCGGGTGGGGCAAGACGATCGGCGGGCTACATGCACCGCGCCCGTACGCACGGATACTGGTCTTCCTCGTCCTCACGCAGGAAAGTCGTCGTCATAATCAGTTTTTCCGCATCCTGCTAGTCATGCGCCAGAATCTCCCCTATGTTATAGAGAGTCCCACTTCTCTCGGAGAAGGTTCTGCCAGATGCTCCGGATGTTACGGTAGGCCTGACCGGTACTCTCGCCGATCGCTACGTGATAGAGCGGGAGATCGGGCGCGGTGGCATGGCTACGGTTTACCTGGCCCACGATTTACGTCACGGGTCCAGGGTTGCCGTAAAGATGCTGCACCCTGAACTCGCGCCGTTCATTGGCGAAGCGCGGTTCGCTCGCGAGATCCACATCACCGCGCGGTTACAGCATCCCAACATCCTTCCCGTTTTCGACTCGGGACGTGTTGGCGACATCCCTTACTTCGTCACGCCATACGTCGAAGGGGAATCGCTCGCGCACCGAATAGCGCGCGAGCTGCAGATTCCCGTTTATGACGCGACATCGATCGCGTGCGAAGTCGCCGACGCCCTTGCCTACGCACACCAGCAAGGACTGGTACACCGCGATATAAAGCCGGGCAACATCCTCCTGGCGCACGGGCGAGCGATGGTGGCCGACTTCGGCATCGCACAGTTGGCGGAGACGGCCGGTAGCGATAGGCTGACCGAGCGAGGCGTCGCGCTGGGCACAGCGGCGTACATGAGCCCGGAACAATCCGCCGGCGGAACGGTTGACGGACGCAGCGACATCTACAGCCTGGGCTGCGTGCTGTACGAGATGTTGAGCGGCCAACCGCCGTTCAGCGGCATAAACGGGCAGGCAGTGATGGCGCGCCACATGATCGACACCGTCCCGTTGCTGCGCCCCGTGCGTCCCACGGTGAGCGTGGCGCTGGAGAAGGTAATCCACAAGGCGATGGCCAAGGCCCCCGCCGACCGCTTCACCAACGCCGCACAGTTCAGGGATGCAATCCGCACCGCCGGCGCTGCCGCACCCGCAGTGCTCGTCGCACGTCCTCGTCGCCGGCACGCGCGCATCGCATCGATTATCGCAGCCGCAGCGATCGTGATCGGCGGACTGATGCTCCTTACCTCGCACATCCCGCGGCTCGGCGCCCGATCCAACGCTGTAGTGCCAGCTGTAGTGCCAATCGATCAGTCGCGGATCGCCGTCATGTACTTCGACGACAACAGTCCCAATCGGGACATGGGTTATCTCGCAAACGGTTTGACCGAGGGCCTCATTCGCGAGCTGAGCGCGGTACCGGCGCTTAACGTTGTCTCACGCAACGGCGTGCGGCCGTACCGCGACCACCCCGTCAGTCTGGACAGCGTGGCGGCGGCGCTGCACGTTGGAAGCGTCGTCGAAGGAAGCGTCCAACGCTCGGGTGACAAGGTGCGAGTCACCGTTGATCTGCTGGATGCAGCGACCGGAAGCCACCTCGAGAGTCGCACCATCGAGCGGCCGGTGACTGACCTCTTCGCACTCGAAGATGGTGTCGCGCAGCAGGTCGCGGACCTGTTGCGCAGGCGTCTCGGTCAGGTAATCCGGTTGCGCGAAGTGCAGCAGGGCACCAGCAGCGCACCGGCGCGCGAGCTGCTATTACGAGCGGAGGATGCTCGTGATCGGGCCAAGGCCATCACTACGCAGGAACACTCCGGTGATGCGACCGACGCGCTCGGATTCCTGCGACAGGCCGATTCGCTGTTGTCGCAGGCGGAGTCCGCCGATCCAAAATGGGTACAGCCGGTGGTCACACGCGGGTGGGTGATGTTGGATGTCGCGGGGCTTTCGCCTGACTCAGCGCAGAGCCAGGTGCTCCAGATCGCGTTGAGTCATGCCGGTCGTGCACTTCGCCTCGCGCCGCGAAATCCGTACGCGCTCGAGCTCCAGGGGACGATTCTCTGGCAGGGAGTAGTCAATGACGCCGCGGGATCGGCACAGTCTGAGGCGCAGTTGCGCGTGGCCGAGCAGGACCTGAGAACAGCTGTAGCGATCCAGCCATCGCTGGCCCGCGCCTGGAGCACACTGAGTAGACTACTGCGCCTCAGGGGTGCGCTGGCCGAGGCGAACGTTGCGGCGCAGCGCGCGCTCGCCGAAGACGGGTATCTCGAAAATGCGCCGGAAGTCCTCAACCAGCTTTACAGAAGCGAGTTGATG
>JBBSHV010000247.1:0-4205 GCA_038232435.1 Gemmatimonadales bacterium | reverse complement strand
GGCGATGTGTCCGTCCTGGATCGCCACCAGATAGGGGGTGTCGTGACCCAGAACGCGCTGCATGATGCCGCGCCAGCCGTGCAGGTGGAAGTGCGTCCACCCGGGTTGAGCGCGGACAAATGCGTCCCAGTCCGCGCCGTTTCCCTGGTATTGAGAGACCGTCAGAGTCATCCGCGGGCCCCCGCGCGGGGATAGCTGGATGTGGCGCCCGGATGTATCGGCTCGCCGAACCACTTGCCGTCACTCGCGAGCCGTTTCGCCACCGAGGTAAAGCGGAAATCAGTCAGGAGCCGATCCAGGCGCGCAAGCGATTTGGGGATATTGCGGTAGTGACGTACCGAGGTCAGGAACGGGACGTCCATGCGCGGCTGATCCACGTCGACCTCCCAGGGATGGATGTAGAATACGGCTGGGATTCCGGCCGTGGCGTGCTCACGAAAGCATCTTCGCGTGATCGCGTACGGGAAGTGCCGGAAGTATCCGCCACCGGCGGCCGGAATCTTTCGCCCCGCCATCATGGTGGTCGCGAGCGGGAACTCCGCCAGGTCGCCCGAGGCGCGGTGGATGAGGTGCGGAATCGGCGGCGTTGTGGGATATCCGTAATTCATCCGCCGAATGGGGAAGAGACTCGAATCGTATCTGTGACCCGTCTCGAGCAGAACGTCGAACGCCCACTCGTGTCCGGGCGTGATGGAGAAGCTGGGTGCGCGGTACCCGATTACTGGGTGTCCGGTCACCTGCTCCAGCATGCAGCGGGCGGCGTAGGCGTCCTCACGAAATTCCTTGGGCGTGAGCGACGTGATTTTGCGGTGCCACCATCCGTGGGATGCGATTTCGTGGCCCGCGCCCGCGATGCGACGGACCAGATCGGGGTGCTTGTCCGCCACCCAGCCAAGAACGAAGAACGTGCCAGTCGCCCCGTGGCGGGCCATGAGATCCAGGATGATTTCCGTGTTGCGGGCGACGCGGGACGGATACGAGTCCCACGCTGCTCGGTTCACGACGCCCTCGAAGGCGAAAACCTGGAAGTAGTCCTCTACATCGACGGTAAAGATGTGTTCTGAGCTCTGCACGAATCGGATTAGTTGATCAGGTTGGGCAGGCTGGAATACTTCGCATCAGATGGCACTACACCAGCAAGGAGCAATGGGTGCGGCGGCGGGACGATGTGGCCGCCGCTGTGGTCGGTATAGCTCACGATGTTCGGCGCCAGATGTTGAACTGGCCCATGTGCGACTCCAGGCGGTAGTTC
This sequence comes from Gemmatimonadales bacterium, assembly GCA_038232435.1. Taxonomy (GTDB): domain Bacteria; phylum Gemmatimonadota; class Gemmatimonadetes; order Gemmatimonadales; family Gemmatimonadaceae; genus Fen-1247. The sequence continues at coordinate 2,953 of JBBSHV010000247.1, read as the reverse complement.
GCGAGGAGCCACGCGTACAGCGCCGGGAAGCGTTCGATGCAGTACGTGCGCTGGAACGGGTCGAGCCGGCATACCTGTTCGTCGGCAGCGACGACGTAGACGGGCGGGTGCTCGGCGACAGCCCGCAGTATCTCGGTCCGGTACCGTTTGAAGTATGACGAACCCGGTGCATCGAAGAAGGTCCGCGTATTGCTCGCGAGCCTGCTCGGGCTGGGCCGATCGCTGAGGAAGTTGCCCAGCGCGAAGGTGTTGGTGAAGAGAACGACGTCATCTGGCGAGGTGCGCGCGGCGACGTAGCGGCTCACGTCCGAGACTGATCCGGGATGGTCTCCGAAAAAACCATACTCCTCAAAAGCGTAATCGGCCCGCGGGGAGCGACCGAGCGCGTAGAGGGTCCACTGGCCCACATTTAGTGCGGCGTGGCCTGCAACGATGGCGACCGCCAGGACCGCCGCGGCTCCGGCCGCCCACGCGAGGAGGCGCGGCCGCTGAGACCGCTGCTTCATGGCGCGATAGCGCACGATGACCACTGAGATCCCGACGCCTGCCGCGACCGCAAGCGCCGGGTAAAACGGAATCCACTGATACAGGTAAACGAGCTTTCCCTGGATCAGCACGTTCACGAGTGTGGCGAGGATCCATGCCGTGACCATGACCGCGTCGCGCGGAATCCGTCGCGCCACGGTGACCAACCCCGCGACAGCAAGTAGCACGGGGATGAAGAAGCGAAACGACAGGACCGACATGTGGAACATCATCCACAGCCGCACCGGCCAGGAGAACGAATCCTTTGCGGAATACACGGACAGGTTGTATCCAATGTAGGATTCGTAGAAGTCCCGAAGCGCTCCGTGCGCTAGGAAGAAGAGCACCGCGAGCGCAAGCGGTATGGCGAATCCCACGGCGATCAGCGCCACCCGCGCGAGCCACGTTCGCCACGCGGGGACAGTCACCGGCAGGTCAGGGATGTACAGCACGGGCATGAAGAGAAACATCCCGTACGTCGGCTTGAAAAGACAGCAGACGCCCAGGATCAGTCCGCACGACCACAGCGTGGCGCCGGACGGACGGCGCGTGCGTAGCAGCAGGAACGCAACGAGGCAGAGCAGGATGGCTACCCAGCCATCGCCCTGCGCTGTCCCCTCGTAGTTGAGCGTGGTGTACCACGTCAGATACAGCAGGGATGCAGCGGCGGCGCCGATCCTGTCCGCGCCGAGGCGGCGGCTGGTCGCGAACACGAGTGGTAGAGCGGCGAACTGCCAGATCACATCGAACGCGCGGAAACCCCACTCGTTTCGTCCGAACACAGCTTCCGAAAGTGCCGCGAGATAGAACACGAACGGCCCTTTCACATCCCATGCATCGCGGTACATGACACCGCCGCGACGAATGACGTGGCCGCCCCAGACGAATATTCCCTGGTCTGAGGACAGCGGGAGAGCGAGCTCGTACGCGACCCACCAGGCGGCAAGGAGGGCCACGATGACAGCGGCTGCGATCTTTGTCGCGCCGCCGTACTGGGGGGCGCGCGCTCGCGATTGTGACACTATGTGAGAGTCTCTGATAATGGATCAAGTGGCAACGAGCCGTACTCGCGCGTTATGTACGCGCGCATTGCTCGGGACACGTCCGGGCTAGCGGCCCCGGACGGTCTCGCGCATTGCGTTGTGCTCGTTCGCGAACCATTGATACGTGTCAGCGACACCCTGCTGGATGGTGACCTGGGGACGCCAGCCGAGCACCCGCTCAGCCTTGGCGGGCAGGAGGGCGGAGCGGCTCACTTCGCCCGCGCGCGCGGGCGCGTGCTCTATTGGCGCGTCGCTTCCCGATGCGTCACGCAGCATGGTCGCGAGGTCGATGACGCTGGTCTCGATGCCCGTGCCAACGTTGAAGGCGCGCGCATCGATGCCGCCCGGGGCCGGGAGGGGCAGCGTGGCGGCAAGCCGGTTGGCATTGGCGACGTCGCCGACGTACACGTAGTCGCGGGTTTGCTCGCCGTCACCGAAGACCGTGAGCTGCCGGCCGGCGAGGATGCGCTCGCAGAAGATGGCGACGACACCGGCCTCGCCGTGTGAGTCCTGGCGTGGGCCGTACACGTTGCCGTAGCGCAGGGCGACAGTGTCCATGCCATGCACGCGTGCGTAGTAGGCCATGTAGTGCTCGACGGCGAGCTTGGCGTTTCCGTACGGTGACTGTGGCTCCTTGGCGAAGTCTTCCGGCGTTGGGAGCGTGTCGACATCACCATACAGCGCGCCGCCGGTGGAGGAGAAGACGAAGCGGGTGGACTTCTTGCGGCCGTTCCTGATCGCTTCCAGGAGGTTGAGCGATCCGCCGATGTTGACCGACACGTCGAACATGGGATCATCAACGCTCTTGCGCACGTCAATCTGCGCGGCCAGATGGCAGATGACATCAAACGCGCCATCCTTTACCAGGTGCGCGGCGGACGGTGAGCGGACATCGTCCTCGATGAGCGCGACGCCATCGGGAAGGTTGCCGCGCTTACCGGATGACAGATCATCCAGGACGGTAACAGACGCGCCGTCGGCCAGAAATGCCCGGACGACGTGCGAGCCGATGAAGCCGGCTCCGCCGGTTACGAGAATATTCTTCATTGTAATTGAGAGGTGGTGGGCAAGTTATGCTGACGCGAAAGCAGGCTCAAGGCGCGTGACCGGACGGTTACAGTGGCCATCAGCGCCGGTGCAATCACTGGCTGTTCCGGGGCTGCGGTGCGCTGTACACGGGAGCAACAGTCAAGCCGTAGGGTCCAGTATAGTAGAGGGATCGTGACGAGGGAGGCGGCATGAGTGTACGCTGGTGGCAAGTGTCGGCAGGGTTGCTCCATTACGTGACCCGCTATACGGCCCTTCGGGGCGGGTGGCCAGGTTTCACAAAAGGGGACTGACTACGCGAGCCGTATGGGACAATTCGTCCCATCTGTTGCGTCGTG
>JBBSHV010000246.1:0-4208 GCA_038232435.1 Gemmatimonadales bacterium | reverse complement strand
AGCAGCAGCACGCCGCCCCACCGCATCACGCGCGAGGCAAGCGTGGAAACCTGCGGCTCGCGCCGAACGTAAGCATGCGGCCGCGCGGCGTTGTTCATCCGCGTCAGCGAGTACGCCGCCAATACATGCAGGATGAGCGCGGCAATAAGCACGATCCGGACGATCCAGAGCAGCTCGCCAGTGCTGTGCAGAAAACGACTGTATCCATTGAGCGCCGCGGCCCCCCTATAAACGAGCAGGTTGCCGGCGAGATGCCCGATCACGAAGCCGATCCCGATAATTCCAGTCACGGCCATCACGACCTTCTTCCCAATAGCTGATCGCCAGAACCCCTGTGCCCGGCTCATGATCTCCTAGAGTTTGACGGCCTGCATCGGCTCGCGCACCGCGTCGGCGCTCTTCTGCAACGCGGCGCGCTCATCATCCGTCAGCTCGACCTCGTAGATCTTCTCCAGTCCGGCGCTGCCCAACTTGCATGGCACGCCGAGGAACAGATCGTTCATCCCGTACTCGCCGGTCAACCACGCGGCACACGGTAGGATCCGCTTCTGATCCAGCACTATCGACTCAACCATCTGCACCGCGGCGGCCGAGGGCGCGTAGTACGCGGAGCCTGTCTTGAGATGCTTCACGATTTCGGCGCCGCCGCCGCGCGTGCGCTCCACAATGGCATCGAGCTTTTCCTTGGACAGCAGCTGCGAGATGGGAATGCCGCTCACCGATGTGTACGAAACCAGCGGCACCATCGTATCGCCATGCCCGCCGAGCACCATCGCCTGAATGTCGCGTACGGAGACGTCGGCAGCTTCGGCCAGGAAGCTACGGTAGCGGGCGGTATCGAGCACACCCGCCATTCCGATAATACGCTCCCGCGGAAAACCAGTCACCTTGAGCGCGACGTAACACATCACGTCGAGCGGGTTGGATACCATGATGATGATGGCGTCGGGTGACGTTGCTTTCACCTGCTCAGCTACCTGCTTGACGATGCCCGCATTGGTGTTGAGCAGATCATCACGCGACATTCCCGGCTTGCGTGCGATACCTGCGGTGATCACGACGATGTCCGATCCGGCGGTTTCGTCGTAGCTGTTGGTGCCGATCACGCGCGAATCGAAGCCTTCGATCGGAGCCGACTCCCACTGATCCAACGCCTTTCCCTGCGGGATGCCTTCGGCGACGTCGATCATCACTACTTGCCGTGCAAGCTCTTTCTCGGCCAGACGCTGCGCGGTGGTTGCACCGACGTTACCAGCCCCGACGACCGTGATTTTATTGACCATTAGGTATGCGAATGAATTGGGCGAACCGTGAGAGAAAAGCTGGGTGACTCTATCACGCAACGTAGCACGCAACGTAGCGCGTAAGTTGGCGAGTGGCCCAGCGCATAACTTAGGCGGCTATCCCCCTGTTTGCGAGAGGGCGACAAGGCCACCCGTGCGTAGCTGCAGCAGCTCGTGTGCCTCGGGCTTGTCACGAAGCGCTTGCACCAGATATGGAGCCAGCGCGAGACCGGCGCGCAACGGCGTGCGCAGATCCACTTCGTGATCTCCAAACAGGCAGGTGCGAAGGCGCCCGTCGGCGGTGAGTCGCACGCGGTTGCACGACGCGCAGTAACTGTGTGTCAGCGGCGTGATCACCCCGATCGTCCCGGCGGCACCGGGGGCGCGATAGTAGCGCGCCGGTCCGTTGCCGAGCGCGGGACCGACATCGGGTATCAGCTCGCCGATCGCGTCCGACACGCGCGCGAGAACCTCGGCCGATGGAACGGCATGGTCCTGCGTCACGTCGCGCATGTCGCCCACGGGCATCAGCTCGATGAAGCGCACGTGGATCGGAAGCTCGAGTGTGAGCCGCGCCACGTCCACGATCTCGTCGTCGTTGACGCCGCGCATCACCACCATGTTCAGCTTGACCGGGTCGAAACCGGCCGCGATCGACACTCTCGCCACGTGCACCGGATCGAAGGCGAGACTGCGCCGCGCGATCGCGGCGATGCGGTCGGCGCGAAGCGAATCCACGCTGATGTTGAGCCGATTGATCCCGGCCGCACGCAGTTCGTCGGCCATCGCTGGAAGCCGTACCCCGTTGGTGGAGAGCGCGATGTCTTCAATGTCGGCGACGTTGCGAATGCGTGAGACGAGCGCCGCAAGCCCCGGGCGAATCGTTGGCTCGCCGCCGGAAATTCGAAGCCTGCGGAGCCCCATCGGCGCGAACTGGGAGACGATGGACACGATCTCGGCGTCGGTGAGCAGATTGGGCTTGGGCAACCAGTCCAGGCCGCGCTCGGGCATGCAGTACACGCAACGAAAATTGCACCGATCCGTGATCGATATTCGCAGATACTCGATGCTGCGTCCGAAGCCGTCGCGCACGCTCAGTCTCCGCGCGGGGGTGCAGCCGCCGGCGCGTCGGTTGGCGCGTGCGGCGGTACCACCCACTCCGATCGGCCGCTGGCGTAGTGCTCCCGCTTCCAGATGGGGACGCGTCGCTTGGCTTCTTCAATCACGTAGCGGCATGCGTCAAAAGCCGGGCCGCGATGTGCGTGTCCCGCCGCGATGGCGATGCTGACGTCGCCAACCGTGAGCTCGCCGATGCGGTGCACAGCCGCGATATCCGTTTCCGGAGCCGCCGCAGCGGCTTCCGCCACGATCGCCGCCAGCTCCTTTCGCGCCATCTGGAGATACGCTGAATACTCCATCCCGACCACCGCGGAGCCGTCGGCGAAGTCCCTCACAGTCCCAATAAACGTGGCTATCCCGCCATTGCCGGCACGCATGACCATCTCGGTGATACGCGCAACGTCGATAGGCTCGGGACCCACGTGCGAGTGCATCACCCGCCCGACACCGGCGGGATCACCGCGACCTCGTCCCGCTCGGTGATCCGCTGCTCGTCGCCAGCGTACTCGGCGTTAACGGCGATAATCGGACGCGGAGGAAGCCGGCTGGAGAGCGAGGCGAGCGCCGTTCTGAGTGTGCCTACGGTGGCCGGCTCCGGCACCCGGACGGTGGTATGAGACGCGCCGACCGCGTCTGCGTAGGCGGCGAAGAGCCGTACCGTTATGTCCACCGTTGTATCCATGTGCGGCTGCGGCGCCTATGCGTCGGATAGTTCCGACACGTCGATGCCGGAGATCAGCGCCCTGAGCTCCTTGGACGGCTTGAAAACCGGGACCGGCCGCGCGGCCACTTCCACCGGATCACCGGTGCGCGGATTGCGCGCCATGCGTGGCTTGCGGCGCCGGATCTTGAAAGTCCCGAATCCGCGCACCTCGATGTTCTTCTGTTCTTTGAGCGCGTCCTTTATCGCATCGAGAAAAATATCGACGACGCGAGCGCAATCTTTCTTCGAGATCGTCGGGCCGGCCGTCTGCGCAATGTGCGTCGTGACGAGCTCAACGAGGTCCGCCTTTGTCATTCCAAGACCCCAGTGATAACGCTAAGTCGTTGGAATGTATGGGTTTACTGATTCCGGCGCAAGCTGCTGAGGAAGTCATCGAAGAGTGGCTGCGCATCGTGCGGCCCCGGCGCTGCCTCAGGATGGTACTGCACCGCGAATACCGGAAGCTCGCGATGGCGCACGCCTTCAATGCTCCGGTCATTGAGATTGACGTGGGTCACTTCCAGCGCGTCAGCGCCAGGACTCCCATGCTCGTCCCCCTGCACCGCGAAGCCGTGGTTCTGCGACGTGATGAGCACGCGGCCGGTCGCGACTTCGACCACCGGGTGATTTCCGCCGCGGTGGCCGTACGGCATCTTGGCGGTCTTCCCGCCAAACGTCAGCCCGATGAGCTGGTGCCCGAGGCAGATGCCAAACAGTGGCGTGCCCGACTCGGCGATTGTCCGCACCATCGCCGGCGCGTACTCAATCGCAGCGGGATCGCCCGGCCCGTTGGACAGAAACACTCCATCGGGCCGCTGCGCCAAGACCTCTTCGGCCGGCGTGGTCGCCGGCACCACCGTCACGCGGCAACCGCTCTGCTCCAACAGCCGCAGAATGTTGCGCTTGATCCCAAAATCATACGCGATCACGTGGTGCGGCGCGGCCGCGTCACCCCACTCGTACGGCTCGCGCGTGGACACGACGCTGGCGAGATCGAGCCCGGCCATGGATGTGCACGATTGGAGAGCGGCGGTGGCCTCCGCTGAAGGAGACTCGCCCGCGCCGAAAACGCCCTGCATCACACCGGACGACCTCAGGTGCTT
>JBBSHV010000245.1:0-4237 GCA_038232435.1 Gemmatimonadales bacterium | reverse complement strand
TTGCCCAACCGATCGGCCGCGCGGCGTGAGGTATGCGCGTACACTCGCCATTACCGGAATGCGTTTGAGACTGGTAGTCTGCGTGATTGCGGCATCGTTCTGATCAACCAGATCGCGGAACTCGGACGAAGTGGATGTGCTCGCGTACGAGCTGCCGAGTACGACGTCGAGCCGAGGAGCGACACGAATCGCCAGGTCCGTTCCGATGGTGGGGCCGCTGAAATCGCCACGACCAAGTGTGAGCCGGCGGGTAATATCTGAGAAGAGATCGCCGCCAGCGATAGCTCGCGCGAAGCCCCCGCGAAGTGCGATGCTCCCGGCCGGCTCCTGAAAGAGAAATCCGTCGCCGGAGCCCTGTGCCTGTACCGGCCGCGTGATGCAACCGATGAGAAGCGCGCCCGCAACCGCGGCCAGGCGACCGGCGCGTCGATGCGCGGCTCGATTCACCGCCGCATGCCAAACCTGCTGAATGTTCCGGGCCACGATGGCCCCCCGTTGAGTGGTTCTTTAATAATACCCTCGCGGGCGCTGCATGGTCCGGGCGGGCGTTAGCTACCCATTAACGCGATCGCTTCCTTCCGCGCCGCCGCCCAGGTCAGCGGCAGGTCCCGGATCTCGCCACTCTCCCTGGCGGTAACCACCATGTCCAGACATGCCGTGATGACCCGCCGCTGTAGCTCACGATGGAATGGGACGCCAAAGTGATGCCCCATAATGAACGGCAGGAAAACAGCGCGCGGCGGTTTGGCGTGCTCGGTGACATCTCGCGCCACTGTGGGCGAGACCGTTGCAATTCCTCTCTTCTCCAAGGCGCGCTGCACGAGCGCGATCGACTGATGACAGATGGGTCAGGCAGGCGCGCAGAGCGCGATGTCGGCGCCCTCCGCGGATACAGCGTCCGCGATGTCTTCGGCGAGCGTCCGCTCCAACCGCTCAGCGTCCATGTTGTAGCCGATGAAGGAGTAGAAGTTCGCCGTGAGACTCCCAATCGTTCCGTCAGCCGCAAGCTCGCGCAGCCGGTCAATGGGGAAGATGACGTTGAGATCGCGATTGGCACCCATGGTCGGATACTTGAGCTGATGAATCTCCAGATCTTCGACCATTGCCGACGAAGGGACACGCCGAAAGGTGTAATCTCCCACCGGGTGAACCACATCGAAGGGCAGCGTGCCGCGCGGCTGCACACCGGCGGTACTCACGAACGCGACTCGGCACTCCGATAGCGGTTTGGCCAGGCGCGCGAGCGGCACGAAGTCCTGCTTGTCGATCATGGAGCCGGGATACCGCTCGTTCACCGTGTCCCAGAGTCCGGGACGAAGCTGCCGCTGATTGCGACCCGCGTCGTCGCTGGAGATGTCAGAGATTTCCGTCATGAATCCACTCGCCTGAACGTTTTACCAGATAAAAGTGCAGATCGAAAAACAGGTGCGCGAGCGTTGCCGGATCCTTGGTGCGTAGCGTGTCAAAGATAAACTCCCTGTCCACTGGCGGCACGTCGAGCAGCAGCTTCAACGCCTCGATCCATGCCTTGTCGATTTCCTTTCGACCGGCGTCCTCGTTGCCATCGCCGAGATGAAGCCGCACGTATCGGATGAGCTTCTCCCGGTCGTCTTCCGTAACAGCATCTTTTAAATATTGCAACGACATCGCGGATCTCTATTGTGGACGATCATGATTCCGCGCCGGGTTCACGTGTGCTGTGCACTCCGCGTCTGGTGCTGAAGTCAAATACATCCGGTCGATTGTAATGCCCCGCCACGTCCAGCGTCATCTGCTCTTCGCGCACTCGGCTCAGCTCCAGCTCGGCGATCAACATCCGTGGCTCGTCGTACACTGGCTCGACGATGTACCGCCCGTCCGGGCCGATGATGGCACTGCCACCGCGCATCACCCACTGATCCGCCCGGCTCACGCGCTCCGGATGCGGCTCCAGCTGTGGCGGGAGCACCGACGCACGCATCAGCGCGCCAGCGGCGAGCACGTAGCAACGTCCTTCGAACGCATAGTGGCGACTTGCAACCTGGTGCATCTCGTGCGCCGTGGGCCACGCCGCGACATGGATGTCCTCGCCCGACTCGTGCAGCGCCTGCCGGGCCAGCGGCATCCAGTGCTCCCAGCAGATCAGTCCTCCGATGCGGCCAGCGGGTGTGTCCACCGCACGGAGCCCCTCGGCGTCACCCGGTCCCCAGACCATTCGCTCAGTATACGTAGGCACCAGCTTCCGATGATGGTTGAGTAGCGCACCGTCAGGGCCGATTGTGAGCAGACTGTTGTACAACGTCCCGCGCCCGCGCCCGCCCTCCACTCGTTCGATCACACCCACGACAAGAGTCACGTGCGCGTCGCGCGCCATCGCCGCTAGCGTATCGAAGGTCGGCCCAGGAACAGCGACGCTCTCTTGGGCCATTCGCGCGAACACGGATTTGACGGGTGCGTGATCCCACAGCGCCGTGTCACGACATACGTCCAGCCAGGCTGGATAGCCCGGAATCCACGTCTCTGGAAAGACAACCAGCTCGGCCCCCGCGCGACCGGCGTCGCGCACCCCATCGGCGGTTCGCTCGAGCGTCGACTGTACGTCGGGGCCGACTTCCGCTTGAACTACCGCTACGGTCACATGGCGCGGGGCGTTCGAGTAGGTAATCACGCGATGAGTCGGTAATCGGTAATCCGTTCAGCGTACCGAGCGTTCGGTACACTGAAAGATATAGTCTAACGCTCTCCAATTGGCCACTAGCTCGAAGCCATAGCTGCTGGTGCGACCTATCGCGTACCGATACTTGATTCTTTAACTATCTCTCTCGCCGACAGCTTCTGCCGCGTAGCTCATGAAGACATCCCCAGCCATAGATCGAATTTGCGACGTGCTGCTGCTACTCGTGTTGTTTCCACTTGCCGTGTTTGGATGGCTGGTGTGCTACCTGCAAGCGCCGAAGCGATGATTGACCAGGCGGCCGCTCGCATCGGCGGCTTGCCGAAGAGCGCGCCAGTGTTGTACCATGTAAAATGCGATCTGTGAAAGGCGCATTGCGCGACGTTGAACGGCAACTTCTGGAACTCGATTGACATGGCGGCTCTTCTCTACTTTGAATGTACCAAATGCGGCGAGCACGTCAGTGCCGATGAGCCGCAGACGTTGTGTCCCAAGGACGGCGGCTCGCTGTACGCGCGTTACGATCTGGAGCCCTACCGCGGCCTACCGTCGCGCGATTCCCTGGTCGGGCGTGTCGCGAGCATGTGGCGCTATGCCGACGTTCTGCCAGATGTCGAGCCGGTATCGCTGGGCGAGGGCTTCACACCCATGCTGCGGAGCCGGCACAATCCGAACGTGTACATCAAGGATGAAGGGCTCAATCCAACCGGCTCATTCAAGGCGCGCGGCCTGTGCGCGGCTGTCACGATGTGCAAGGCGTACGGCATCACGAAGATCGCGATTCCGTCAGCTGGTAATGCGGCAAGTGCGTTGGCAGCATATGCCGCCGCCGCCGATATCGAGGCACATATCTTCATGCCGGTGGACGTCCCCATGGCCAATCGCGTGGAGTGTGAGCAGTATGGCGCCAACGTGACTCTGGTCGACGGTCTCATCAGCGACTGCGCCAGGATCGTCAATGAGCGCAAGCAGGCTGAGGGATGGTTCGATATATCGACACTGAAGGAGCCGTTCCGTGTCGAAGGCAAGAAGACGATGGGATACGAAGTGGCCGAGCAGTTGGACTGGAAGCTGCCGGACGCGATCTTCTACCCGACCGGTGGCGGTGTCGGACTCATCGGCATGTGGAAGGCCTTTGAGGAGATGCAGTACCTCGGCTGGATCGGAAGTGAGCGTCCCAAGATGATCGCGGTCCAGGCGGCAGGGTGCGCACCGATTCCAAAGGCATGGGATGAGCACCAGCCCGTGTCGGAGTTCTGGCACAACGCGCATACAGTTGCCGCTGGATTGCGAGTGCCAAAGGCGTACGCCGACTATGTAATTCTCGACATCCTGCGGAAGAGCAACGGCACGGCGATCACGGCCACCGACGATGAGATGCTGCAAGCGGTCTCCACGCTAGCCTCGAAAGAGGGCGTCTTCGCGGCACCGGAAGGAGCAGCTTCGCTGGTCGGCTACAACAAACTTCTAACGTCAGGTTTCCTGACGCCGAGCGACAAGGTTGTGCTGTTCAACACCGGATCGGGGCTGAAGTACATCGACGTGATCGCGAATCACGACTGACGGTTTGGATCTCCCCGATTC
>JBBSHV010000244.1:0-4255 GCA_038232435.1 Gemmatimonadales bacterium | reverse complement strand
GTGCCAGACGTCGAAGCGCGCTGATCCAGTCGCGCGCGGCGAGCGCCAGATCACTGCCGACCTTGATGATCGGTACGATCTCCCAATCATCAGCCAGTGCTGCGTCCAGTGCGGCAAGCGCGTACGTGATGCCACCCCATTCCTGAATCGGCGCTTGCGCCGGATCCCGGCCATGGATCTCGTCCCACACAAAGGTGCCGATCACGCCAACGCGGCGGCGCATTAAATAGATCCCAACACCTGCTGTTTGAATGTTGCGACCGCACCGACAACGCCCGCCGAAATGGGTAGCTGCCCGAGCACGATGCGGCATGCTTCCACCGACGGCTTGAACGCGCGCCGCTTCACTTCCGCGCAGAGTGGGTCAAGCAGCGCTTCGCCGGCCTGGGTCACGCCGCCCGCCAGAACGACGGTGTCGGGGTTGAAGATGTTGATGAGATTGGAGATTCCGGTGCCCAGAAAACGCGCCGTATCGCGCACAACTCCGCGTGCAACGAGGTCGCCCTGTCGCGCGGCCTCGTACACGACGTGCGCGGTGAGCATGGACACGTCGCCGTCTACGAGCGCAAGCATCGCTGCGCTGGTCTCGCTCTCCATCGCTTCGCGCGCGCGCTCGGCGATCGCCGGCCCGGAGCAATACGCTTCGAGGCAGCCGTAGTTGCCGCACTTGCAGCGGCGTCCGTTGGAGTCGATCGAAGTGTGCCCGATCTCACCGGCGGCATCGGACGCGCCGTGGTACAGCCGGCCGTCCAGAACAAGGCCACCGCCGATGCCAGTGCCAAGGGTCATGCCGATCACGTTGCGACCACCGCGCGCGGCGCCGCGCCACCATTCGCCCAGAGTTGCGCAGTTGGCGTCGTTGTCCAGCGTGGCGCGCATTGAGACGCGGCTGGCGACTTCGTCGCGCAGCGGGTAGTCGCGCCAGCCGAGATTGGGTGTCACGATCACAACGCCGCGCTCACGATCGAGCGGCCCGGGTGAGCCGATGCCGACGCCGAGTATGTCGTCTCGCTCGGCGCCCGTCTCACGCTGTACCTCCAGCACTACGGTCTCGATCATCGTCGCGATCCGGTCCGCGACACCCGAGGCGCCCAGGTCCGCGCGCGTGGGAACGGTGCGCATACCGATCTCGCGGCTACCGTCGATAGGCATTGCGCCAACGACGATGTTGGTACCGCCAAGATCGACGCCCACAATGAACTGCTCCTGACTCATCGCACGGTTTCCGCGCCGATCACCGATCGAATCATACGGTTCACCTGGTTGGGTGTAATGTCATTCATGCAGCGCCAGTGGCCCAGCGGACATCGCTCAGGCCCATGCCGATCGCATGGGCGGCAGGCGAGATCATCCACTCCAGCGGTGCGCGAGCCTGGCGCCAGCGGACCGAACCCGAACGTGGGTACCGTCGGCCCGAATACGGTGACCGTCGGCGTTCCCATGGCCGAAGCGAGGTGCTGAGGCGAGGAGTCGTTCGTCACGATCGCGAGCGACCGCCGGATAAGCTCCGCTGAGCCAAGTAGAGACAAGTTACCAGCGGCGTCAATGACTCGCTCGGCCGGTACGAAGCGCCGAATCTCCGCGGCCGCCTCCGCGTCGGCCGCGCCGCCCACGATCGCAACGTCGTACTCCTCCGACAATAGCCGCGACAGCTCTCCGAATTTGGGCCACCGCTTGGTCGCCCACACGCTTCCGGGCGCGACCGCGACAAATGGACGTTCGTGATGCTGAACTAGCGAATCTACCGCGGCCACGTCCTCCTCGGTGGGATACAGTCTCGGGCGGACGTCGTCGTCGCGGACGTCGTTCGCGGTGGCAGCCAGCGCGACATCGGCGAGGGAGAGGAGCCGGCGCGCGTGGTGCCAATCATCGCGATATTCAACGCGCTCGGTGTACAGCCACTTGCCCGCCGAGGTGGTGAAGCCCACGCGCTCGCCGCACCCCACGGCAAGCGCTAGTGAAGCGCTGCGCGTTGACCCTTGCGCCAGATAAGCACGGGTTGTGTCATGCGTGGTACCACGAGCCATGCGCGCGATACGCAGAAAGCCCGCTGCGCCGCGATCACGCAGGCGCTTGTCGTATACAATGACGCGATCGACTGCCGGGTGCGAAGCGAGCAGTGTCGCGCCCGCGGGAGTTGTCACGACAGCCACATCGCCATCCTGGGCCAGTCGCGCCAGAAGTGGAGTGGTGAGAATGACGTCGCCGATGAAGCTCGTCTGCACAACGAGCGACCGCACGGTTCAGTCGACCTGTAGCACGGCCAGGAACGCCTCCTGCGGAATCTCGACTGATCCCACCTGCTTCATGCGCTTCTTTCCTTCCTTCTGCTTTTCGAGCAGCTTGCGCTTGCGGCTGATGTCGCCGCCGTAGCACTTGGCGAGCACGTCCTTGCGCAGCGGCTTCACCGTGGTGCGCGCGACGACCTTGGTGCCGATGGCGGCCTGGATGGCGACCTCGAACAGTTGCCGCGGAATCAGATCCTTGAGCTTGTCGGCGATCTTACGACCCCAGTCGTACGCCTTGTCTCGATGGATGATCACCGAGAACGCATCGACCGGCTCGCCGTTGATCAGCATGTCCAGCTTGACCAGATCGCTGCGGCGATATTCCAACATCTCGTAGTCCAGCGACGCATAACCGCGGCTCACGGTCTTGAGACGATCGAAGAAGTCGAGAATGATCTCCGCCAACGGGAATTCCCAATCGAACTCGACGCGCGCCTGATCGATGTACGACATGTTCTTGTATATGCCGCGCCGCTCGGTTCCGAGTGTCATGATCGGTCCGATGTATTCGCTCGGCGTGACGATGCGCGCCTTCACGAACGGCTCATCCACCCACTCGATTACGGCGGCGGGCGGCATGCGCGACGGATTCTCGATGAGCTCGATCTCACCGTCGGTGTGCTTCACGTGGTACTCCACGCTCGGAACAGTGGTGACCAGATCCAGCGTGAACTCGCGTTCCAGCCGTTCCTGCACGATCTCCATGTGCAGCAGGCCCAGAAAGCCGCAGCGGAAACCGAAACCGAGCGCGGTCGAAGTTTCGGGCTCGTAATTGAGCGACGAGTCGTTGAGCTGAAGTTTGGCGAGCGCGTCGCGCAGGTTCTCGTACTGCGTGGTGTCGGTGGGATACAGCCCGGCGAACACCATCGAGTGCACGTCCTGATATCCGGGGAGCGGCTCGCCTTCCGGTGAGGCCGCGTCGAACACCGTGTCGCCCACGCGTGTCTCCTTCACATGCCTGACGTTGGCCACAACATAGCCAACTTCACCCGGTCCAAGAGCGTCGGTCTTGACCTGACGTAGCTGGTGATAGCCAACTTCCTCCACGTCGTACGTCTCGCCGCCGACCGCCCCGAAGCGAATCTTCATCCCCGGGCGCAGCTCGCCGTCCACGACGCGCACACTGGGGATGGCGCCGCGGTAACGGTCGTAGTACGAGTCGAAGATGAGTGCGCGGAGCGGGGCGTCGGCGTCGCCCTCCGGCGGTGGTACGCGCCTGACGATCTCCTCGAGCAGGGCAGGGATGCCGATGCCTTCCTTGGCACTGACGCTCAGGACGCGCTCCGGATCTCCGCCCAGCAGATCCACGATCTCCTGGCGCCGGCGCTCGGGCTCTGCACCGGGCAGGTCTATCTTGTTGAGCACCGGAACGATCTCCAGTCCGGCGTCCATGGCCAGAAAGAGATTGGACAGCGTCTGCGCCTGAATCCCCTGCGACGCATCGACGACGAGGATGGCTCCCTCGCAGGCGGCGAGCGAGCGGGAGACCTCGTACGTGAAGTCCACGTGGCCCGGCGTATCGATGAGATTGAGCTCGTACACGGAGCCATCGGCCGCGGTGTAGCCCATGCGAACGGCGTTGAGCTTGATGGTTATGCCGCGCTCGCGCTCCAGGTCCAGCGTGTCAAGCACCTGCGCCTTCATCTCGCGCCGCTGAATCGTCCCGGTCGCCTCGATAAGCCTGTCGGCGAGCGTGGACTTGCCGTGATCGATGTGCGCGACGATGCAGAAGTTGCGGATGTGCTGGAGCTTCATTCAGGGCTTTAGGGGTTCCAGGATAGCCCTCAAATATAACGGCCGGGCCAGTTTGCCCAGAACGCGAAGGAGCGGCGCCGTCGCGATGGTCTCGCTTTACCGGTACATTACCAATCTCTCACGCCGTTCAGACGCCGAGCACCAGCCTGATGACGAACCCGATCTCAACGGCCACCGAATCCGCGGCACAAGAGCGGCCGACCCGCACGTCG
>JBBSHV010000243.1:0-4265 GCA_038232435.1 Gemmatimonadales bacterium | reverse complement strand
TTTCCTTCTCTGTACGCACGCCAAGGATGCGACGTGCAGCCTCGAGCTTTGCCGCGTCCATTTCCATATTCTTTCGCGTCCACTCCACCGCGCCCGCCGCGACGGCCACGTCTGTAGCCGCAGCCCGGTTTCTCTTAACCGACATGACTCCTCTTTTATGTACGATACAGTTAATATACATGTATTATACATGGAACCGCAATCAGACATGCCTATACCCGGAACCGAGTTGGAACCAGGGCGGCTACCTAGAGCGGTTCTCGATTCAGTTTGAGGCATAACCGCAGTGACTAAGCCAGCCGCTCGCGTCTTGAGCGGTGATGGATTCAAGGACATCGTGCAGCGCGGCACCGAGTGTGTCTTTGGTACGAGCGCCGGTGCCGCGCAGGAGCGTCTTGAGCTTGCTCCACGCCTGTTCGATGGGATCGAAGTCAGGCGAGTACGGGGGCAGAAAAAGCAGTCTGCATCCGGCCGCTTCGATCAGCTCTCGATGAGCTCGCGAACGCGCTCGGCCTTGTGCACGTTGAGGTTATCTAGGCATACCACCTGGCCTGGGTGCAGCGTCGGCGTCAAGACTTGCTCGATGAAGGCGACCATAGCCTCCGTATCCGCTGCACGTTTTAGGCTCATGCAGGTGCATGCAGGCCGTCATGCTGCCTGGCGAGAGAGCGCCGAAGAGTGTCATCCGCTCCCAGCGCCCGTACGGCGCCGTTCCAGTTGCGCGCTTCCTTTCCTTGAGCGGCCGTAGAGGCGCACAAGATTGGTCGCAATTCCGCTCTCGTCCAGGAAAACCAGATCGGCAGGTGCCACGTGCGCCATTGCGTCACGAAATGCATCCCGAGCAGCCACGACAGCCTCGCGGCTCTGTCCGGCGGGGATCACGGACTTTTTTTCGTACCAATCCCACGCGCTTAAGTGCGCGCCACAGGGAACTTCGAGTCACCCGTACCGCAGTCTCGGCCTTGTAGAGCGTACCCAGTTCTTCCGGCGTACGGTCGTTCTTGGCCTCGACCAGGGCCGTAAGCACGTTCTCTCCATCGGCATCAACGGATCGCTCTCGGCCGCCGCCGTGTGGCTTCGGCGCAATCGTCCCCTCTTCGCGCTCTCGCCTGAGCCAGTTGTAAACTGTTTGTAAACTGTTCCTTCGCTGATCCTGAACCGTGCTGCGAGCATCTCTTGCGTCAGCTCTTCTTCATGAGCCGCCGCTATTGGCGACCTTGGCTGAGCGGCTCATCTCGACGAGCGGCGAGAGGCAAGGAATTGAATCAGGTCGGCTCACCGTGCACGCTGATCGTGGATCGTCCATGACATCGAAAGATGACGTCCAACCCGGTGGCACTCTTGCTCGCCGATCTCGGTGTGACCAAAACGCATTCCCGACCGCACATGTCGAACGACAATCCCTATTCCGAATCGCCGTTCGAAGAGCTGTCAAGAACATGAAGTACCGGCCCGATTTTCCGGACCGCTTCGGCTCCATCGAACATTCCCGAGCGCACTGCGTGGATTTCTTTCACTGGTACAATGCCTATCATCGGCACTCGGGCCTTGGCATGCTGACGCCGCACGATGTGCATCACGGACTTGCTGAAATGCGCCACGCTCAACGCGCTGTCGTGCTCCATCCGGAGAGATTCGTCAAGAATCTGCCCGCGCCACCCGCCCTCCCGGCCGCTGCCTAGATCAACAAACCTATCAGTTCACCCCAACACCTCGTGCGAACCGATGAAATTGCTCTCCAAATTCTGACCACCATGTGTCTCAAAGTCATGTTGAGCACGTGATAATGTCCCCTTACCGCACGGATAGAACTGTCCCCTAACCTACTGACCTCAAGAGGAGGTCGGATTGGAGCGGACAGCAATGAGCAGCAAGGAATTCGCGCGGTCGTCGGTGTTGGCCCGTGTCGATGCGCGGACGATCACACTCCCTGAAGCGGTGCCGCTCCTCGGCGTCTCGTATCGACAAGCCAAGCGGCTATATGGGCGCTACCGGCGTGAAGGATCTAAGGGGCTGGTGCACGGCAATGTCGGCCGGAAGTCGAATCACGCGCGCGCAGCCGTTGAGCGAGATCAGGTACTGGCCTTAATCAGGGAGCATTATGGCGGGTCGGTGGCCAAGGGGGCGGGGCAGCGCTTCGGACCCACTCTGGTGGCCGAGCACCTGTGGACGGATCACGGCGTGCTGATCGCACGACAGACGCTACGCGACTGGATGCATGAGGCAGGGCTCTGGAGCCGGGCACGCAAGTCGAAGCCCGTGACCCACGAGCGGCGTGAGCGCCGGGCGCACTTCGGCGAGTTGGTGCAGATGGACGGCAGCTTTCACGACTGGTTCGAGGGGCGAGGTGAGCGAGCTGGACATCGGAGTTGCATGATGAGCCTGGTCGATGATGCGACGAGTACCACGCTCTTGCGCTTCGGGGACGAGGAGACGATCTGGGCCGCGGTCGCTGTGCTCCGGGCGTGGATCGCGGCGTATGGCGTGCCACGGGCGCTCTACACGGACTGGAAGAACGTGTACAAGAGGGAGCCGACGACCAATGAGCGTGCTCGGGGTGAGGAGGCGCTCACGCATTTCGGGCGCATGTGCAAGAAGCTCGGGATCGAGATCATCGGGGCCAAGAGCCCGCAGGCCAAGGGGCGCATCGAGCGCAACCATGAGACGCAGCAGGACCGGCTGGTGAAGAAGATGCGGCTCCTGGGTGTCAGCGACGACGTAGCGGCGAATGCGTACGCAACGACCGATTACCTACCGAAGCATAACCTGAAATTCGCCGTAGTCGCAGCGAGCACGGTGGACTATCACAGGGTGTGGGACCGGAGGGTGCGCGAGGATGACGTGTTCTGCCTTGAGCACCCGAGAGTGGTGGGCAACGACTACGTGGTCCAGTGCAAGAACCAGGCGCTGCAACTTGACCGTGCGGCACGTGGACGCGTGCCGGCCAAGAGTACGGTCCTGGTGCGCGAGACCGAAGATGCGCGCTTGAGGGTGATCCACGTTGCACGGGACGGGCGCGAGCGAGTCTGCGCCTGGACACCGGCAGTCAAGCGGACGGTCCGACCGGCGGCTGAGATCTTGGAGGAGTCGCTGGTTTCCCCTTCACCTTCACCTTCACCTTCACCTTCACAACCAAGCTGTAAGGCACCGGGCGCGGCACCGGGCGCGGCATCTCACAAGCCTGGTCCCGACCACCCCTGGCGGCAGTACAACCACTCGCAACAAACAATCCCAGGAGCTCGCCCGGCTACGCCGGGCTGCGCTGATGTACACCCATGAACTCTGACAAGAACGAGCGAACTCTCACCATTACAACAGGGACACTTCTATCCGTGTAAAACAGGGGACACTTCTAGGATCTGATCAGATTTTGATGAAAGATGAGGCCAGGAGTTATGCTTGATAAGATCGTTTCAGAGGCGGTTACACCCGATGGATGCCTTGACTGCGAGCCCGCTGTGTCCGGCGCCGCTTGAGCTACAGCTCGCCGAGATTCGCTTTGCTGCGCCGGAATTGATTGTCACCGCGACTGCTCGCCGGCGCGTGGTCGCCTGTCCCAAGTGTGGCCACGCCAGCACACGCGTGCATAGCAGGTACCGGCGCACACTCGCCGATCTACCCTGGCACGGGCTCCGCGTACGCCTCGCCGTCCACGCACGCCGCTTCTTCTGCGACGTGCCGGGCTGTAGGCGGCGGATCTTCACGGAGCGTCTGCCCGGGACTGCGACACCGTATGCGCGGCGCACTTCACGAGCAGCATCGGCGCTGGAAGCAATCGGGCTGGCGCTCGGTGGCCGGGCCGGCGCACGGCTCGCTGAAGCGCTGGGCCTGGCCGGTGCTCCCTCAGAGATCCTATCCGCAATTCGTGCCGCGGCTAACGAGAGCAGCGATTCAGATCCCTCTGCTCCTCGAGTACTCGGCGTCGACGACTGGGCCTGGCGCAAAGGTCAGCGGTATGGCACCATCCTGGTCGACCTGGAGCAGCATCGCGTCATTGATTTGCTACCGGACCGTGAGCCAGACACGCTGGTCGCGTGGCTCAGAGCCCATCGGGATATTGAGTTCATCAGTCGCGACCGAGCGGGCGGTTACGCAGACGCCGCGAGGCGCGGAGCCCCGGATGCAATTCAGATCGCTGATCGCTTCCACCTGCTTCGCAATCTTACCCAGGCCGCGCAGCATGCGCTGGAACGACATCATGCGGAGGTACGGGCAATCGACCTCGATGCACAGATACCACGGCCTGTACTGGCCAAACGGGGTGG
>JBBSHV010000242.1:0-4269 GCA_038232435.1 Gemmatimonadales bacterium | reverse complement strand
GGGAAGCTGGTCACGTTGGGCGACCTCGTGCAGTTCATCCTTTCGACATTCTTGCTGTATCTCCGCGTGTCCGGGCAGTTCCACCTCATCACCGGAGTGCTTCATCTCTACGGGTTCCGGCTTCCGGAGACCCATCACCTCTACTATCTCGCCTCCAGCTTTACCGACTTCTGGCGCCGCATCAACATCTACTGGAAGGATTTCATGATGAAGCTGGTGTACTATCCCAGCTTCTTCCGCCTGCGGCGTTGGGGCAACACGAGGGCCATGGTCGGGGCCACGGTCGTCGTGTTCTTCGCGACATGGATCCTGCATTCATACCAGTGGTTCTGGTTGCGCGGCGGTTTCCCGCTCACGCCCCAGGATACGCTCTTCTGGGCGATCCTCGGCGGCCTCGTCGTCTTCGGCTCTCTGCGTGAGACAAAGAGGCCGCGGAAGCGCACGCTCGGTCGCGGCCCGGTGTGGAGCGCATCTCGAGCGATACGAACCGTAGGAACGTTCACGGCGATCGCCGTGCTCTGGTCGCTCTGGAGCACCGAGTCGGTGATGCAGTGGCTTGTCATGTGGAGCTCGGCCGGCACCGCCTCCGCGCGCGATCTGTTGCTGCTCGCCGGATTGCTTGGCGGTGGCTTGCTCATCGCCGGACGGGCCTGGCAGGTTCGTGAGTCAGACGATCGCGTGGCGCCGCCGTTCTATCGACGTCCGGCTGTTCTGTCGACGGCCACGCTGCTCGCTATCCTCGTCGTCGGCAAGACCGACCTCTACGCACGCACTGCGCCAGCGGTCGCGACCACCGTGGCATCGCTGCAGCGATCGACGCTCAACGCGCGCGACGCAACGCTGCAGCACAAGGGGTACTACGAGAATCTGCACGACGCGAGCCGCATGAGTGTCCAGCTGTGGAGCGTGCGGGCGCAGCGTCCGGCGAGTTGGATCCCACTGAGCTCCACCGCGGCCTACCATGTTCGCAGTGATTTCATGCGCGCCGAGCTGCGACCAAACACGCATATCACGTTTCTGGGCAAGCCGCTGACGACCAACCGGTGGGGTATGCGCGACGGCGATTACGCCCTCGCCAAGCCGGCCGGCACGTACCGAATCGCGCTGCTCGGCCCATCCTACGTCATGGGCTCGGGCGTCGCCGATGGCGAGACCATATCTGACCTGTTGGAGTCACGTCTCAACGACTCGATCGGAGCACGAACCAACGTTCGCTTCGAGGTTCTGAACTTCGGTGTGGCCGCGTACTCGATGCTTCAGCAACTGTCGATGCTTACGGAGCGCGGTGTCACGTTCCAGCCGGACGCGGTGTTCATTACCGCTGACCCGGGGCTGCGAGAGCCGATCATTGCGCAACTGCTCAACGTCATTAGCGCGGGCACTCCAATTCCGTTTCCGGGCCTGGATTCTCTCGTACACCGTGGTGGGGCGACCGCGCTGGCGGAACCCGGGTTTCCGGTACCGTATCAGAGCGCGCGCACCGTGCTTCGCGTGGTCGGTATCAACACGCGCATGCCTTGGAGTGAAGCGGAGCGGCGTCTCCGCCTCCAGGCCGACAGCCTCGTCGCTTGGAATCTTCGCGAGATTGCATCGGTGGCTCACCGTCACGGCGCAGTCCCGGTATTCGTCGCCATGGATATCGTTGTCGACACTCCCACCGTCGATGAGTTCGCGTTGAAGTCCGCGGCCAACTCGGGTTTCCTGGTATTCAACCTTC
This sequence comes from Gemmatimonadales bacterium, assembly GCA_038232435.1. Lineage (GTDB taxonomy): Bacteria > Gemmatimonadota > Gemmatimonadetes > Gemmatimonadales > Gemmatimonadaceae > Fen-1247. The sequence continues at coordinate 2,552 of JBBSHV010000242.1, read as the reverse complement.
TGGACCTGTGGAACAACCGCGACCGTCCCCCCCTGCGAATTGCGCCATGGGACGAGCATCCAAACGTCGCCGGGAATGCACTGATCGTCGACCGTCTCTACTCCCTCATTCAGCAGCGCCACGCCGAGCTGAGGATTCCCTCCGCGGCACCCGCAAGCCAACACTGAACCCTACGACGAGGCCCTGGTATGGATGAGATCATCCGCGACGTCAAGCAGTATGTTCTCGACACTTTCCTTCCTGGCGAGAATCCTCAGGCGCTCACGCCGACGACTCCGCTGATCACGAGCGGGATTCTCGACTCGCTTGCCACGCTGGACCTGGTCTCGTTTCTCGAGGAGAAGTACGGATTCGAGCTCGAGGCGAATGACGTTGATCACGCCAAGCTCGGGACCCTCCAGGATATCGCGCGAATGGTTCAGTCCAAGCTCTCGGCGCGGCCGTGACTAAGAACGGTAGTTTGCACGCGTTTTTGGAACGCGCGGCAGAACAGTTTCCCGAGCGGATCGCGATCGACAGCCCGGGGGTAGCGTCGATCACTTATGCCGAGCTCGACACGCTCGCCAATAAGCTCCGTGACCGTCTCGTGCGCTTGAACGTTCAGCCCGGCGATCGCGTCGGCATCTACATGCGAAAATCGATCGATGCTATCGCCTCGATCTTCGGCATCTTGAAGTGCGGGGCGGCGTACATCCCGGTCGACCCCGACGCACCGGCTCCCCGATGCGCATTCATCCTGAACAATTGCTCCGTCGCAGTGATCATCTCAGAGCAGCGCCTCGAGCCGGCGTTGCGCGCGGAGCTCGAGCGTCTTGGTGCGGTTCCCTCGTTGCTGGTGTTCGATGGAGGCATCGATCCGGTCCCGTTGCGCGCGCTACTCGAGAGCGAGCAAGGCCGAGCACCGGCGCCGACCGTCCCGACGGTCTATACCGATCTCGATGACCTCGCCTACATCCTCTACACGTCCGGCTCGACAGGACGGCCCAAGGGTGTGATGCTGTCTCATCGCAGCGCGCGGAGCTATGTCGACTGGTGCACGGACGTGTTCGAGCCAAACGAAACCGACGTCTTCTCATCCCACGCGCCGCTGCATTTCGACCTTTCGATCCTGGATGTGTTCTGCAGCCTGAAACACGGCGCGATGCTCGTGCTGATCAGTGAACAGGTCGCGAAGGATCCGCTTCGCCTGGCGCCATTGATCGCGCAGAAGCGAATCTCGGTGTGGTATTCGGTGCCGTCGATCCTGAACCTTCTGGCTCTGCATGGAAAGCTCGATCGCTACGATTATGGTGCGTTGCGACTCGTACTCTTCGCCGGCGAGGTGTTTCCTGTTCCGCAGCTACGCGGGTTGCGCACGCGATGGCCGCATCCCCGCTACTTCAATCTCTATGGCCCAACCGAGACCAACGTCTGCACCTATTACGAGCTGCCGCCCACCACACCACCGGACCGCGTCGAGCCATATCCCATCGGCAAGACGTGCTCGCACGTGCGCTGCCGCGTCGTTGATTCCAGCGGCAGTGATGTCGCTCCAGGTGGCGACGGTGAGCTCGTGGTCACGGGCGATGGTGTGATGCAAGGCTATTGGAACCTGCCCGAACAGAACGCCAACGCTTTCTTGGTGGACAGCGACGGTGCGAAGTGGTATCGCACCGGCGACATCGTTGTCCAGGACCCATCGGGCGACTTCGTCTACCGCGGGCGCCGGGATCGCATGGTCAAGCGTCATGGATATCGCGTGGAGCTTGGCGAGATCGAAGCCGGACTAGCCACGCACCCGGCGGCGCGGGAAGTCGCGGTCGTATCTCTCCCAGACTCCACGGGAGCTGTGCGCATCAAGGCGTACTTGAGCTTGCGCGACGAACGACAACCGTCGGTCATCGAGATGAAACAGTTCTGCAGCGAGCGACTTCCTCGATACATGATACCAGACACCTTCGGCTTTCTTAGCGCGCTACCTCGGACCTCGACCGACAAGATCGACTACCAGACGCTTCTCAAGCAGGCCTGACGATGGATTTTTCGTGGACTCCGGACCAGATCGAGCTGCACGACGCCGTCGCTGCATTCGCGCGTACCGCGCTGCAAGATGATTTGATTCGCCGTGACAAAAGCAGCGAGTTCTCGCGCGATTTCTGGAACAAGTGCGCCGAGTTCGGCATCCAGGGACTGCCGATCCCCGAGGAGTACGGCGGTCGTGGTTACGATACCGTGACGACGGCATTCGCCATGGAGGCGCTCGGCTATGGTTGCCGGGATAATGGTTTGCTCTTCGGCATCAGTGCGCAAATGTGGAGTGTGCAGATGCCCATTCTGCGATTCGGCACCGAAAGCCAAAAGCTGAAGTATCTACCCGGTCTCTGCGATGGAAGCGCGATCGGAGCGCATGGCATGAGCGAGCCCGGCTCCGGCTCGGACGCGTTTAGTTTGCGCACTACCGCCGAACGACGCGGTGATCGATACGTGCTCAATGGCAGCAAGACGTTCGTGAGCAACGCGCCAGTTGCCGATCTGCTGATTGTGTTTGCGTCGACCGAGCTCACCAAAGGCGC
>JBBSHV010000241.1:0-4297 GCA_038232435.1 Gemmatimonadales bacterium | reverse complement strand
ATGTCGGACCCCGCGAGCTGCGCATCAGAGTTCTCCGCGTGCACGTCCATCAGGATCTGCCGATTGTTGGTGATGTGCGGCGTCACGCGCAGAATAATGCCCACGTCCTTCGTGGTCACCGTCGCGCGTGGAAGAAGTCCGCCGCCACCCGTGGCGCTCGCATCCAGCGTCCGCAGCGGAACCTGCTGTCCAACCTGAATGCGTGCCTCGCGATTATCCACCGTCACGATGCTCGGCTCCGCCTGCAGATCCGCAAGCCGGACTTCCTTGAGCGCGTCCAGGAAGGTAGTGAGCGAGAACTTGCCAATCGCGGCTGAATAGACCAGGGATAGCGCTGGGGCCGCGATGCGGCTGCTGGCGTTGGCAATCGCTGACAGCGTGTTGCCTCCGAGCAGGATCTGGTTACCCGTGACCGGCGCACCTCCGCCAACAGCGTCAGGGACACCATCACCGTTGGTATCGATCGGCTTGAGCGTGGTCGGATCCGTTCGCGTCACAAGTTGACTGAAGAACTGGTTACGCGATCCAATGTCGTACGATAGGCCCAGATTCTCGATGTCTGTACGATTGACGAAGATGATCTTCGCCTTGATCGCAACCTGCGGCGTGCGCACGTCCAGGTTCTGGACGTAGTTGATGATGCCGCCGATGCGCGACGGCGTCTCCGTCACAATCAAGGTGTTCGTGCCCGGATTGGAAGCGACCGCGCCTCGGGTGATGCATGTGGTGCTCCCTGACGCACCGCCGGCCTCAGCGCCGTTGGCGCCCGCGTTCACGGCCGCCGTTGCGCTGCTCGACGTGCAATCTCTGGCGAGCAGCTTTGTGACCACCGGTACCAGTGAGTCGGCCTTGGCGTAGTTGATCGGAATGAGCTGCGTAACCAGTGGCTCGAGCGCCTGCCGCGCCTGAACATTGGCGTAGCTATCCACGGTTATGATACCAGACGCGGGATCTTCAGCCGCCGCGAGTCCCTGTCCCTGCAGAATGGCACGTAAGGCGACATCCCACGGCTGGTTGCGAATCTCCGCCGTGACCGTACCGCTCACGTCCTTGCCGATAACGATGGTACGCCCCGCGAATGTTGCGAACGCGGCAATGACATCCTTGATGTCGGCGTCCTGATAAGTGACTGTGATGCGCGGCTGCGTGGACGGCTGCTGGCCCTGAATCGACGATGGCTGTGCCACGGCGCTTGTGTAACTACGTTCCTGCCGCTGGACAGGTGCTGGCGCATCTTCGCTGCCGCGGCTATCGCTCTGCGCTGTGTTCCATCGATCACCGTGCCAGGCCGCGAAGTTGGGCGCGCCACCGCTCACAGCGATGCGCACTTCAGTGCCACTGTGCTTGACCTCGTATGCGTGTGTTCCATCCAGCTGCAGGACCAGGCGAACCACATTCGGCCGGAACTGCGACACGCGGATGTCAGTGATCCCGCCACGCGCGACACGATCGTATGCCGATGGCGAGCCAGAGAGCGTCGCCCCCTTTAGATCGATGACCACGCGGAAGGGAGCATCGAGCGTGAAGTCCTGAATTTCGACCGGCGACTCCAGGCCCACGACCACGTCGGCATGCCCCGATCCCGGGACGACGCTCACCCCAGTCACTGTGGAGGCGGCCGACACCCGCGCGCACACTCCCACACATCCCAGCGACGCGCGACGCGCCGCGTGAGGCGGCGCTTGCGGCGCAGATGAGGTCGGAGCATGCCCGTGCGCTACCGCGAAGGCAGCGAGGGTAATCAAGGGGAACTTCATGGAGTCCTCGTGTTTGTGGAATCGCCCATCGCCAACGTTTGCTGACGGCTAAAGCCAAACTCTTCAAGCGCGAATGTCACCGCCTTGGGATCGATTCGCACCACGCGCATGCGTCCCAACGGAGTTCCTACCTTCACGCGGTACTGCTCCTTGGTCCCGAGATCGCGCAGCACCGCCACCGAGTTGTTGCCTGTAGCATCGTACGCCACGGTGGTGAGTCGGAGATCGGTCATCACTGGTCTGATCTCGCTGCTCTTGATGAGCGACACGAATGGATCGCGGCGACCGGCCGAATTGTATTGGAAGACTTCACGGCTAAACGTGATGGTCCGCGCCGTGTCGGCAGGCGATGCGTGAGCGCGCGACGATTGCGCCTGTGCAGCGTTGGCAGCAAGTCCGATGGCTAGTGCGGCGCCCGCGCAGCGCGCGAGCCGAGAGTGCTGGATCATTTGCCTTCTCCCCCCTTCTCGGATGCGGGGGGCGTCGAGCGCGCCACGTATGTTTGCAGTTGGAAGCTGGCGTCCAGGAGTGATTCGCCGGGCTTCTGACGTGCCTTTCCCCTGTCGCCCGCGTGCTGCTTGAGATCGATACCGACCGGCGCCATTATGCGATCGAGCGAACCGACGTTGGTCAGAAACTCCGCTAGCTCGTGGTAACCGCCCATGACGGATACCTTGTAGCGATACGTATCGAAATGCTCGCCCACTACAACGGGCACCGGCTCCACCGATGCGAGATCGAGCCCGACCCTGCGCGCGGCGGTGGATACGTTCTCCAGCAGGGCCGGCACTTCATTGGTTGTAGGAACGAGCTCGCGCATGACACCAAGGTTCTTCTCGTACGCGGCCGCTTCCGCTTCCAGCTGTTGCGCGGTGCCACGCGTGAGATCAACCCTGGCCTGCCGATTTAGCGTTTCTACTGAATCAACGTGTGCGGCATATGCCACGAGAGTTTCAACTTTGGGATTGTAGGCAAACCACCAGAACGCAGCTGCCGCCACGATCCCGATGAAGCCCATCCCTGTCAGCGCCTGTTCGCGCTGCGTCATGTTCGCGCCTATGGCCATGTCAGCGCACCGCGAGTGCAATAGGAACGGTCTGAATCATCAACCGCGGAGGTACTTCGCTCTGTGCCTCGAGCTGGAACTCGGTCACTTCCTTGCTATCGGCCGAGACCAGATCCGAGCGCGTGAGCTGCACGTTCTTAATGAACGGCGAAGCTTCGAGATTTTTCATGAACAGTGTGAGTGCCTGTAGATCCACGGTCTGACCGGTGATGCGGAAGCTCGTGGTCGTCGCTGCACCGTTGAAGAGTGAGTCCGCATGTGCGCGCTTGGCGCGGGCCAGCGCATCCTTGTTTCCATCTTTGGGCGGCGCCTTCATGAGGCTGTCAGTGCGCGCGCGGCCGGCCGCGGTGGTGTCGCCGTAGTAGCCGGCACCGCTGGTCACCGCGCTCGTTTGCGACACCTCGGTGAGCCACGTGTACTGCGGTACCGACAGATTGATCGCCTGCAGGATGTGCGACCACGAGTACCGCGTATCATCGATCGATTTGATGATGGCAAGCTGCTGATATACGGAATCCCGCCTCGTCTCTGCGCGTGTACGCGCGTGGAGAACCGCGTAAAAGCGAGCGGAATCGGCCGCGGCGGCTGATTCGCGCGCATCCAGCGCCTTCTCTTGTCCGGCTTGATGCATGTACATCCCCGCGATTGCCGCGAGCCCGATTGCCAGTCCCGCGGTACCCATGATCAGGTACTTGTCCTTGAGCTGAGCACCGAGGCCGGAGAGTGCGGCGGGAGCAAAGCTGCGGCCGCTGCGGCGCGACTTGCGCTGCGCACCGGGAAGAAGATTGATTTCAATCATGTGCTATGCCTGGCGGAGGCCGAGCCCGACCGGGAGCATCAGCAACGGCGCGATGTCGTCCATCGCGAAACCCGCAAGCGCTCCCTCACGGACGTGAACATTGGCGAGCGGGTTGGCGTACTCCACGTGCAGTCGAAGGCGCCGCCCGAGTACATCAGCCAGCCCTGGTGTGCGAGAGCCGCCACCGCAGATGTAAACCGCGCGAACCTGTGGCGCGCTGCGTGAAGATGCCGCGAGGAATGCAGCGGCACGCTCGACGCCGACAGCAATCTCTTCACCACGCGCATCCAGAACGCTGTCCAGCTCCGGTGTGCGATCGTAACCGCGGACCATCTTTTCTGCATCTTTCGCGGAAAGACCGTGATGTCTTTGCAGGTCTTCCTGGAATCGACGCGTTCCGACGGCAAGGTCGCGAGTCAGAATTGGTACGCCGTCATCGATGACGTTCACGTTGGTTATCTCATTTCCGACGTTCACCAGGGCCGTTGCACCGCGCATCGCCTCGGGATGATTCAGCTCGAACGCGTTGTGTAAAGCGAATGCGTCGACATCGACAACGGTGGGCGACAGTCCAGCTTCCGCGAGGATGCGAATCTTGGCATCGACGAGCTCGCGCTTGGCTGCCACGAGGAGAACGCTCATCTCTTCTGTCAGTGGCTCTTCGCTCTCGAGGAT
>JBBSHV010000240.1:0-4310 GCA_038232435.1 Gemmatimonadales bacterium | reverse complement strand
CGGCTGGATGTGCGCGAGCGAAATGCGTCGCCTCGCAAGGCGAACGGCCGTAGTGAAGCGCCGGGGGTGGGCGACTGGGTCTCGGTTGATAGCCTGGGCGGCCGAACTGGAAAGCTCGTTGAGTTGCGCGCGGAGAGCGCCGTGGTCACGGTCGGCCCGCTCAAGCTCACGGTTCCCGTTGGCGATCTGGCACGCGCGGCGCGACCTGAGCCGGCGGTCACTGTCGCGGTGCGCGGCGACGTCCCCGACGTGTACGCTTCGAACGAGATTGATTTGCGCGGAATGCGCGTCGGGGACGTTGACGACATCGTCATGCACGCCGTTGACAACGCGGTGCGCGCTGATCTCAAGGCGTTGCGCATCATTCACGGCAAGGGCACCGGCGCGCTGCGCGATCGAGTTGGTGAAATGTTGAAGAAGGAGCCGCGCGTGGTGAACTTCCGCCTCGGCGCGTGGAACGAGGGCGGCGCCGGCGTAACGGTGGTGGAGTTCTCATGAACTCCGATGAGATCGTTGAGCGTGTACGAGCGGCAGCCGACATTCTGCAGATCGTCGGCGAGCACGTGAAGCTGCGCCGTGCCGGCGCGGATTGGCGCGGGCCGTGTCCATTTCACGGCGGCAAGAATCCGAACTTCAGCGTCTCGCCAAAGCGTGGCCAGTATCACTGCTTCAAGTGTGGCGAGTCAGGTGACGTATTCTCGTTTCTCCAGAAGCATCTCGGAATGAGCTTTCCCGATGCGTTGCAGACGGTGGCCGGGATCGCGGGCATCGAAGTTCCGGAACAGCGCCGTGCTGACAGGTCCGGGCCAGATCACCGCGAGCCGTTCTGGGAAATGAATGCGATAGCGGCGGATTATTTCCAGCGGTCACTCTGGGGCGACGAGCGTGGCGCCGCGGCGCGAGCGTACCTGGAGCAACGCGGCATCACGCGCGACGTGGCTGATCGCTTCGAGCTCGGGTTCGCGCCATCTGAGCCAGGCAGCCTTGCCGCTCATATGGAAACGATGGGGTTCTATGTCGACCGGCTGGTGGAAGGTGGGCTGCTGTTCGTGCGCGATGACAATTCGGACCCGCGGCCACGTTTCCGCAATCGATTGATGTTCCCCATTTTGGACGCGCAGGGGCGCCACACCGCGTTCGGCGGCCGCGCGCTCGGCGACTTCGAACCCAAGTATCTCAACTCGCCCGAAACACCGGTGTTCAACAAGTCGCGTACACTGTACGCGCTCACCTGGTGCAGAAACGGTATTCGTAAGGCCGATCGCGTTTTCATCGTGGAAGGCTACATGGACGCCATTCGGCTAATGGCGAGTGGCGTGGAGACCGTAGTGGCCCCGCTCGGTACGGCGCTGACCGAAGCCCAGGCGGCAATGTTGACCCGTTACACCAGGAACGTCTTCCTCCTGTACGACAGCGACCAGGCCGGACTCAAGGCGACTTTTCGTGCCGGGGACGAACTGCTGCGCCACGGCTGCTCGGTGCGCGTCGTGACGCTTCCCAACGGCGAGGATCCGGACACTTTCGTACGCGCGCACGGCGCTGCCGGACTGGAAGAGCACGTCGCGCGCTCGCTCGACGTGTTCGAGCGCAAGGTTCAGATTCTGGATCGCGGTGGCTGGTTCGACGAGCTGCAGAAGAAGCGCCGCGCGCTGGACCGGCTGCTTCCAACTATTCGCGCTGCGTCGGATCCGTTGCTACGCGACCTGTACGTTTCTCGCGCGGCCGAGAAGACGGGGGTCGCGAAGGAGGTACTGCTGAGGGAGACCGCCGGCTCGCCGCGCGAGGTAATCGGTCCTCTGCCGGAGGAAGCCGCGCAGCTCCGTCCCCGAACCTCAGCACCCGTCCGCCGTGGTGAGCGCCGCAGTGACCATCGCGCACGTGGGCATGCGGCCGAGCGTGAGCTGGTGCGCGCAATTCTGGCCGATCCGGAGCGCGGCGCGGTGATAGCTGAAAAGGTTGACCCGGAACGCTTCCTGGACGCGAGTTATCGCGCGATCTTTATGGCAATGCTCACGCTTGGCGACGACTTCACCGTAGAACGGCTCGCCGAAGATCTCGGTGAGGATGACATCGCTGTTCTCAACGGTTTGGTTGAAGAAACGGGTGCCCAGATCGATCCCGAGAAGACGATCTCCGCATCACTCGCCGCGCTCGCGATGCGCGATATTGACGTGCGGCTCGCCGAGATAGATACGATGCTGTCGCTCGCGACTGAGGATGAGAAGATCGAGCTCGCCAACGAAAAAATACGCTTGCAAAAGGAAATCGAGCTGCTCGGGCAGCCAGCATCCAAGTCATTCAAGTTTCTTCGCCGCCGCCGGTCGGCGCCAATCGAATGAGCCGCCTTCGCGCGCGTTGGAGAGCGGCGCCTGATGTGGACCAGACGCGCCTCCGCATGCTCGGCACGCAACTGAGCGTACCGGATGGTGTGGCGCGCATGCTGATGCTTCGCGGCTATGATGAGGCCGCTTCCGCCAAGCAGTTCCTGCGGCCGCGCCTGGATCAGCTGCATGATGCGAGCTCGATGATGAGTCTGGGCATCGCGGTTGATCGACTTGCGCGTGCCGTCCGTGCGGGCGAGCTAATCATGATTCACGGTGACTACGACGTCGACGGAATCTGCTCCTCCACCCTGTTGACGCGCGCTCTGCGTGGACTGGGTGGAAATGTATTTCCCTTCATTCCGCATCGGCTCACCGACGGATACGATCTGGGTGCGGCTGGAGTCAGGAAAGCCATCGAGTCCGGTGCGCGCGTTGTCGTGACGTGCGACTGCGGGACCAGCGCGATCACACCGGTCGCGGATCTGAACGCGGCTGGAATCGACGTCGTGATCAGCGACCATCACCTTCCGCGCGGTGAGTTACCGGCCGCGCTTGCGCTGCTCAACCCACGTCGTGACGGGTGCGCGTACCCGGACAAGGATCTGGCAGCGGTAGGCGTCGCGTTCAAGCTCGCGCTCGCACTGGCCGCCACACTGGGCGCCAACGACGCGTTTATCTGGAAGATGTTGGATCTGGTCGCGCTTGCCACGGTCGCTGATGTTGCGCCACTACGCGGCGAGAACAGGATCTTCGTCCGGTACGGCCTTCGCATGATCGCCGAGTCGGAGAACGTTGGGCTGCGCGCACTGTTACGCGCGTCAGGGATGGACGGCAAGCCGCTCACCGCGGGCCGGCTGGGCTTCACCGTGGGACCGCGGCTAAACGCTGCGGGCAGGTTGGGACACGCGCTTCGCGGAGTCGAGCTGCTGATGACCGACTCGCGCGAAGAAGCGAACGTGATTGCCCGCGAATTGGAAGAGATGAACCAACGTCGGCAGACACTGGATCGAACAACCCTGGACGAGGCCCGCTCCATGGTCGAGCGTCTGCCTCAGGCGGACACATTTGGAATTGTGCTCGGCAAACAGGGTTGGCATCCCGGCGTTGTCGGAATTGTTGCGTCGCGCATAGTTGAAGAGTTCGGCCGGCCCGCCATCCTCGTCGCGCTGGACGGCGATACAGGGAAGGGGAGCGGTCGCTCCATCAGCACATTCGATCTGCATTCGGCGCTCGGCGAGTGCAGCGATCTGCTGCAGCGCTACGGCGGTCATCGCGCGGCAGCAGGTGTGACGGTGAGCGCGGCTAATATGGACGCGTTTGCCGCTCGCTTCAACGACATCGCACGTGAGCGGCTTACGAGCGACGATCTCTTTCCGGAGCTGCGGATCGATGTCGAATTGGAGCTGGATCACGCTACGCTCGAGCTGGAAACCGTGCTGCGCCACTTCGAGCCGTTCGGCGTGGGAAATCCGGCGCCGCTTTTCGTCGCGCGTAACGTCACGGCTGCCGCGCCGCCGCGCATTGTGGGCCGCGATGGTCTCAAGCTGCGACTTACCGGAACGAGCGGTGCACAGATCGACGCGATTGGATGGGGAATGGCCGAGATGGCGCCGCGCATAGTGCCAGGGGCCCCGCTCGATGTCGTGTTCCGGTTGGAGCGGGATGAATACCACGGAGAGAGCCGGCTGCAGGCGAAGCTCGCCGATATTGTCGTGCGGTGAGAATCGTCGCTGGTGAATGGCGTGGCCGCATCATCAAGGCCCCGCCGGGGACCACGGTGCGTCCCACTCTCGACAGAGTGCGCGAAGCATGGATGAGCATCCTGCAGCCGTACCTTCCGCACGCCCGCGTTCTGGATCTTTTCGCTGGCTCCGGTGCGCTCGGGCTTGAGGCACTTTCACGCGGCGCCGACACTGCGGAGTTCGTTGACAATAACGCGCGAAGTCTCGCGGTTCTGCGCGACAATGCCGCTGCCCTCGGCACGGG
>JBBSHV010000239.1:0-4337 GCA_038232435.1 Gemmatimonadales bacterium | reverse complement strand
GTCGCGCGTGAGCGAAAGTGGCGAAGTACGAGTGGTGGCGAGTGACACGCGCAGCCAGCTTCAGAACAGAGAGCTTGCGGAGTCGCGTCTGGCGGAATTGGTGCGCTCGGCACTCGTCATCCCGAAGGCTCGCAAGGCGACACGCCCCAGTCGTGCCGCCAAGCAGGCCCGCCTGGACGAGAAGCGACATAAAGCGCACAAGAAGCGCGAGCGCGGCCGCTGGTCGGACGACTGAGCCGCTAGCAATCCATGGCCAAGCGTTTCGACAAGAGTTACTTCGAGAAGTGGTACCGACACCCCACTCACCGCGTGGGCACAGCCGCGGATCTGGAGCGTACTGTTCGGTTCGCGGTGTCGGCGGCGGAGTACGTGCTGGCTCGTCCGATCCGTTCCGTGCTCGACGTCGGTGCGGGCGAGGGTCGATGGGCTCCCGTCATTCGTCGCTTGCGCCCACAGGCCGCGTACCAGGGCGTGGAGCCGAGTGCGTACGCGCTCGATCGTTACGGCAAACGCCGCAACATCGTTCGCGGCACGGCCGACGACCTTGACGACCTGTTCCCAGATCGCACCTTTGATCTGGTGCTCTGCTGCAGCGTACTCAATTATTTACCGCGCGATTCCATGACGCGTGCAGTGGCACAGATAGCACGACATACCGGCGGCCTCGCGTACCTGGAAATATTTACCAGCGTGGATGACGTCGAAGGCGACAGAGGTGGCTGGCACACCGAAACCCCAATCCGGTATCGTAATCTGCTTCAGGGCGCCGGCTTCATCCAGTGTGGCTTGCACTGTTACATACCAGCCAATCGCGCTGAAAGCGTCGTCGCGCTCGAACGCGTGTAGGGGCGACCGCCGGTCGCCCCTACACGCGGCTTGGCCAGGTCATTGAGACTCGCCCCGATCCTCGCGCGACCAGTTGCTCACGTTGTATTTGCGGCAAAGCTGGTCGAAGTATTGCGCGAGCCCCGATCGATACTGCTCACTGACATTGCGGTTAGCGGCATAGCTCGCGTTATAGCGCGCCGCCAAATGCGGAAACTCTCGCTCGATGAATGGCAGATATCTCAGCCGCGCCGATCTGTCCAACCGCAGCGCGCACGCGCCGACGCGAATAGCGCCAGCCTCGGCTACACGCTTCACAAGCTCGTCAAGTGCGGCTGGGTCGTCAGTGATCCCGGGTAACACTGGCATGCAGTTGATTCCCGCGTCAATTCCAGCGCCTCGCAGTCGCGCCAGAGCGCGCACTCGTGAATCAGGCGTCGGCGAGCGCGGCTCGATTCGACGCGCAAGCTCCCGGTCCAACGTGATAAGCGATATCTGTACCTGAATCCGTGAGTGGCGCGCGACCCGCGTGAGCACGTCGACGTCCCGAGTCACGAGCGGGCTCTTCGTGATGATCACGATGTTGAGCCCGGTGTGATCCGCCAGCACTTCCAATAACTGGCGCGTGAGACGAAAGCGCCGTTCGGCCGGCTGATATGGATCCGTGGCGGAGCCTATGAGCAACGTCTCGCCCTGCGCAAGCGGTACGTACTTGTCGCTGCCGTGGCGCAGTGCACGCGCCATCACCTCTGGCGCGTTGGCTTTGATGAAGATGCGCCGCTCGAACGCGAGCCAGGGCGCCCCCTCCTCGAAGTCCACGGCCAGTCCATCCTCTAGCCTATCGGCGCTTGCCGCTCGCTCCATCGTGTAGCGGTGCGCGTACCGCGCATAGCAGTAGGTGCACCCAAAAGCACAACCAACGTACGGGTTTACCGACCAGAAGCTCATTCCTGTTGCGGTCGGCGCGTTCAGCACGGTCCTGGCGCGCGTCGCGAAGTAGCGAATGTCTCCTTGCTCGCCTATTGCCGGGATCTGCGCCAGCGCACGCTCAATCTCTGGCGGGAACAGCGATAGCTGTCGCGGCTGGCTCGGGCTATCTCGCATGTCGAATCATACCGAACATACGCCGAACCGCAGCTGTGGAGCTACCTGGCACTCGGGTACCACGGACGGTGGGGATGTCCGATGCGGGCAGGTCGGCACGGCCGGGATTGCCTTACTGGTCCAGTTCGTGCCGATTATAAGATCGCAATCGATGTCGCTTCGCGACCCTTACATCAGCGCCCGTCGGAAAAAGAAGGCACCATGTCTGAGATCCAGCCGACTTCAGTCCCCGCCTTAGACCGCGACACCCGAGCGCATGGTCACCAGGCAGGCCAATTCGACGCCCCGTCTACTCCGCCGCGCCGGATTGATTGCGCCGGACCCGCGGCAACAGAATCCCGAGTGCCAGAGCCAGCGACCAGGCTGGTGCATCCGAGCGAGGAAGAGCTGCACAACTCGCACGGCCGCGCGCGTCGCTAGCACCGACACAGGTGTGTGGCGTGATCGAACCAATTGCACTGGGGGATGCAGCTGTCGCGGCGTTTCCCTCGCCGGACGACTTCCGCATAACACGGCTACGAGCGTTGCGGGGTCCGAATTTTTGGCGCCTCGCGCCGGTCATAGCATGTGATGTTCGCCTGGGTGTGCTGGAGCATGTATCATCAGCCCACATCCCAGGCTTTGCCGACCGACTGGTCGGCGCCGTACCGACGCTGCACGAGCACGCATGCAGCAGAGGCGAGGCTGGAGGATTCATCGAGCGTCTCCGTGAGGGTACCTACCTTCCGCACATCCTCGAGCATGTGGCGCTCGAACTCCAGGTGCTCGCCGGCGGGGATGTCAGCTTTGGCCGAGTTGTCGAGTCAGGTGACGAGGGTGTGTGGTGGGTTATCCTCGCCTACGATGAGGAACAGGTCGGACTCCAGAGCGTTCGCGATGCAGCCCTGATCATCCGCTCGTGCATGTGTGACGAAGTAGTGGACATTGCCCTAATCGTTCAGGACCTACAGAATCTGCACGAGGAGGTCCGTCTCGGTCCTTCCACATGCGCCATTGTCGAGGAGGCGCGCCGTCGCGAAATACCAGTTCGCCGCCTCAATAGCCGCTCTCTAGTACAGCTCGGGCTCGGCAGCAAACTGCGCCGAATTCAGGCAACGATGACCGACTTCACCAGTGCCATCGCAATCGAAATCGCTCAGGATAAGGATGACACCAAGCGCGTTTTAGAGAACATCGGCCTTCCCGTGCCGGGCGGCGACGTAGCCACCACGGTAGCGCAGGCGATACAGCACGCGGAAGAGATCGGCTTCCCCGTCATCCTCAAGCCGCTCGACGCGAGCCACGGCCGCGGCATTTCACCGCGTCTGAATGATGCTGACGCCGTTCGGGCCGCGTGGCCGAGTGCACGGCAGGTGTCGCGCCGAGTGGTAGTGGAGCAGTTCGCGCGGGGGAGTGATCATCGCGTGCTTGTTGTAAACGGCCATGTCGTCGCTGTCGCGGAACGGGTGCCGGCACACGTCGAGGGAGACGGCGAGCACAACGTACTTGAGTTGGTCGAGGAGGCAAACCGAGATTCGCGTCGTGGCATCGGTCATCGTAAGACGCTTACCAGGCTCCCGTGTGATGCCTCAACGGTCGAGTTTCTGGCGGAGTGCGGATATACGCTGGAGACCATCCCAAAGGCCGGAACGCGCGTGCTCCTCAGGCCCACTGCCAACTTGTCCACTGGCGGCACCAGCATCGACCGCACCGATGAGATCCACCCGGCCAATGTTACCGCATGTGAGATGGCCGCGAACGCTGTCGGACTAGACATCGCCGGCATCGATGTGATCACGCCAGACATTGCTGTCCCATTCCGCGACAATGGGGCGGTGATCATCGAAGTGAATGCGGCTCCGGGAATTCGGATGCACACGCACCCGTCCGAAGGCACGCCACGCAACGTTGCCGCTCCGGTTCTGGACGCACTCTTCCCGCCGGGCTCAGAGGCAACGATTCCGGTAATCGCGGTTACCGGGACCAACGGCAAGACTACCACAACGCGCCTGATCGCGCACCTCTTCCGCCATACCGATCGGACGGTCGGTTACACCACCACTGACGGTGTGTATCTGAATAACCGACTCGTTACGGCCGGCGACATGACGGGGCCGTTCAGTGCCAACATCATCCTGTCCAATCGCACCGTCGATATAGCGGTGCTGGAAACGGCGCGCGGCGGTATCCTGCGCGCCGGACTTGGCTTTGACGAAGTGGACGTTGGCATCGTGCTCAATGTAACGGCTGACCATCTGGGGCTGAGCGGCATCAACACGATCGAGCAGCTTGCCGAGGTAAAGAGTGTTATCCCAGCCGTCGTCAAACGCGAGGGACATGCGATTCTCAATGCCGACGATCCACTCGTGTACGCCATGCGCGACCGCACTCCCGGGGACATCGTGCTCTTCTCGACCATTTCCGAGGGT
>JBBSHV010000238.1:0-4369 GCA_038232435.1 Gemmatimonadales bacterium | reverse complement strand
GGTTGCGATTGGTCGTCTCCTCGACGTCATCCATCGCGCGTGACGCGAGAGCAAGGTACGCAATGCGGCGCCAATCCAACCCTTGGTCGGCGAACTGCTGTGTGGTCACCGCGGTCGCTGTCGTCGCTGTGGTCATCTCAGGCATGCTCATTGGTGGAACTGTCTCCCTTCGCGCACCATCTGCTTGAGCAACGGGCTCGGACGATACCGATCCTCGCCGTATTCGATCTGCAACGCGTTCAGAGTGTCGAGGACGTTGGTCACGCCCAATTCGTTTGCCCACGCAAGGAGTCCCTTGGGATAGTTCACGCCCCTGGTCATCGCGAGATCCACGTCGGCGGCAGATCCGATTCCGATCCTCACCGCTTCGGCGGCCTCGTTGATGAGCATCGCAAGGATTCGCTGGAAGATCTGTTCGCCGAGGCGCCGATCTTCCGCTGGTCGCGGTGCGTGCGCGCCTTCAGTGTAGTCGTAGAACCCTTGTCCTGTTTTTCTGCCGAGCCGTCCGGCTTCGACCAGTCGCTTCTGTGCGATTGACGGACGATATCGCGGATCGAAGAAGGTCCCCTCGTACACCGCGCTCGTTGTTGCGAAGTTCACATCGTGGCCGATGAAGTCCATGAGCTCGAACGGACCCATGCGGAATCCTCCCAACTCCCGCATCGCCCAGTCGATGGTAGCGGGGTCGGCCATGCGCTCTTCAAGTATCCTGAGCGCCTCGCCGTAGAAAGGTCGCGCGACGCGGTTCACTATGAAGCCTGGAGTGTCGGATGCTATGATCGTGGTCTTTCCCCACGAGTCGATCAGTGCGCGCGTATCGATGATCGCTTCGTCGGACGTCGCCAAACCTGGCACGATCTCGACCAGCGGCAACACCGGTGCGGGATTGAAGAAGTGGATTCCGATTACGCGGTCCGGGTGCGCGCACGCGCTGGCTATCGCGGTGACCGATAGGGACGAGGTGTTTGTCGCGAGGGTGCACGCTGTATCGACGACACGCTCAAGGGCCGAGAACGTGCGCCGCTTGATTTCGAGATCTTCTACAATTGCTTCGATAACGAGTCCGCATTCGGCGAGCGAGGAGAAGTCTCCTTCAGAGGCCGCTACCACGCTCATCCGGTCCACGATGGCGCGTGCGTCGTCGCCGGAGAGCTTCTGCTTCGTCACCTGGCGGTCGAGCGCCTTTGCGATGGCCTCAACCGCGCGACTGGCCGCATCCGGGCGCGCATCATATAGAAGCACATGATGGCCAGCGGAAGCGGCGACCTGCGCGATGCCGCTTCCCATCGCACCGGTGCCGATAATGCCGACTACCGTATCCCGCCCGAGCGAAGCCACCTATTCTCCCGTGAACACCGGCTTTCGCTTCTCCACGAACGCCGTCACGCCTTCCGCGTAGTCCTTTGTTCGGCCAGCGAGACGCTGCAGCTCCTCTTCCATTTCAAGCTGCGCATCGAGTCCATTCTCGAACGAGGCATTCAATCCCCGCTTGGTGAGGCCGAGTGCGCGAGTGGGGAGCGCGGCCAGTGTTCTGGCGACGGCGAGCGCGGATTCCAGCAGCGCCTCCGGCTCACACACCTGATAGATCATTCCGGTTTCGAGCGCACGTGTCGCGGGGATCTTTTCTCCCAGCATCATCATCGCGGTGGCGCGCTGCAGCCCTACGATCCGCGGCAAAAAGAAGGTTCCACCACTGTCGGGGATGAGGCCGATCTTGACGAATACCTGCATGAATGAGGCGCCGCTGGACGCGAGCACTATGTCACACGCGAGCGCGAGATTCGCTCCGGCGCCGACGGCCGCACCGTTCACCGCGCAGACCACCGGCTTCTCGATCTGCCGAATGGCGCGGATGATCGGGTTGTAGCTGTCGTGCACGATGTCGCCCAGATCCGTGGGTGGTGCGTCCGCCGCGGGTATCACTTCCGCCAGATCCTGCCCCGCGCAGAAGGCGCGACCGGCACCGGTAAGCAGGACCGCGCGTATCGCCGGATCCAGCGCCGCCGCTTCCAGTGCTTCGCGCAGCTGCACCGCCATCTGCCGGTCGAAGCTGTTCAGGACTTCGGGCCGATTGAGCGTGATGCGCGCGACGCTCTGGTCGGTTTCGGAGAGGATGAATGCAGGGCTCATTGTCGCGGAATTTAGCGTCGGGCCGGCCCGTGGCGGTCGCGGCTCATCTCGGGCCGGAGCGCCGCTGTGATCCCTTAGCACCGGCCGTCGGTCCGGTCGATCGCAGCGTACGGGCGCGGGAGCCGCAGGGCGGCGGCAGTCAACTGCTGCGGGCTCAGATCCAAGGTACGCTCCGGCGAGGGAATCCGGAATTTAAGTAGGATGACTGCGCTGGCCGGATATTCGTTGAACTGGCCATCACTTAAATTACGAACGTGATCCCGAATGCCTATATAGTTGACGGAGTTCGCACTCCAATCGGTAGCTTTGGCGGCTCGCTCTCGCCCGTGCGTGCCGACGACCTCGCCGCACACGTCATCAGAGAGCTGGTCAAGCGCAATCCGCTCATCGACCCCGCGCGCACCACCGACGTCATCATGGGGTGCGCCAATCAGGCAGGCGAGGATAACCGCAACGTGGCGCGCATGGCGCTGCTGCTGGCAGGCCTGCCGGACACTGTTCCGGGTGAGACTATCAATCGACTGTGCGCCTCCGGCATGTCCGCTATCGCACACGCTGCGCGTGCGGCCCAACTTGGAGAGGGCGATATCTTCATCGCCGGCGGCGTGGAGCACATGACCCGCGCACCGTTCGTCATGTCCAAATCGACGCAGCCATTCGCCCGTGATGTCGAGATGTTCGACACCAGCATCGGCTGGCGTTTTGTGAATCCTGCGATGCGAGAGCAGTTCGGGACCGACGCCATGGGCGAGACCGCGGAGAACGTCGCTGAGCGGTTTGGCGTGTCGCGTGAAGATCAGGATGCGTTCGCGGTGGAGTCGCACCGAAGAGCGGCAGCGGCGTCCGACAGCGGCCGGTTCGCGAGCGAGATCGTTGAAGTGCCGCTGCCAGCCCCGCGCCGCGGCAAGGAAGCGCCCGCCCCATTCGCGAAAGATGAATTCATCCGGCGCGACACTTCGCCCGAGGCGCTCGCGAAGCTCAGGCCGGCATTCCGCACCGATGGCAAGGGATCGGTTACTGCCGGTAACTCATCCGGCGTCAACGACGGCGCGTGTGCCGTGTACGTCGCCTCCGATTCCGCTGTAACTGAGCTTGGCCTGGATCCCATTGCGCGCATTGTCGGTAGCGCTGTCGCGGGCGTGGAGCCGCGCATCATGGGAATGGGGCCGGTGCCGGCAGTGCGCAAGCTGCTGGAGCGGACCGGTCTCACACTGGATGAGATGGACGTCATTGAGTTCAATGAAGCGTTTGCCGCGCAATCACTCGCCTGCATGCGCGAGCTCGGCATTGCCGACGACGATCCGCGCGTGAATCCAAATGGGGGCGCCATCGCCCTCGGCCATCCGCTCGGAATGTCAGGCGCCCGACTGCTACTCACAGCCGCGCGAGAGCTGGAGCAGACCGGTAAGCGCTACGCCCTGTGCACCATGTGCGTCGGCGTCGGTCAGGGCATGGCGACGATCATCGAGCGTCCGTGACCGGGTTCGCCGGACCGGGCAATACGTCCAGCACGCCCAGTATCGCCACTGGAAACATCTTCGAATTCGATGGGTTCATTCCGGTAATCCATGAGAGCGCGTTCATCCACCCGAACGCGACAGTGACGGGCAACGTCATCATCGGGCGCGACGTGTACATCGGGCCCGGCGCGGCGATTCGCGGCGATTGGGGCGGAGTGGTGATCGAGGACGGTTGCAACGTGCAGGAGAACTGCGTGGTGCACATGTTCCCCGGTGTCACGGTGGTACTCGAGCGCAGCGCCCACATCGGACACGGCGCAATCATTCACGGTGCACGCATCTGCGAAAATGCTCTCATCGGTATGAACGCGGTGGTGATGGACAATGCGGTGATCGGCGCCGAGTGCATCGTTGGTGCACTCTGTTTTGTTGCCGCGGGGATGCAGGTTCCGCGACGGAAAGTGGTCGTCGGCAATCCGGGAAAGATCGTGAAGGACGTGAGCGACGAGATGATCGCGTGGAAAACGCAGGGAACGGGACTGTATCAGTCGCTACCAGCGCAGCTTCACCGCTCGCTTCGCGCATGCGAGCCGTTGCGTGAAGTGCCGGCTGATCGAATGGCGCAGCAGACATCGTACAGGACCTGGCGCGAAACGCGATCGGATACAACGGGAGAATAGTATCATGAGTGATAACAACAGCGGCAACAGACTACGCAGCTACGCGCTCGGCGAGTGGGTCGCGGGGACGGGCAAGGCCACGGAGTTGTATCACGCCAT
>JBBSHV010000237.1:0-4385 GCA_038232435.1 Gemmatimonadales bacterium | reverse complement strand
TGACGCGGCACTGACGCGGCCATGACGCGGCACTGACCCGGTGGTCGTCGCGCTCCGGTGGCACTATCCCCGGAGCGCGTCTAACTTCCTTGCATGCCCACCTTCGGAAATGGGCGCCGCGTGGCCGTGGTCGCTGGCGTGCGCACGCCGTTCACCAGAGCTGCAACGGCGTTCAAGTCGATCTCCGCCATTGACCTCGGTAAGTACTGCGTCGCGGAGCTGATCCAGCGCACCAACCTGACCGGAAAAGAGGTCGATGCGCTGGTCTTCGGCACAGTGGTGCCCAATGTCCTCGCACCTAACATCGCGCGCGAAGTGTCCCTGATGCCGCTACTCCCCAAGGGGGTGCAGGCATTCTCGGTGAGCCGCGCATGCGCTTCGGCCAATCAGGCTATCACCGATGGCGCCGACCAGATTGCACTGGGCCACGCCGACGTCGTGATCGCCGGCGGCGCAGAGTCGCTCTCCAATGTTCCAATCCTGCACTCGCGCGGCTTCGCGGACGCGCTCGTCGCGGCCTCGCGCGCCAAGTCCGTGACGGCGCGACTTGGTGCAGTCGCGCGCATCCGGCCGAAAGATCTGGTCCCGGTCACGCCAGCGATCGCCGAGCCGAGTACGGGCGAGACAATGGGGCAGAGTGCGGAAAAGATGGCCAAGATCAACGACATCTCGCGCGAGGATCAGGACCATTTCGCGCTCAGGTCACATCGCCTCGCGGCTGCCGGAACAGCCGACGGTCGCATCACCGCCGAGATCGCGCCCGTGGTTGTACCGCCCCGTTTCGAGACCGTTGTAACGGTCGATAACGGCGTCCGCGAAGATACTTCGTACGACAAGCTTGCATCGCTCAAGCCCTTTTTCGACAAGCGCTACGGGACCGTTACTGCCGGTAACTCGTCACCACTCACCGATGGCGGCGCAGCCATTCTTCTCATGAGTGAGGAAGCGGCCAAGGCACTTGGTTACACGCCGCTCGGCTACATCAAGTCGTACGCGTACGCCGCGCTCGATCCGGGTGAGCAGCTGCTCATGGGGCCGGTGCTCGCGGCACCTCTCGCACTCGCGCGTGCCGGTCTGTCGCTGGACGACATGGATCTTGTGGAGATGCACGAGGCGTTTGCCGCGCAGGTACTCAGCAACCTCAAGGGATTTGAATCGCAGGCGTGGGCCGTGCGCGCCGGATTCGATCGGCCGGTCGGAGAAGTGGATCGTGCTCGGCTCAACGTCATGGGCGGGTCGATCGCCATCGGGCATCCGTTCGGCGCGACGGGTGCGCGAATCACGACGACACTGCTGGACGAGCTGAATCGCCGCGACGCGCGGTATGGATTGATGACAGTGTGCGCCGCCGGAGGACTGGGCTTCGCGATGGTGCTGGAGCGAGACGCATGACAGGGACCATGATAACTAGCGCGACAGGTAGCTCGGCAAGTAGCTCGACACTCGCCATCTCCATTGAGATGCACGACGGGATTGCTGTCGTCATTCTCGATTTACCCAATGAGCCTGTAAACAAGATCAATCGCGTTGTGAGAGATGAGATGGCGGCGATGTTCGACCGCCTCGAGCGCGATGACAGTGTCAAGGGAGCGGTGCTTATCAGCGGCAAGGCGGACAGCTTCATCGCCGGCGCCGACATCGAGGAGTTGCGCGACATCGACGATGCGTCCGACGGCGAGCGCTTGAGCAGGGAAGGGCATGCTCTGGTGGAGCATTTTGAGAAGTCGCGCATCCCATTCGTCGCCGCGATCCACGGCGCGTGCCTGGGCGGCGGACTGGAAGCGGCGCTCGCGTGCAAGTGGCGCATCGTCACCGATGACCGTAAGTCCGTGCTGGCGCTCCCCGAAGTGCAGCTCGGTTTGATTCCCGGCGCGGGTGGTACGCAACGACTGCCGCGATTGATCGGCGTGCGCGCCGCACTGGACATGATCCTCACGGGGAAGAACATTCGCGCCAGGAAGGCGCTACAGATCGGCTTGGTGGATGAGATGGTGCACCCGGCCATCCTCAAGCGCGTTGCGATCGAGCGCGCGCGCAATCTGGCCGACGGAAAGCGCAAGCGGCAGGGCCACTCGGGCGGCGCTGCGGGGTTATTCCTGGACGATAACCCCGTGGGACGCAATATCGTCTTCAAGAAGGCGCGCGAAGAGACGCTCGCAAAAACGCACGGCCACTTTCCTGCGCCGCTCGCCGCGATCGCCGCGGTCGAGATCGGCTACACGCGCGGACTTCCGGCTGGCTTTCGCGAGGAAGCGTACCAGTTCGGTGAGATGGCGGTGAGTGACGTTTCCAAGCAGCTCATCTTTCTCTTCTTCGCAACCAACGCGCTCACGAAAGACAGCGGACTTCCACCGGGACGCGTTGCCTCACCGCGCACGATCGACAAGCTCGGCATTACCGGAGCAGGCTTCATGGGCGCGGGGATCGCATCGATCGCCGTGCAGCAGGACACGCTGGTGCGACTGAAAGACGCCGATTGGGGACGCGTGGCCAAGGGTGTGGGGGCCGTAAGCGGTGTACTGCGCGAGCGGCTCAAGAAGCGCCAGATCACCAAGGTTCAGTACGGCGACATGATGGCGCTCGTGGGCGGAACTGTGGATTACTCCGGCTTCGGCAACGCCGACCTTGTGATTGAGGCGGTGTTCGAGGACATCGGCGTCAAGCACACGGTGCTGCGCGAAGTCGAGGCGGTGATTCGCCCCGACGCAATTTTTGCGACCAACACCAGCACTATTCCGGTGACGCAGATCGCGCGCGCCGCCGAGCGGCCGGGGCGTGTGCTGGGGATGCACTTCTTTTCGCCGGTGCACAAGATGCCACTGCTCGAAGTAATCGTCACGCCGGATACGGCTGACGAGGTGACAGCAACGGCGGTCGCGTATGGAAAGAAGCTGGGCAAGACCGTGATCGTCGTGAGCGACGGCCCGGGCTTCTACGCCAACCGCATTCTCACGCCGTACGTGAACGAAGCGGGACGACTGCTCGACGAAGGCATCGCTGTCGAGACGATCGACAAGGCCCTGGTCGACTTTGGTTTTCCCGTCGGTCCGATCACGCTCATCGATGAAGTGGGACTGGACGTGGCAGGCAAGGCCGGTCAGATCATGTACGACTCTTTCGGTGCGCGTTTCACACCAGCCGAATCAGTGCGCAAGGTGATCGACGCTGGCCGGTACGGCCGCAAGATAAAGAAGGGCTTCTATCTGTACGACGAGACGGGCAAGAAGAGCGATGTGGACCTTTCGGTGTATGACATATTCGCACCTGGACGCGAGCGCGGCCAGCTAGCCGAGGACGAGATTCAGCGCCGCACCGTGTACGCCATGTTGAACGAGGCCGCGCGCTGCCTGGAAGACGGAATCATCCACTCGCAGCGCGACGGTGATGTTGGAGCGGTATTCGGGATCGGGTTCCCGCCGTTCCGCGGCGGTCCGTTCCGGTACATGGACAGCATCGGTGTGGCGTCGCTCGTGGATCAGCTGGATGATCTGAACGATCGCTATCCGGGCCGGTACGAGCCTGCCGCGATCCTGCTCCAGATGGCGCACGCCGACGCGCGGTTTTACTCCGATGGTTAACCTCTCCATCCCATCCCCTTTTCGTAAATGATTACAAGGTTGTCGTCACGCTCGCTCGCCACTTTTGCAGCGATCGTGCTGCCAGCGGTTTCGGCCCACGCTCAGCAAACGCAGCAAGCTCCAAAAGCTCAGGCTCAACAGGCAAGGACGCCATCGTCCGAACTCACCGTCGACAGGATTTTCAAGACCGGCGAGTTCCGCGCGGCCAGCCTCCCCGAGACGCACTGGCTCAAGGACGGCGTGTCATTCATCGACGCGCGCCCGGCCGATGGCGCGGCGGGGAGCGAGATCATTCGCACCGACGCTCTCACCGGCAAGACCACGGTGCTCGTGCCAGCCTCCGCGCTCATCGGCCTGGATGGCAAGCCGCTGCAGGTGGAGGACATGACGCTCTCCGACGACCAGACCAAGGCGCTCCTGTTCCACGACTCCGAGCGCGTGTGGCGCGCCAACACCAAGGGCCAGTGGACCGTTGTTGATTTCGCGACACGGAAGCTCACTCCCATCGCGCCAACTACCGCGGCCAAGATGTTCGCCAAGTTCTCGCCCGATAATCGGCGCATTGCGTACGTCAGAAACAACAATCTGTTCGTCTGGGATCTTGCCAGCGGGACCGAGCGCCAGCTCACCACCGACGGCTCGGCCAACATCATCAACGGGACCACTGACTGGGCATACGAGGAAGAGCTGGATCTGCGCGATGCGTTCCGCTGGAGCCCCGACGGCGCGCACCTCGCCTTCCTGCGTCTGGACCAGGCGCAGGTACCGACGATGACGCTCATCAATCAGACAGACTCGCTGTATCCG
>JBBSHV010000236.1:0-4397 GCA_038232435.1 Gemmatimonadales bacterium | reverse complement strand
CCCAAGGTCGTCACAGCCGCCCCCGTCCAGGTCGAAACCGGCGGCATTCCGCCCGAAGCGATGATGGCCCCGGTGGACAGGGCTCCGGCGGACGCGGTGCTGGTGGAACTCGAGACCAATAACTTCACCTTTCATCCGCATACCTTTACCGTGCAGCCCGGCCAAAAGGTAGCCGTGAAGATCGTTAACAACGGCGTGCCGCCCTCGGGTTTCGCGATCAAGCTGCCGAGCGGCCCGGTGGCCCTGAAGGGGCCGGTCAAGCCGGGTCAAAGCGCCATCTTCGTCTTCACCGCGCCGAGCAAGCCGGGCGAATACGAGTTCTTCAGCCCCTTAGGCCCGCAGCGCTTTTTCGGCATGACGGGCATGATGACGGTTCAGTAAAAGGCTGGGCGCCAAACAGGGATGCCAGCCAGCGTCCACTCAGAGCACAAAAACAACGCACAAAGGTTGAGTCATTTGACTCAACCTTTGTGCGTATCACGGCGGACGCGTGAGAGTTTTGTGATTTTCGCGGGCTAGACTCACCCTGACCGCGAAGGCCCAATTCATTGACATCGGGTCGCGCGCATCCCGAGATCCGTCCGGAGCCCATCATTGTGGCCGTCGAAACAGCCGGCGCACTCCTGATCGGCTATGGCGGCATGCTCGGTGGCAAACTCGTGGTCAAGAACATGATCGGCGTGGACAGCAAATTCGCAGCAGGCGGGAGATGGAGCGAGATCACGGTCGATGCATCCGGCGCTGTCGTTGCATCGAAGGACGAGCTGCTGGTCGACCAGATGAAGCTGGTGCGGCTGCATGGCAAGCGCATTGTCGTGGCACGAGCGGAATCGGGTGGCGTTCGTTCCGGATAGTATCAGCGACAATTGACGCGACATTAGAAGTGGCGTATCCTCCTCGCTTACACATGCCCGGAAGAAGTACATAGTACAACGGGCACAACTTGAGATGGCCCACGCGGAGAAGCTGAATCAGTTGCGCCAGCTACTCGCGCCACCTTGACACTGCCATCCCATGCATCGCCTAGCCCGTAATCTGACCGTCCAAGTCCTCTGCGCGATCACCGCCGGCGCGCTCCTGGGCTTCTTTTTCCCCGCGCTCGGCGCGGCGATGCGGCCGCTCGGTGACACGTTCATCAACCTCGTGAAAATGGTGATCGCGCCGATCATCTTTCTCACCATCGTGCTCGGCATCGCCAACATGCACGACATCAAGAAGGTTGGACGTGTGGGCGGAAAAGCGTTTCTGTACTTCGAGATTGTCTCGACGTTCGCGCTCGCGATCGGACTCGCTGTCGTCAACCTGACGCACCCGGGTGCGGGGCTGGACGTTGCTCGACTCGCGCGCGGCGACGTGTCCAAGTATGCGACCGCCGGAGCGGAGTTTCGATTTCTCGACATTCTCACGCACATCGTGCCGCCGAGTGTCGTGGGGGCATTTGCGAACGGCGACATACTGCAGGTCGTGTTCTTCGCCATCCTGTTTGGCGTCGCGCTCAGCGGAATGGGAGAGATGGGTCGTCCGGTGATGGCCGGAATCGATCGCCTGGCGCAAGTGTTCTTCCGCATCACGGCGATCATCATGAAGGTCGCGCCAATCGGTGCGTTTGGCGCGATGGCATTCACCATCGGGACTTTCGGCCTGCGCACGCTGCTCCCGCTCGGCCGGCTCATGCTGGACGTGTATATCACAATGGCGCTGTTCATCTTTGTCGTGCTCGGCGCGATCGCGCGACTGTATCGGTTCTCGCTGTGGCAATTGCTGAAATACATTCGCGAGGAAATACTGCTTGTTCTGGGAACGTCCAGCTCGGAAGCAGCGCTTCCATTGATGATCGAGAAGATGGAGCGCTACGGTTGCGCCAAGTCGGTCGTCGGACTTGTAATCCCCGCGGGATACTCGTTCAATCTGGATGGCACATCCATCTATCTATCAATGGCGACGCTATTCATTGCGCAGGCGTTCGGCGTGCATCTGTCGCTGGCGCAACAGCTATCCGTCATGGCGGTACTGATGGTGACGTCAAAGGGCGCGGCTGGAGTCACCGGCTCCGGTTTCATCGTCCTCGCAAGCACTCTGTCCGCGATGCGTGTCGTTCCCGTTGAAGGAATCGCGCTCGTGCTCGGCGTGGACAGATTCATGAGCGAGGCGCGCGCGATTACAAATCTGATCGGCAACGCCGTCGCCACTGTCGTGATCGCGAAGAGCGAAAATGCGTTCGACGAAACACAACGTGTCAGCGCAATGGCCAATCTCGCAAGCATCGAAAACAACGCAACGACTGCGATTGTGAGTTGATCGCTCAACTGTTCATGCACGTGTGTTCAGTCCCGGATTCTGCCACATTCGTGGAAAAGCGCGGCAGTTACTCCACGGTAAACCGACTCTCCGTGAAACAACAGTTCAGCAATGACGTGTTGTTTCCGGCAACAAAGTCGGAAAACGCGGAGGATCGCGTCAAAAAGTCTCCTGATCGCGCACATCGTCGCGCTGGCACATAATCGGCATGTAGACAGAGCTGCCGGGGAGGGTTCTGGTCGTTAAGGCCACACCTTTTTCGATGATGTCACGGCCGGTTATTGACGGCCGAGGCATCAAGATCCTTTGTAAGCCCACGGTTCTTGAACCTGGAGGTCGAATGTCCGACATCACCATTCTGACGAGTGGCGACGTAACGTCGCGCGCGGTACCGAAGTCGATGCGCTTGTTGATATGTGCGGCGCTCTTATTCATATGCGGCGTCTTTGCCGTGAGATCAGCAGCTCCGGTGCGGGCCGCCGTGCCCGTCGCGAAAGTCGTTCGTGTAGTGGATAACATGACCACGCTGCGGCCCGTGATCGTGCGTGCGCCGAGCCTGTCGGAGTGGCGCACGGGGTTGAGGCGCGATACTGTCGCTCGCATGCTCAGGCGCAAGCACGTGGACTCAGCCAGCGCGAGACGGTGGGCGCACGAGTTCGTTCGCTATGGTGAACAGCTGCACGTGGCTCCCAGGCTGCTCGTCGCGATTGCCTACGCGGAGTCGGAGTTCAATCCGCGCGCGTACAGCCACGCGGGCGCGATCGGTCTGATGCAGGTCGTTCCATCGCGCTCCTCGTGGAGAGAGTACGAGCCGCGGTGCGGGCGAATGACAGCGCGGAATCTGCACGAGCCCCACATCAACATCTGCTTCGGCGCGCACATCTACCGGGAATTTCTCACGCGCCACCACGGCGACACCGATCACGCATTAGCTGCGTACAACAATGGATCCGGCGAGCTGAACGGCTACCAGGATCGAGTGTATGCCAGCCTGGCCACGCTACGGCGCTAGCGAGCGCATTGCCTGGTCCGATAGGGAGCCCTGCCATCGGCCTGTGGTATCGGGTCGGTGGTAGGGCCGGCCCAGAAGTAGTGGTCGTCGCCCGTGCGGTACCAGTGTGAGTTGCCGTGCACGGACTCGCCATTGCTCGTCCACCCGATGAACGACAGTCGGGCCCCGCGCGGTACAATGGCCGCGCTCTCGGCCTGCGACGTGGGTGAGCCGATGCGTAGGTGCAGGTTGGACTTCGTGACCGTCACACCGGGCGCGGCGACAAAGTTCGCGTGGTTGCCAGACAGCAGAACCGAGTGGGCGAGCTCGATTAGCGTCGGGAGATCAACCCCGGTGCCGGGACAGAACGACTTTACCGCGTAGACGTCGGCGTGCCGAATTATGTTGGCCGCGCTTATCTCGATCGACCAACGGTTCGCGATCTGTGCGATAAGCCATGCGCTCGATTCGTACATCTCGGACGTCCAGGGCTCACCCGTAAAGCCCTCGTGCTCGATACCTATGGTGTACAGATTGGGATTGACGTCGCGCATGAGCCCGGGCCACTTCGGATTACTGACCCGGCCCGCGTGCCACGCGGTGTCCGCCTCCGCCACGTACTGGTGCATCTCACCGTGTCTGCCGATGCCGTAGTGCGCGGAAACGGGCTTGTCCGGTGGTCCTGGGTGCGGGTTATTGAAGAACCCCTCCACTGAGCTCAACGAGTTCTGCATGATATGGATGACGATCGCGCGCGGCCGGTAGGGACCGCGTCCCGGGGTTTTGTTGGTGCTGCCGACCCACACAATCCTATAGTCCGTCATGGTATCTCCCTTCGGCGGTAACGGCGCGCCCCATGCAGAGCGCTATGCAGAGTATTATCTACAGCACCATGCAGATCAGGACGACGGACACTCTGTCACCGTGACAACGATATGACAACTCGCTCTCCCTGGGCGAGATGCGCTTTCCTTGGCGCCGCTACCGTTGCGCTCATCACAGACACCGGCATCCTGATGAACGCGGCTGGCGCCCCTCACACCGGCCCGGACCGCATCTTCGCCGTGAAGAACGGCGCGATCTCCACGATAGCCGCGGGGCCGCAGTT
>JBBSHV010000235.1:0-4416 GCA_038232435.1 Gemmatimonadales bacterium | reverse complement strand
GCCTGTAGCAGCTCAGAACGTAGCGCGAGCAACCCGAACGCGACCGGCACCGACTCCCCACGCTCTGCCGCGGTTGCCGGTGCAACGGGTGCCGCTGCCACGGGACCAGATGATGCCACGCCGTGCCTCCCCAGCAACGCGGGCCTGGCACTCCCACCGGGCTTCTGCGCCACGGTATTTGCCGACGGTGTCGGCGCACCCCGCCATGTGGTCGTGGCACCGAACGGTGATGTGTTCGTCACGCTGGCGTCCAAGAGCGGCCCGGCCGATCTAACAGAACAGGGTGGCACCACTGCTGGACGGCGCGGCGCCGTCATCTCGCTACGCGATACCAGCGGCGATGGACGTGCCGACGTTATCCAACACTTCGGCGATCGCGGCAATACTGGCGTGGGCCTGTTCGGCGGCTATGTGTATTGGGATGCCGGAAACGCCATCCTCCGCGCGCCACTTGCAACCGGCACACTCCAACCGAGCGGTAGCCCGGAGACGGTCGTCGCCGACATCCCGGCCACCGGAGATCATAAAGCGCGCAACTTCCTCATCGACCCAAACGGGATGCTGTACCTCAACGTCGGCTCTCCGGGCAACTCGTGTCAGGTGAAGAACCGCACCCAGGGATCACCCGGGATCGACCCCTGCCCGGAACTGGACACTCGCGCCGGCATCTGGCGCTTTGACGCGCGCAAGACAGGCCAGCGTCCGACGGTGGCCAACCGCTACGCGACCGGGCTGCGCAATGGAATGGGCATCGCCATCGCGCCGGGTACCAATCAGCTGTATGCGACCCAGCACGGCCGCGACCAGCTCGGTGACAACTGGCCCAAGCTCTTCACCACCGAACAGGGCGCCAACGAGCCCGCCGAGGAGCTGGTGCAGATGAATCAGGGCGACGACTTCGGCTGGCCGTATTGCTTCTATAGCATGGAGCGGAAACAGCTCGTGCTGGCCCCCGAGTACGGCGGCGACGGTACCAAGATCGGACGCTGCGCGAATAAAAAAGCGCCCGCTGTGGCGTTCCCCGCTCATTGGGCGCCGATGTCACTGGTTTTCTATACTGGCAGCGCGTTCCCGCCCAAGTATCGCGGTGGCGCGTTCGTCGCGTTCCACGGATCGTGGAACCGCGCGCCGCTGCCACAGGCCGGCTACAGAGTCTCCTTCATTCCGTTCGCCAACGGTAAGGCTACCGGAACGTACGAAGATTTCGCTAACGGTTTTGCGGCCGGCAATCTGCAGCCGGATCGCGCGGCACATCGTCCGGTCGGGCTTGCGGTGGCACCAGACGGCGCGCTCTTCATCACGGACGACAAGGGCGGCCGCATCTGGCGCGTTACTTACCGCGGCACACCATAACCAACTAGCGGCCCGCTAGCATACCTACGCCAGGAGCCGGAACTCGTCTTCCACCTGACGGATCAGGGTGGTTGTCGAGTGAGAGTTGGGGAAGAGCAAGGCGTCGCTCACCCCTGTGAGTGCCAGCCGCATGACGCGAAAGCGTTCGGCGGCGAGCGCATATAACTCGCTCACACCAGCCTCCTTGGCCAGGCGATGCCGCGCCGCGAGCGCGTAGCCAGTCCGGCCCATTGTTTCGTAGTATTCAAGGTCGGGGCCGCCTCGGCGCCAGCGTCTCTCTTCGATGTGATCCGGGAAGATGCCGCTCAGCCACAACGCGTAGTTGCCGAGGTGAGTTCGAACCAGGAAGCTGCGCTCCGGGTCACCGCTGTCTGTTGCGCTGAGTAGATCGGCGAGCGTGTGATACGTCTCGTCATCCCAGCGACTGATGCGCTGCGCCCGGTCACGGACACCGAACTCCATGAAGAGCGATGCCATGTAGTCGGCAAGCGTGCGGTCGCTCTCACCCAGCCTGGTGAGCGCGTAGCGCATGACCACGTACGCGACCAGAGCGTAGGATGCGCCGATGCCTCTGTCGGTGCGCAGCAGCCCGGCCACGAGCCGAGGGTCGTCGAGTAGCGCGTCGAGCCCCTCCTGAGCCAGCCGGCGCTCACCGTCGGCCAAATCTGCGCTGCGGCCGCGCGCGATGATGCGCAGAGCAAGCTGCGCGTCGTCGCGGGTCAGCGATGCACGAACACTGGGCTGAACCACTGCGGAAACCTCCGATGTGAGACCCGTTAGAGTATCGGCCTCAAACGCGGGTCCGGCGCGCCCGGGGTGCTTCCGCCCTGCGAGATCCACACGTGTAAACAAGCGAAGCATGGATAGCACACGGGCCGGATTGTGTTTGATACCACAATCCGGCCCGTGAAGCTCCATAAATGTCCGCGAATGTTACTCAGCGATCCCGAATGTTACCCGAATTGTCCCGGTCAGATTCCTTGAGATTGGCGCCGGTGGTGCGCCCCTGCTTGTCGACGTCGATGCGCTCCTTGCGTAGATCGGCCCCGACCTGCTTGGTATCCTCCACCGCGTGCTTGCTGACCACAACTTCTTCCTTGGCCACGACACGTTTCGCTACCACTGCCTCTTCGGCCGTGAGCGGGATGCGGATGTCCTGGTCCCCAATCTCGATATCGCCAGAGTTGGCACTGGACGCGTTGACCGGGTGGCGCTCGATTTCGACCTCTTCGCGCATGAGCGGCACGTTCTTGGTCACGTGCTCTGTTTCGATGGTCTTGTTGAGGCCCACCTCGCCTGCACTGACCTCACGCTTACCGACCATCAGCTCCTCTTCCGAGCGGCTAATGCGAACGTCTTTGTCGCCCTGGGTTGCACCCTGGTTTGTACCCTGGTTTGCGCCGGAGTAGCCGCTGTTCAGGATGCCGCGCACGTCATTCCATGAGCCGTACTGCCGCTCCATATCCGGATTCCAGCCACGCTTGATGTCGGACTCGGCGGTATCAAAGGACTTGCCCCGGTACGCCGGATTTTGAGCCGCGACATAGCCAAGCTGGTACAGCGGACGCGCCTGGTCGTACGATTGGAACCGGCCACGCGCGCTCGCGGGCTGTGCGCCGAACTGATTTCGGTAGTAGGTGTCGTTTGTGTCAGTGTAGCCAGTCGCAGCATCAGACACTTCTTTACCCGCCCACCAACCACCAACGGCACCGGCGATAGCGCCGATCACCGTACCGATAGGGCCGCCGAGTGAGCCAATGGCTGCGCCGGCCGCAATGCCGGCTACGCCACCAACGCCTTCGCCAACCTCTCGGCCCGTGTCGGAATTGTCGCTCATCCCGTCACCCATCTTTCCTCTGTTTATTGCCATCTTAGAGTGTCCTCGTGTTGTCGGTATGAAGTGATGCGTTACTTGATGCGGTGTTACCGGGAGTTACGATCAGTGCTGGAATCGTCCATTCCCTTATCACGGCCGGTATCGCGCGTTGTGTCGCGGTCAATGTCGATGCGTTCCTTGCGCAGGTCGGCTTCGACGGTCTTGTTGTCGCTGACAGCGTGCTTCTTGACCACGAGCTCTTCCTTGACCACCGCTCGCTTCCCGACCACCGCCTCTTCTTCGGTTAGCGGGATCCGGATCTCACCCTCACCGCCGATCTTGGCGGAGTTTAGCCCGGCTTGACCGGCCTGGATCGGGCGGCGCTCTATGGTCACGTCTTCGCGCCTGAGCGTGACCGGAGCGGTTACGTGCTCTGTCTCGACCCGCTTGTGGATGTCAACCTCGCCGGCCTGCACCTGGCGCTTGCCTACTTCGAGCTCTTCCTCCGACCGCGTGAGACGTGCTTCGTTGGCATTCTTGTCACCCTTCATGCCCTTATGGCGTGAGCTGAAGAAGCGCTTGTCGTCGAAATGATGGGTATTGTAGTAGTCCCCACCTGCCCCCGCTGCCATTGCGCCGGCAGCCCCGCGCGGCATGCCTGCGAGTACGGAGTCTTCGTAGCTGCGCGTGATCTCGCCGTGCTCGAAGCGCGGAAGTGCCGCCAGCTGGGCTTCGGTCATGGAGCCGAGCATAACGTTATCATCATCGTCGTCCAGCTGTGCAGCTCCGACGGGGATAAGCACGTCGTGGTCGTCATCGGTGCCGATCGCGTCCTTATCCAGCTTGATGTCCAGGTAGCGGGTCCGCATCTGGCCTGTGTCCACGATCAGATCGTGCACCTTGCCCACCTTCTGTCCGCCCGCACCCATGACGTCCCATCCGCGTGGGTCCGGATAGCCCTCGGCCACCTGAAAGTCGCCAAGATCGCCCAGTGCGGCCACGCGTGGAGTGTCATCCCGCATGTCGCTGCGGTCGTCGTTCATGCCCGTCATGTCTGTCATGTCTGTCATGTCTCTCTGGTCAGCCACGTTCAGTATCCTCTTTGGAAAGCGTTGATTGTGTTATGACCGGATGTGCTCACGGAGTGCTGGGCGCGGGCGTACCAGGCGTCGTCGTGCCGGGCGTCATCGTACCGGGAGTCATCGTGCCGGGTGTCGTCGTACCAGGCGTCATTGTGCCAGCGGGCG
>JBBSHV010000234.1:0-4453 GCA_038232435.1 Gemmatimonadales bacterium | reverse complement strand
GTCCTTCGCGCTCGCCGCGCTCACGCTGTACCCGGTTTACCACTGGATGGCGGCCGCCGCTGCAGCGTCCAACGTCGCGCTTCTGGCAGCACTCGTCTTCTACCAGGTCGTGCTCGCGGCAATGTGCACCGGGCCGCTCGGCGCACTCCTGGTCGAGGCATTCCCGACCAGAGTGCGCTACACCTCGGTTTCATTCGTGCACCACACCGGAACGGGATGGTTCGGCGGGTTCCTTCCGCTCATCGCGACGGCGCTGGTCGCGCGCACGGGGAACATCTACGCGGGCCTGTGGTACCCGATCGGGGTCGCCGCCGTGACGTTCGTCATCGGCGTTGTGTTGGTGCGCGATCCGGTAAGAGAGTGACGTAGATGCCCCAACGAGCTGGATGAGGAGCGACGTACCGGCGCGCGGAGCAAAACCGCTCAGAGGCAGCTTTCCTATGTATTCACAGTGAAGGCGTCTCTCCGCGATTTGAGCTGTCCAATTGCTCCTGGAACCGTGCACGGCGTTCCCGTCCTTCAGCTGGCGAGAGTTTCATTGCTGCCCAAATCTTCTCGGCGAGCTCGTCGGACACCAGAGAGAGCAGGTCGAGGGTGTATGCCGAATACACCCGTGGATCACCCACGTAATCCGGCGGGAACCATGGAAGGCCGTTCTCGTCGACCTCGTCGATCGGCACGCTCATTCTATCCGCTAGCTCCTCAGCCTCATCGATCGGGAGCACTCTCCTAAATGCATCGATGAAATCTTCGCGGGAGAACGTATTGATAATCCTCAACCGGACCTCCCACTCAGATTGTGATACCCGTGAAGGCTTGCTGATCGTCGGCGAGATGCGATAAGTGAAACCACACGATAAATCAGCCGGCGTGCACCGTTAACGCATCGAGACTGTCCACTTCCAGCTACTGCGAGTGTGGCGTCCGGCTGCTGTAGTGCTACGGCTGCATTTGGTAGCCCGCATGGTAACGCACTCGCGAATGTCCTACGTACACAGATGGCACGTTACGGCTCCGACCGTTTGCCACGAATCATCTTGCCTGTGAGCAACTTGGGTGGCAAGTACAGCTGAGCCGCCGGAACGGATCCAACGCCTTCAATGTACGTTGGTGCGGCGGTGCGAAGGCGCTCTACAACACGTTCGGCCACTCGCGTCTCGGTCTTCCGCCAAGGCGCAGGACCTGTCGCCTGCCCGACTCGAAGTACCGAATTACTGGTCGCGGTGTCGCCGTTTAGACCACGCGCGCCGAGCAGTGTCCAGATGGCTGCGGAAAGCTGCTCACCCGTGGCCATCTCACGCTCGAGCAGAATCACATCGTGCGGTGTTATTGCCACTCGACGCAGAACTACCGCCGGCGCGTTACGGATTGGGAGGCGGTTGACGAGTGCAACAGTCACGGCGACTCGCTTCCCCTTTTCCAGCTCGCGAACACTATCAGCACGCGCGCTTTGGCCCGGCAGCTTGCCAGAACCAAAAGCACAAGCAGCATCACGATCCTCAGCCTCGGTCCAACGCCGCGGTATAGATCCGAATCTGTATACATCATCTCGAGAACCTCGCTAGCTAAGAGAAAGGACCACCATATGACTCGGCAGACCAGCGACAGGCGACTGATCGGCTCCTTCGCGCTCGCCGCGCTCACGCTGTACCCGGTTTACCACTGGATGGCGGCCGCGGCTGCCGCCTCCAACGTCGCGCTTCTGGCCACGCTCGTCTTGTATCAGGTCGTGCTCGCGGCAATGTGCACCGGCCCGCTCGGCGCACTTCTGGTCGAGGCATTTCCGACCAGAGTGCGCTATACGTCAGTGTCCTTCGTGCACCACACCGGAACGGGATGGTTCGGCGGGTTCCTTCCGCTCATCGCGACGGCGCTGGTCGCGCGCACGGGGAACATCTACGCTGGCCTGTGGTATCCGATCGCGGTCGCGGCTGTGACGTTCATCATCGGCCTCGTGCTGGTACGCGATCCAGTGAGAGAATAGTCACGTCACTGGATCACGCGATACCCGTGATGCTCACCAGACGATCTGGTACACGGGCGCGCCGCTTTTATCGGTTTCTATCCCTTCTTCCGAGGATCGCGGACCTCGCGCTTGGTCCAGATAACAAGTAGTGCACAGCCACTGTTGGATCCGGAAGTGAGCTCCAGAGGAGCCTCCGAAGGCTGATAGAACTCGACAGCCGAGACATCCTGCGCGTTCACCAGGTCGTCGATGCTCGAGCCACCGAGACGCATAGGATTGCGATCAACCAAATACGCGACGCAGCCGTTTCCGCGCGTCGTCGTGAGATTGGCGTTCTGGCCGCTTCCCGTGACGCTCAGTCCCGGAATGCGGCGCAGCGCGTCAGTGGTAAACGTCGGGGCGATCTTCGCTATCTGGTCCTCGTCAAGGTACTTGCCCATGCCATTGGTGCGCCGCTTGTCGAAGCCGGTGCTCCCGAACCGATCGGTCTGCTTCTCCTTGACCTCTACCGTCGCCAGTTGCGGCGTGTAGCTGCCAAGCCGCACGGTTAATTCGTTGGGCAGCCTGGACCTGACGTCAATCGGTCGCTCTACGGGCTCGTAGCCCACCCGTCTAACCAGTACCGACTGCGTTCCCGCGGGGACACCGCTGAGCGTGAAGCTGCCGTCGGCGTTGCTCGCGGTGGTGGCGCTGCTCCCCTGCACGGAGATCCGGGCATCGCTTACCGGGACGCCACCAGCATTGGTCACCTTGCCTCGAATTACAGCGCTCCCCCTTGCGAGCGCCCGAGCTGGCCTCGTGCCGTTGACATTTGCCGCCGCGCGAGCAGGCGCCACGGTACTCGCGCTGCCAGTCCCGCTTCCACTTGCGCCAGCGTTCGCGGCTGGCGCTGCCAGCGCGGTTGCTGACGGGAGATACAGCATTCGCATCGACAAAGCCTGCTCGGTCACTTCGATCGGCACCTCGGCCGTGCTCGCGCCGGCGCGCGTCGCCTGCAGTGATCCCTTGAAGCTGGCCGGTACACCGCAAATTCGGTACGTCCCGTCCGCCAACACGGTTGCCCTGCGCACCCTCGGCGCACTCCTGATTCCGAGGTCGCTCCCGACCTCTGTTTCGGTCCACGCCACGGAGACCTCCGCCCCTTCGGCCGGCTTTTCCGTGTCCGCTTCAGCCACGCGGCCGAGGATCACCCCCGGCCCAAACCGGAGCTTGGCAGGCGTGCACACTACCGAGGTGAGAGTGCGCTGGCCGGGGACGCTCATCGTGACCGTCTGGACCCCGCCGGCCGCGACCGAAACAGTGTCCGATACCAGGCGGATGCCGAGCGAGTCGAGCACCGGGTGCGTTACCTCGAGAGTGTAGCGGCCAGGCGGAAGCGAGTCCATGCGGAACGCGCCCGAAGCCGATGTGACCGTGTGATGCTGCGGCAGTTGCACCACACCAACACCCGCCTGAGGCAGCGCGCCCTCGTGCAGCGAGTCCTCAACGACACCAATTATGCTTCCCATCGCCGCGGGGCTGCCACCTGTAGCCGCCCGCACCGGCTTCGCGGTGGTATCGGTAGTAGCACTGGTACGAGTGCTGCTGCCCTGTGCGGACGCGACTGAAGGGATGGCGATGCCAGCCAGCGCTACCGCGATGGATGCTGCTGCTGATACTGCCAGAATTGTCGAACTAGTCATAGAATTTTCATCGATGTTG
This sequence comes from Gemmatimonadales bacterium, assembly GCA_038232435.1. GTDB lineage: Bacteria > Gemmatimonadota > Gemmatimonadetes > Gemmatimonadales > Gemmatimonadaceae > Fen-1247. The sequence goes on along the minus strand of JBBSHV010000234.1, from coordinate 786 downwards.
CCCCGTATATTACTCCACATGGGTACCCAAAATTCAGCGCGCGACATCGTTTTTCTCTCAGGCGTGCGCACGCCGTTCGGCACCTTCGGCGGCGCTCTCCGCGATATCAGCGCCATCGATCTAGCCGTCCTTGCCTCAAAAGCCGCGTTTGATCGCGCCAACATAGCGCCGTCATCAGTACAGCAGACCATCTTCGGCAACGTTCTGTACACCACCAACGACTCTGCTTACTTCGCGCGCCACGTCGCACTCAAGAGTGGCTGCCCTACAGAGTCGCCCGCACTTACTGTAAACCGATTGTGTGGCTCCGGGTTCCAAGCTGTGGTGAGTGGAGCTCTGGAGATAATTACTGGTGAAGCAGAAGTTTGCCTCGTGGGAGGCGCGGAGTCCATGTCCCAGGCTCCACACGCGGTGCGCGGCCTTCGCTGGGGAGTCCCTTTGGGAAAGTCGCCCGCGCTGGAAGACACGTTGATGGAAGGGCTCAGGGACACGTACGCCGATGTTGGCATGGCGGATACGGCCGAGAACCTGGCCGAACAATACGCGATTGATCGCGCTGCCTCCGACGAGATGGCGCTCCGGTCACAGACGCTGGCCCGCGACGCTTGGGCCAGTGGGGTGTACGACAATGAGGTCATTGGCGTCCCGGTCCGTAACGCCAAGACCAAGCAGGTGGAGGAGTTTCGCCGGGACGAGCACATGCGCCCGGAATCCACCGCTGAGGGGCTGGCCAAGTTGCGCACGGTATTCCGCGACAACGGTGTTGTCACTGCAGGTAACGCCTCG
>JBBSHV010000233.1:0-4463 GCA_038232435.1 Gemmatimonadales bacterium | reverse complement strand
CGCTACACCAACGAGGCGCCCACCGTTCTGAAACGGAACGGTCGCTACTACATGATCTATAGCGGCGGCTCATGGGACCTTCCGACGTACTCGCTGGGTTATGCGTTCTCGGATAATGTCAAACAGGGCGGGCTGGACGGGCCCGGGTGGCTCAAGGTTGTCCCACAGATCCTGCGCAGCACAAATCTGGTGCAGGCGCCCGGTCACAACACGGTCGTCAAGGCTCCGAACAACGTGGACGACATCACCGCCTATCACGCGCGCGTGGTCCCCTTCCGCAGCCTGGGCGACCGCCAGACTTTTTTGGATCGTCTGTACTGGCAGCATGACCGGCCTTACATGGAGCCTCCCAGCCTGGCGGCGAAACCAGCGCCGGACCAACCCACCTTCCAGGATTTATTCGACCGGCCGGACGGAGCGTTGGGGAGAGACTGGAACGTCACGACCGGTGCGTGGCGCGTCGTCGGCAATCAGGCACGCCAAGGCGATGTGGTCTCGGGCCTCGTCTTCCCGCGTTCAGAAGCGCTGAACAACTACGTCTTCGAAGCCAACGTCCGCATTCCCAAAACCGCGGCACCTCCCGCCGCGCAGGGTGCCGCCGGCGTGGCGGCGTACTACCTAGACAATGACAATTACGTAGACGTGTGGCTGGATGCCGGCCGTCGGGCACTCGTTACCTCCGGAGTTATTGCTCATCGGCCGGTCCCCGAAGAGGTGACCTCGCTCGACCATGATTTCCGCTTCGATGCTTACCACCAGATCCTGGTGACAAAGAACGCGGATCGGATCCGGGTATCGCTCGATGGGGTGAACACGCAGGACCGGCAGCTCAACATCGGAAAGGGTGGCGTAGCACTACGGACTCGGCATGCCCGCGCCGACTTTGACGGCGTTGCGCTGACGCCGTACTTCGAGGATGGATTCAGCGATCCGTCGCTGACGTGGAAGCCGATCAGTGGGACGTGGCTCGTGGGTGAAGGGGCGTTGCATCAGGTGGCCGGTAGCGCTGGCCGGTACGTCGCGCTGAAGGGCGACTCGGCATCGGACTACGAATTCACGGCCAGCGTTCGCTGGCGCGATAACGAATCCGTCGCATCCAAGGCGGGCGTGGTGGCGGCTGCCACCGCCGCGGGGGAGATGGTCCTGGGCGGCTTCGACCGGACCATCTGGCCCTATACCCGCTTCTGGGTGCAGCACATCGTCGGTGGCGCGGTCGAGCAGTCCTTCGGAGTGGAGCTGCCGCGCGGCTTCAACTACGACGTGTACCACACCATCCGCGCGGTCAAGCAAGGTGCCGCCATCACCTTTTTTCTCGACGGCGCCGAGATGGCTTCCGCGCGTTTCCCGATCAACGCGGCGCGCCCTGGCCTCTTCACGGAAGGAGTGCGCGCAGCTTTCGATGACGTGGCGATGAAGCGCCTGGTCGTCCCCGGAAATCTTGTCCTCGATGGCAGCTTTGAGGCCGAACCGTGGGAGAGGGGGACGTCGGCTCCAGAGCCCCCCTGGGTGCTCTCCGACTCAGCCAGCGTGAATGCGTGCTGCGCGCACACGGGCAGCCACCGCCTGCTCCTCACGGCGGCTGATGCAAAGGCCAGCCAAGTCGTGACCGGACTCACGCCCGGTAGTTATACCCTCTACGCGTGGGTCACCACGCGAAACGCCGAGGCTGATATTCGCGTCACGACCGGTGTCACGACCGGTGTCACGCCCGGTGTCACGACCGAAGGAGACGCGGCTCGGCAAGGTTCAGCGTCTGGTGGGGCATGGCAGCGCGTGGCAGTCGATTTCGAAGTGCCCGATGGACGGAATGCAGTGACAGTATCGGTCGGCGGCCGCTTCGGCGCCGGCACAAATGACATTGTCGCAGTGGACGATCTCTACCTGTTCAAACACTGATCGGTTGGATCGTGATGACGACACCCGTGTGATGCCGTGAGTGATTGCCCGTAGATCCATGTTCCTCGTTTCGGTCTAACCGCCCAAGGACAGCCACATGCCGACGCTCCCCGTCGTTCATCTCACGTCGATCGATTACATCATCATCGGCATCTATTTCATCTTCGTGCTCGGCATCGGTGTGGCGCTGAGGCGCTACATGCGCACGAGTACCGATTTCTTCCTCTCCGGCCGCTCCCTTCCGGCGTGGATCACGGGACTCGCCTTCATTTCAGCGAACCTGGGCGCGCAGGAAGTGATCGGGATGGGCGCGTCGGGAGCGAAGTACGGGATCGCCACGAGCCACTTCTACTGGATTGGAGCGATCCCCGCCATGGTGTTCGTCGGGCTCTTCATGATGCCGTTTTACTACGGCTCGCGCGCCCGCTCAGTCCCCGAGTATCTCCGACTTCGCTTCGACGAGAAGACGAGAGCGCTCAACGCGTTTTCATTCGCGATCATGACGATCTTCTCCTCCGGCATCTCGATGTATGCAATGGCGAAGCTCTTCAACCTCCTGCTCGGCTGGAACTTCAACCTGAGCATCCTCGTCGCGGCCGCGATCGTGCTCGGGTACATCGTTCTGGGCGGCCTCACGAGTGCCATCTACAACGAAGTGCTGCAATTCTTTCTCATAGTGTTCGGCTTCGCGCCTCTCCTCCTGATCGGTCTCAACTCCGTGGGAGGGTGGAGCGGGCTCAAGGCGAAGCTGGCCGTTGCGTCGACGGCGCAGGGCTTCGCGCCCGGCGCTTACACGCACGCGTGGCGCTTCATGGGCCATGCGTCACAGAATCCCATAGGCGTTGAATGGTTCGGACTCGTCATGGGGCTGGGCTTCGTGCTCTCTTTCGGGTATTGGTGCACCGATTTTCTGGTAGTGCAGCGTGCCATGGCCGCGGACTCGATGACGGCCGCGAGGCGCACGCCACTCATCGGCGCGTTACCCAAGATGATTTTCCCTTTCCTGGTCATCGTGCCGGGGATGATCGCGCTCGTGGCTGGTGCCGCGCATGGCGCAGGTTCGGGGATCGTGGGGCAGGGCATCATCCCGGCCAAGTGGGACGCCGCCACCAGCGCACCGCTGCTGGATGCCGCCGGCCGTGTGGTACTGGATTACGACCTTGCCACTCCGATGATGCTCATACACTTCTTTCCCACAGGCATGTTGGGGCTCGGACTGACGGCGCTACTGGCCTCTTTCATGTCTGGGATGGCGGGCAACGTCACCGCATTCAACACCGTGTGGACGTACGACATCTATCAGAGCTACATCCGGCGTGGAGCTTCGGATCAGCACTATCTGTGGGTCGGGCGCGCCGCCACGGTCTTCGGGATCGCGGCCTCGATCGCCGCAGCATATGTCGCGGCCTCGTTCAACAACATCATGGATCTGCTCCAGCTCATCTTTGCCTTCGTGAACGCGCCCCTCTTTGCGACCTTTGCGTTGGGGATGTTTTGGCGGCGCACCACCGCGAACGGCGCCTTCACCGGACTACTCTCCGGAACGGTGGCCGCCGCCATACATCATGGGATCTCGTTGCCGCTCGGCGCAACCGTCGGCGTGAAAGGCGGCTACCTGGGCGTATTCATGTCGTACCCGAGCGAGTTGGCGCAAACGTTCTGGACCGCGATCCTCGCCTGGACAACGTGCTTTGTGGTCACAATCGTGGTGAGCATGGTTACGCGCCCACGTCCAGTGGAGGAGCTTCGCGGCCTGGTGTACTCTCTGACGGAGCTTCCTTCGGATGCGGCGCTCCCCTGGTGGAAACGGCCCGCGGCACTGGCTGTTCTGGTGCTCACGGTTACTGTTGGCCTGAACATTATCTTCTTCTAAAAAATGACAAACGAAGCGGGACTCGACATACGCATCCCCATCGGCGCGCTCTTCACCATTCTCGGCTTGCTGCTCGCGGTGTTTGGCATGGCCACCGCCAGCGACGCGGCGTTGTACGAAATATCTGGGTCGCTGAACATCAATCTCTGGTGGGGTGCTCTGATGGCCATCTTCGGAATCGTGCTCCTCGGCTTCGCGCGGCGAGGGCGCCGTGCATCCGGCGTTCACCCCGCGATGGACACGCCGCGAGGACGGGCTACCGAAGCACGCGAGCAGACGCTGGATCTGGAGGACTAGTGGAGCGACACTCGCGTGCGCATCTCATGCGCGGAGCCATATCGCTTGGTGCCGTCCTGGCGCTCCTGTCCGCTGCCAAGACGACGATTGCACACGCGCAAGCGCCCCCCCGCTCAGACTCCACCATACCGCTCCCGGAGCATCCGCGTCCTGACTTCCAGCGCGCCGACTGGCTCAACTTGAACGGTCAGTGGCGCTTCCGTTTCGACCAGAAGGACGAGGGAGAAAAGGCGGAGTGGTTCAACGCCGCGCTCGTAGCGCCGCACTCCATACTGGTCCCCTTCTCCTGGGGAGCACCGCTCTCCGGTGTCGCCGACAGTGCGGACATCGGCTGGTATCAGCGCACTGTAAGGGTGCCGGAGAGCTGGCGTGGGAAGCGCGTTTTTCTCGTGGTTGG
>JBBSHV010000232.1:0-4468 GCA_038232435.1 Gemmatimonadales bacterium | reverse complement strand
TTCGCGATCCGGAGACGGACAGCTCGGCGCTTGCTCTATCGCGCCAACTGCGTGCTCTCAGACCAGTCACGCCAGTCGCGCTATTCTCAATCGGAGCAAATCCGTCGCGAAGAGAGGAGGCGCTCCGTGCGGGCGCTTCGACCTTCCTCAGCGATCCGAACGACGTCCTCGGCATCGCCGGAATAGTCTCCAAGCTAATTCGTCAGGCAGCCTAGCACTTCGTCCGCAGCAGCGACGCGAGGATAGCCGCTGGCGAGGTGGGCTGTGTTGGTGTGAATACGGCCAGATATCCGTCCACCAGCCTCCGGAACTCCACCTGTTCATAGCCAGCGGCGCTGAGCTCGCACTTAAGACGCGAGGGCGGTGTGCCATGCGCGTCGGTCGGGCGGTCCAGATCGACAATCGCGACGCGAGCGCCCGGGCGTAGCGCCGGATACAGATTGTACAGGAGGCCGAACGGCTGCGTGATCTCGTGATACATGTGGATGAGCAGTGCGCGATCTATCGACTGCGGCAGCAGTCGCGGATCGTCCGGATCGCCCCGGACCAGCGTCACGTTGTGCAGCCCCGCCTTCTGCACTCGCCCCCTCAGGTCACGCAGATACGACGGCGTGATGTCCTCCGCGTACACCCGCCCGCGTGGCCCGACGCGTGTTGCAACACGCATTGTGTAGTAGCCGCTCCCCGCGCCGATGTCGGCCACGCTCATGCCGGGACGAATGCCCAACACATCCATTACCGTGTCCGCTTCACCCGCGCGATCACGTGCGTCTTCATTATCCCAGCTGGGCGATACGATACTCGCGACGCGCCGGTCCGGCTTGGGAAATACGGAATCTGGAAGCCCGGGCGGCGCCAGCGGCGCAATTGCCACCGCCGTACTTTGCGCGCCAACCTGCGCACCTACCTGTGCGTTGGCTGCTTTCCCCGGCGACGGATTACACGCAACGCTCGCGGCCGATAGCATTAGCGTCATAGTCACGCTCTTCGTCACGTGGTTCTTCTTCATGTCAGCTTGAACCCTGGATGCCATCATCCGATGTGCCGGTCCCACCTGGAGCCAGTCCGTACGTCTTTAATTTGCGCCACAGCGTGGTACGGCCCATCCCCAACAGTTCAGCCGCCCGTGCAAGTGCACCACCGGTTTCGGCGAGCGCGGCAACGATCGCCGCTCTTTCGCTGGCGTCCTCCGCGTCAATACGGTAGCGCGCCGGCTCACCCGCCATCCCATTCAGCCTCGACGTTCTGTCACCGGCCGCACGAACTTCGGCCGGAAGATGCTGTGCACCGATGCGGCCAAAGTCCGCGTGGATGGCGGCCGCCTCGATCACCGCGAGTAGCTGACGCACGTTGCCGGGCCAGTCGTATCCGCGAAGAAGGCGCATCGCGAACGGCGAGCACGCGAGGCCATCGCGCTCCGGGTGCGCCTTGCCTCCGCTCGTGCGTAGACGCTCGAGAGCATGCATCACCAGGATCGGTATGTCCGCGGCCCGATCGCTCAGCGGTGGAAGTACTAACGGAAAGACGGCCAGCCGGTATAGCAGGTCTTCACGGAAACGTGCGGCCGCGACGAGCGTGCGCAGGTCGGTATTTGTCGCTGTCACGATTCGCACGTCAACCTTTATTGCGCGTGTCGCGCCCACGGGCGTCACTTCGCGCTCTTGCAGCACGCGAAGCAATCTTTGTTGCAGCGTCAGTGGTACCGAGCCGATCTCGTCCAGGAATATCGTTCCGGAATCTGCGGCCTCGAACAACCCCGCACGATCGCGCAATGCACCGGTAAACGCACCCTTCACGTGGCCGAACAGCTCGCTCTCGAGCACACCCTCCGCCAGCGCTGCGCAGTTCACCGCCACGAACGGCGCGGCCTGCCGCGTGGAGAGATCGTGTACCGCGCGCGCGGCGAGCTCCTTACCCGTTCCGGTCTCGCCCGTAATCAGCACGGTCGTATCGGTCGGCGCGACCTTGCGCAACGCGGTGAAGAACGCAACCATCGATGGAGACCGGCCGATCATGCCGCCAGGATTGGGAGCGACAACGGCGCCCTGCACGGGCCGGCGTTCGAGCAGCTCTGCGACGTGTGCCGCGAGCACCTCGTGCTCGGTCGGCTTGGTCAGGAAATCGTCAGCGCCGAGGTGCAGCGCGCGAACTGCCGTATCCACAGTGCCCACGCCACTAATGATCAGGATTGGCACCGTCTGGCCCCATACCCGTAGTGCTTCGACCACGCCCAGCCCATCGATCCCAGGCATGCGCAGATCCAGCAGTAGCAGATCGAAGTCATTGCCTGACTCGTGCGCTGCCCGCAGAGCTTCAACCGCGGCTGCACCGTCGGCGGCAACCGCGACGTCGTAGCCGTCCGCCCGAAGCAGCGCCGCGGTCGACAGCCGAAACGCGCGGTCATCGTCGGCAACGAGAAGCCGCGCCGGAGTGACGCTGCTGTTGCCACCGTTACTGCCACCGTTGTGCCCATTCGTCACGTCGCGGCTCCGGTCATGTGCTGCCTTCGGGCGACGCACTCGCCGTGCTCGCTATCGGCAACTCCACACGGAAAATTGCGCCTCCAGTCGCGTCTTCGCCACCAGCAGGCGAGCGATTCGCCGCCGTCAGCCGCCCACCAGCGCTGCGCACGATGCCATCCGCGACAAAGAGACCCAGGCCGACGCCATGCATGTCGGCTTTGGTTGTGAAAAAGGGATCGAACATGCGCGGTAGTACCGCCGTCGGTATGCCTGGCCCGTTGTCGGAGACTGTAATTGTCACCCGGTCGCCGTAGCTCGCCACTCGAATGACTACCTGCGCGGCTGTGTCGCTATTCCGCTGATAGCTTGTCGATCCGGGTGCCTCAGTAGGCGCACGCTCCGCTACCTCAATGGCCTCGCGCGCATTCTGAACAAGGTTGTGAAGTACCTGCTTGAGTGCGCCGGGTGCAATCGTGGCATCGGCCGTTGCTGCTCCGCGGTCATCGATCTCGCAGCTCACAGCGGGCGTGCTGGCCGGCGCGCCAGCCATCAGAAGTGCCGCCACTTCGCTCGCTACTACCGCGGGACGGCACCGCGCCGTCTGGGTCGCCGGCGGACGATGCACGTCGAGCATCTGCTCGGCAAGTTCGTGCATCCGCAACAGTTCGTCGATCGCAAGATCGGTGAACTCGAGCGCTTCCGGATCATCTGCTACGCGCCGACGAATAAGCTCGAGACAGTTCCTGAGACTCGCGACCGGATTCCTGATCTCGTGCGCGAGTTGCGCGACGAGTCGCCCCGTTGCTGCCAGGCGCTCGCGTTGCAACAGGTCCGCCTGCAGCGTGGTGAGCTGCGCATTTCGATCCGCTAACAGCGCGTTGGACTCGCCTAGCTGCGCGATTCGCGCGGCGAGAGTGGACCGCATCGCACCGAACGCGCTCGCCAGACGAGCAACTTCGCGCACCACGGAGCGCGGCAGCGGCGCATTGAACTCACCCTCGGCCAGCGCGTCGGCCGCGCCGGCGAGCTCGTGAACCGGACGCGCAAGCAGCGCCGCGAGCGCCGCGCCAACGACCAGCGCCACCAGTAGAGCACCGGCACTGGATAAAAACGCCAGACGGCGCAGCAACGGTAGCACCGTTAGCTCCGAGTCCAGATCGCGCACGAAGACAACGGTCCCGGCGTCAGTAATCGGCGCGGTAGACGCGATAAGCCTGCGCCGGCCCGCGGATACATCATGCACTGGATGCACCACGTCTGATCCTCGCGTGAATGCAGACGGCCACTGCCGCGCCGCGCTCAGAACCGCGTCCGTCGTCGCGCTGTCCAGAGTCGTCGCACCTATGGTCGCGCCGATCGTCGGGTGCGCCCCGGCCGCGCTGTCCACTACGACGACCACGTCAGCACGCGTGAGACCAGCTAGCACGGTTGCCTGCTGCGTATCCAGGTTCAGCGAGTATCCGGCTGCTCCGACCCAGCGGCCATTGCGCTGGATCGGAGCGAGCGAAACATGTTTCACCCATGTTCCATGCGCTACGGTTGCCACCGGAGACTCGCCCCGGCGCGTGCGCCGGGCCAGGATAACGATCGTCGCGTCGTCGGTCGGTCCTTCCCACGGCTCGCCGGTCGGGCCCACAACGAGAGGGATACCGTTCGCCGGGTCGTGCGCCCGCTCCACCGCGCGTCTGACCGCCTCACGATCACCGCGCGCGAGAGCGTCCGCGAGCCCCTTGATGCCGGCAAGGTCCATCGCGTGCATCTTCATCGCGTCGGCGCTCACGGCCTCGCGGTCCAGAAACACGCCCGGCGCGAGCGCCAGGTCCGCCCGCGCACGCGCCTCCAGCGTCGCGGCCAGACGACGGTCCAGCGCCACGGCGCTCGGAATAAGTCCCGCAAGCACCGCGGCCGCAACGGCGCCCACGAGCGCTCGCTGTAGGGTTAGCCGCGGAAGCACTTGATCCGGTCTGAAATCATCCGCCGTAACATCGGAAAGAATGTGTGCACCC
>JBBSHV010000231.1:0-4472 GCA_038232435.1 Gemmatimonadales bacterium | reverse complement strand
GGTGGATCAACGGTCCTGAGCACGAACGGGTTGAGCACGCGCAGCTGTTGGAGGCGTTGATGCAGAATGCGCGGTTTCAGCGCATCCAGGTAGACGGTGATGTCTGGGAGCTCAGGCATGGTTGCAAATATCGCGACGGTCAGTCCAAGCTCGCCAGTACGTCGCCAGGCGTGTGGCGCTTCAGCGACACCTGGACAGCACCGACTGTCTCTCCAATTAATAACGAACTACTAATTGGTTAGACTTTAGTAATTGGATCTTGGGCTTGCGCTTAGTAAGTTGTTTCTTCTTTGATGCGTCGTGCTCCGGCTGAAAGCCAATCTGCCGCTCCTAACGTGTCACCGCTCCCTGCGCGATCCACCGTCCGAGTAGCTCCCGCTCCGCATCGGTCATGTTGGTCTTGTTTCCCAACGGCATCGTGCGCGTAACCACCGCCCGTTCTCGAATCCGATCAATGTGCGCGGCGATCTGTTCCGGAGTGTCGAACATAACGCCGGCCGGTGCTGCACCAAATGTCAAATCGCTCGGCTGAGCTGAATGACATGCGCCGCAGCGACGGTCTATAATGTGACGTGCCTCGGCGAACGTCACAGGCGTGGATGATGGGACGGCAACGACGGCATTGGTTGAAGCAGACGCCGATCCCACGCGCAGTACCACAAACAATGCGAGCACGCTTGCCGCTATCGTCCCGGCCAGCGCTGGTTTCCAGGACGGCAGCGTGAATCGGATGTTGAGGACGTGCCGCACCGCCGCGCCCGCGGCGATCAACACGAGAAGAAGCAGCCAGTTCAGGCGGTCACCGTACACCGCCGAGAAGTGATTGCTCAACATCAACACGATCACGGGAAACGTGAAGTAGTTGTTGTGGATGGACACTCGCTTGGCGCGCGCCGAAACGGCAGCGCTCGCACCGCGTCCCTCCGCCACCGATGCGACCAGCTCGCGCTGCGACGGTACGATGGTCCAGAATACATTCGCGGCCATGATGGTGCCCAGCATCGCGCCAACGTGGAGAAACGCGGCTCGGCCGCTGAGTAGATGCGTGAGCGCGATGGCGATCGCCGTCAGTCCGATGATCCACACGGCCAGCGCTATGCGCGGCGCGCGCGGCGCAACGAATCGTTGCATCGATTCATACAACGCCCATCCACCCGCAATAGCGCCGAGTCCAACGGCTACCGCTTGACGATGACTCAGCGTCGCGACCGTTGTGTCGGCGAGCACTGCGCGGCCGCCCAGATAGTACACAACGAATAAAAGCGCCATGCCGCTGAGCCAGGTGGTGTATGCCTGCCACTTGAACCAGTGCAGCGGCCGCGGCAGCGGTTGCCCCGCGAGGAGTGACTTCTCCACGAAGTAGAATGCGCCGCTGTGTAGTAGCCATATCTGGCCCAGCTTGGGACCATCGCCCGCAGTCGCACCTGCGGCGGGCGTTTCGCCCGCGCGGGGACGAAGGTTTCGATCCAGCCAGTTGAAGAGCAGGGAGTTGCCGATCCACATGATTCCCGCGATCACGTGAACCCAGCGAGCGATCAGATCGAGCAGCTCGACGCTGTATCCGCTCACGTTCGTCCGCGCATGATCTTCACGAACGACCGGCCGCGGAACTCATCCGCCGTCAACCCGGTCATCGACAGCGCCTCGGCTTCTGTAATTGCACCGGAGTTGATTCCGCGCAAAAAGAAGTTGAGCAGTCCCTGGCCCGTCGCGGCGTCGTCGAATACGTCGCCGACGAGTGTCGCCTGCGCGGCCTTGCTGACGAAGTTGCCGAGCCGAACTCCCGCCGCATCGATCCCTTCGAGAAAGAAGCTGTAAAGTGCGGCGTATCGTGTAACGAGCTGCGCGGGATGCAGGTCCCATCCCTGATAGAAGCCGCCAGCGAGCGAATGACGCACATCATCGAAGTGCAGTCGCCACGCCGCGTGTACACTGGCCGCGTTCTCGGCGCGCTGCTCAGCCGTGAGCGGAACGCCGCCAGCCGTCTCGCGGTGGATCGGCACCGGCATCACCGTGGTGGATCCGTCCGACAGCCACACATCGGTGCCGGCGAACGCAACTTGCATGAAGTGCTTGGCGAAATCGCACGCTGGATGTTGCATCCGCTGATATGCAGCGGTGATGTTGCAGCTTGCGGTGTAATCGTATGTCCCGAAATGCGCACCACGGAGTCGTCCGTCCGACGCGTCGAGCAGACGCGGCAGCAGTGACCGCCCACTGGTATCGAGCACTATCTGCGGGGTTTCCACCATCGCCTCAAAGCGCAGCGTGCGATCGGCCAGACCGAGCTTGCGCTCGAGCTGTCTCAGGACCGCGACGGTGTACTCCACCTGCTCGATGATGGTAATCTTGGGAATTGTGACGACCCACCGATCCGGCAATCCACCGGCCTCGACCAGTGCCGTGACAACCAGATCGAGCGTGCGGATGCTGCGTGCGCGCAACTCTTCGTTCAGCGGTTTGACGCGCATGCCGATGAACGGCGACAGCGTGCCGTCGTACATTCCACGCGTCAGCTCGGTGGCGACAACAGCGGCGTGATGATCTTCCTCAGCATCTGGACGGTTGCCGTATCCGTCCTCGAAGTCGATCCGGAAGTCCTCGATCGGCTCGCGGGCGAGCTTGTCGCGCACGCGCTGGTCGATCACCCCGAGCGACGCATGATCCGAGATGCGGAGCGCATCGCCGAGCGTGGCCGCGTCGGGGGCGTAGCGATCCATGGCGCGGAGCGCGATCGCGCCAAGCTTGGGAACGGAGTCGGCCGCGAAGAGCTGCGCGCCGCCGTACACTGTGTGTACTGGCTGACGGCCGGGACCTTCGCCGGGGTGGGCTTTGGAGAATGCGAGATTTGCTTCGCGCAGCGCCGCGGATGCGTCCGCGAGCATTTCCTTATCCAGACTTGTGCTCATCTGTTGTAAATCTTGCCGCTGTTCTCACGGTACAGCTCGAGTACCGCGCGGGCTTCATCGCGCAGGACGTGGCGCACTATACTAATTCCCCGGTCCTCGAGATACTGATATGATTCGGGGAAGACCGGTCCCTCATCGAAGTTGAGTTGCGAGGCATCATCCCGTCCAGCGCCGCACACGAGCCGTTGCACGCCGCTCCAAAGTGTCGCGCCGAGGCACATGGCGCAAGGCTCGCATGAGGTGTAGAGATCGTGCGCGGGGAGGTGCGGAGCACTGAGCGTGAAGGAGCCGATGCGCTGCTGGGCCATCATGAATGCGACCATCTCGCCGTGCAACGTGCAGTTGTTCAGGCGTACGACGCTGTTCATCCCCACGGCGACGACCTGGCCGGAATCGCTCTCAAAGATCGCCGCGCCGAACGGCCCTCCGGTTTCCTTCTCGACATTTGCGCGCGATACGGCGATGGCGAGCCGCATGCGTTCTTCATCAGTATGGTAGGGGCGGTCCCAATCGACCACGGAGTCTACCCAATCCGGGTACTCGACATGGACGACGGGGCGCGGGGGATCAAGTATCATGCGGGAACATTGTCTACAAGACGAGCCGGATGGAAGGCGCGACGACGACTTCGCTAACGGCGATGTAGCTGAGCTACATGGTAAACGTGGCTCAGCGAATCCCGAGGAAGCGTATGAGCGACACGCTGAGCACGATGAGCACCAGGAGTGATCCGGTAACGGTCATGATCACCCGTGGTCCGACCTTGCTGATGGCCTTGAGATCGACACCGAGCCCGAGCGCGGCCATGGCAGCCACTGTGAGCCAACTGGACGCGACGCGCGTTGGTGTGACCCAGGCAGCCGGTATCGTTCCGGTCGAGCGCAGAGCGGCGAGCAGCAGGAAGCCGATGATGAACCACGGCACAAAACGTGTGAGCTGAAAGCCCGGTCGTGCTGACGGGGCGAGCGATTGCGCGTCCTTGCGGTGCATAATCGCGAAGAAGAGAACGACCGGCCCGAGCATGAGCACGCGCACCAGCTTGACCAGCGTTCCGACCTGACCCGATAGCACGCTCACCGGGAACGCGGCTGCGAGCACCTGCGGCACGGCGTACACGGTGAGCCCCGCGAGCACGCCATACTGATAGTGGCTTAACGCCAGTGGGGAAATCAGAAACGGCAGTCCGATGACGACCACCACGCCCAGGATCGCCGTGAACGCGATGGATGAGGCGACGTGCTCCTTGTCTGCGCGAATCACCGGCGCGACAGCGGCGATGGCGGAGTTGCCGCAGATGGAGTTGCCGCACGCGACGAGCACCGACAGTTTGTGCGGCAGTCCAAGTGCTCGGCCGATCGTGTAGCTCGCTCCAAGGCCAAGGACCACCAGGAGCACGATACCAATCGCCAGCGAAGGGCCGGCCCTGAGCAGAAGCGGGAGATCGACGGAGGCGCCGAGCAGGAAGACGGCGACTTCGAGGATCTGTTTGGCGGTGAAGCTCACACCGGCGTTCACCACGGCGGGCGGTGTCCACAGCGTGCGGATGATCATTCCGAGGAGAAT
>JBBSHV010000230.1:0-4493 GCA_038232435.1 Gemmatimonadales bacterium | reverse complement strand
AGCCCACGATCACTCACGATCTGAGTGAGAAGCAACTCGGCCGATCCGTCAAAGAGGCCGCGCAGCAGCTTGCGCACCGCGCTTCGCTCCGCGCTCTCTCTGGCAACGAGCGCGTGGTAGCGGTACGACCGCCCCTCCTCCAAGTGGCCCACATGCCCCTTTTCTTCCAGCGTTCGAAGCACCGTCAGCACCGTGGTATAGGCGAGCTCATCGTCCAGCTCCCTCCGCACCTCGGTCACACTGCACCCGCCACGCTGCCACAGGACCCGCATTACATCCAACTCCCGATCGGTGAACTGCACTGCCGTTCCTCCTGTAACTAGATATCTAGTAGGAGAGTACAGCCGGTCTTCACCGTTGTCAACTAGACAGATAGTTGCAATTAAGAAGCCATGCGGTGTAGCTCGCCGGAGGGCGGCAAATTGCTGTGTAGATTGCTGTAATGGTGAACATCTACTCAATCCGGCGGATGGATGGGCGGTCCGGAGCCTCAGGCGCGTCGTTGCCGCTTTCACGGCTCCTCATACTTTCACGGCTCCTGACGCTGGTAACTGCCGCTGCCCTCGCCGCATGCTCAGCCGACGTGGCAACCGGGACGGCCGACAACGCCATCTACAACGGCACTTACGCGGGCGAGGGTACTCTTCAGCGCTCACCCGTCGGATACGCCAGCGCTGTGTCGCAGCCGACTTCCGTGAGGCTCACACTATCCACCCTGGGTTCTAACTTCAGTGGGACGCTCACGAGTGCCCTCAGCTCCGGGTTCTTTACGTATACCGGCGATGTGAGCGGCAGGGTAACACCAAGTGGCGGAGACTTTACCTACGTGCAGCGGAGTTGCCAGGGGACGCTGCACGGCTCCTTTGTCCTCAACGGTGGCAGCATCTCCGGATCGGCCGTGGGGCGGGACTGTGACGCCGGTGGGACGGGTGACAATGTCAGGATCGTGTTTCTGAATTTGGTGCGACAGTAGGGGGCGGATATCTTTCGGACCATGAAGACCCCTGGCTCTGTGGCTCGCCCTGTTGTTCGTTGTACCGTTCGCTCCATTGCTCTGGCCACGTTGGTCACCGCGACCCTCGCCGCGTGCGGTGGCGCTGATTCCCGCGATACGGACCGCACCTCGCTGGCCGCCAACGCGCCGCACGATGTGATGTACTTCGACTCAACCGCGCTTCCGGCCAAGGTCGCCAGCGCTGGCGGGGCAGGTGGTGCTGCCAACGGCGCTGAGCTTTTTTCGCGATGCTCGGTATGTCACCAGGCAAACGGCCAGGGATTGGCCGGTGCGTATCCGCCGCTGGCGGGTTCCGAGTGGCTGGTGAACAACCCGGAAGTCCCGATCCGCATAGTGTTGCACGGACTGCAGGGACCGATCACGGTCAAGGGTGCGTCGTTCAACAACGCGATGACGCCCTTCGCCGACCAGCTCTCCGACGCGGAGATAGCCGCTGTGATCAGCTACGAGCGCTCTAATTGGGGCAACAACGCATCGGCGGTGACCGCGGCGCAGGTGCAGGCCGTTCGCGCCGCCACCAAGACGCAGACTACCCCGTGGACCCCCGCCGATTTGCACGGATTGATCAACGGCAAGTAACCGTCGTAAGGCGCGGCTGTAGGGCGCGGCTTCAGCCGCGCCCCTCTATCTCGGCAACCCGCCCGCCCCGCGCGGTGTCCAACGCGCATGATCCCATCTCTCGCGCTTGTCCTGTTCGCGCAGACATCAATATCGATCGGAGTCGGAACACCAAGCCACAGAGATAGCGCGCGCACGGCGCAGCACAGGGCGCATTTGGACTCCGTGCTGGCGCGGCACGACTCACTCCGGGTGACGAAAGATTCCGCGTCAGCCGCAAGGCGGCGTGCATCGCTCGTCTCTATCACGCCAGCGCTGCTCGCCACCGCATTCAAGGACCCGGCCGCCAGGCTACTGCTGGATCGCGCCCGCGCCTCGCGCCTGGCGCAGGACTCGTCGCTCAAGGCATACGACGCGACAACGTATGAGCGACTCTCCGTCGGGATGAAGCTCGGAAGCTTCGGGCGTGATCGGCTGCTCATGCGCACCGAGCGATCCTCCCGCGTGAGATGGGAGCGCGGCAAGGGCGCAGTCATAGATGTCACCGGCGCACGCAGCGCATTACCCATGGTCACCGGCATGCGAACGTCTGTCGATATCGGCGATAAGCAGCTCCCCATTCCGTACTTCCCCGGTCGTGAATCGCTCTGGATAGGCTCAGGGTTGGCCAAGGCAGACGTCAGCGCCAGTTCGATGATCCATCCGCTCGCCGCGGGATCGGAAGCGTACTACACGTACGCAACCGGTGACTCGCTATCGCTGCAGCTTCCCGGCGGCCGTAACATTCTGGTGCGTGAGCTGCGCGTCGAGCCGCGCAAGACGCGATGGAACGTGGTCGTGGGCTCGCTCTGGTTCGACACGTCAACGGGTCAGTTGGTACGTGGCGTCTTCCGCATGGCGGAGCCCATGGATTTCCTGGAGGTCGCCAAGGAAGAGGGCGGAGAAGACGCGAAAGACGATATCCCGGTACTTATGCGTCCGCTGATCACGCCGATGACCGGCGGCGTCGACGTCATCACCGTGGATTACGGTCTGTTCGACGGCCGCTTCTGGTTGCCGCGCGCACAGGTGGCGGAAGGGAAAGCGCGCTCGGGCGTGATGCGCTTCCCGTTCAGCATCAGACAGCGTTTCGAGTACGCCGACGTGAACGGCGACGTCGAGATTCCCGCCGTTCAGCTCACCGTGACCGATACGGCGCATGGCGCGGGTGCAATCGGCGCTCGTCGCGCCGCGCGCGAGGCGGCGTGCAAGAACGGAGCTGTCGAGCGAGTGTCGCGCCAGACACGGTACGACAAGACCCTCAACGTCGTGGTGCGCGTTCCCTGCGACACCACTGCATTGGCCACTTCATCATCGCTCCCCAGGTCTATCTACGACACGCCGGACACGCTCTTCAGCAACACCGAGATGGATGCGCTCGTGGCCAGCGCCCTGTCGCTCGGCCGTCAGGCAGGGATGACACCCAGACCGCCCACGCTGGACTGGGGCTTGGGCTTCACTCGATACAATCGCATCGAGGGATTTTCGACAGCGGTGGAGGCGCGCCAGGACATCGGCAACGGATACACCGCTCGCGCCCTCGCGCGACTGGGAATGGATCTCTCGCCAAACGGTGAGATCGGCGTCACGCGCAGCAATGGCAGGGAGAGCTATACCGCCAACGTATACCGCCGGCTCAATTCCGCCAACGATTGGGGCCGTAATCCATTCAGCCTTGGTGCGTCCCTCTCAGCGCTCCTCTTCGGCCACGATGATGGCGTGTACTACCGAGCGTGGGGTGGTGAGATCGTGCACGAGCAGACGGGCGGACAGTCCCGCCTGGTGGATAGCTGGCGCGTGTTCGCGGAGCAGCAGTTCGATGCCCGCGTGCACAGCCGCTTTTCCGTGATCGGCAAGCTGAGTGACGGATACTTCCCGGACAACATCGACGCGACCAACGGCTCGATCGTGGCTGCCGCGGTGCGGAAGCGCGGATCGCTCGGTGCCGATCCGCTCGGACTGCGCGCCACGAGCGACGTTCAGTTGGAAGGAGGCGCGGGATCATTCGGCTACGCGCGTGGAATGGCCGACGTCACGGTGACGCGCCCGCTCGTGGGCACCCCTGCGGGTCCACTGGACGCGGCTCTAACCCTGGGCGGCGGGACGTCGGTTGGTACCGTTCCGACGCAGCGCCTGTGGTACCTGGGCGGCTCCTCGACCGTGCGCGGCCAGGACGTGGGCGTAGCTGTGGGAGACGCGTACTGGCTGTCGCGACTGGAGCTGGGGCTCGGAACCGTTGCCGCCAAGCCTGTGATTTTTGCCGATATGGGATGGGCTGGAGACCGGCGCCGGCTGACCCAGGCGGTCGTTCCGGTGAGCGGCGCGGGATTGGGCGCGTCTTTTCTGGACGGATTGATCCGTCTGGATGTAGCCAAGGGGATCCGTCCCACGGGCGGCGTAAAGGCGAGTCTGTATCTGGACGCGCGCTTCTAAACTGGCTAGATTTAAGGGTTGCACCGCAACGGGTAAATACGAATGTAGTTCCGCCCCGGAGGGCACATTTCCAAGGAAGACCTGATTGAACTCGAAGGAACCGTCAACGAGGTTTTGCCGAGCACTTCGTTCCGTGTAACGCTGGACAATGGTGCCCATGTGCTGGCAACCATTGCTGGGAAGCTTCGCCGCTTCCGCATCCGCATACTTGAAGGTGATCGTGTAACGGTTGAGGTGTCGCCGTACGATCTTACGCGTGGCCGCATAACCTACCGCCACAAGGCGTAGCTAGCGTCACACGCATGTAGGCGCACATACATGCGCGCTAATGCACGGTTGGACCCTGCTGTGTACGCTACCGAACGCTTCGCCGATTCGCTAAACATCTGTAGCAACAGCACCGTGTGATCGAAATAGTTGCCGCGATTCGGCACGAGCTTTGCCCATT
>JBBSHV010000229.1:0-4495 GCA_038232435.1 Gemmatimonadales bacterium | reverse complement strand
GTCGACGATCTGCCCCAGGGTGACGAGTGGCAGTACGAGCCGAAGTGGGACGGCTTTCGCTGCATTGCGTTTCGTGACGCCGATGAGGTGGAGCTGCGATCAAAGGCTGGCAAGTCGCTGTCGCGTTACTTCCCCGAGGTGGTGGCTGCGCTGCGCGCGCTCAAGGCAAACAAGTTCGTGCTCGACGGCGAGATCGTGGTCCCCGCGACCGACGCTCTATCGTTTGACGCACTGCTGCAGCGCATCCACCCGGCTGCGAGTCGGATCAAGAAGCTTTCGACGGAAACACCGGGCGTGTACATCGTCTTTGATCTGCTGGTCGGTGCGGGTGGTAAATTGCTCGCCAATCTTCCGCTGCATGAGCGCCGGCCTGAGCTGGACGAGTTCGCGGCCAAGTTTTTCGACGCAGAGTCGAAGCAGTCCATGCGGCTGTCGCCTTATAGCGGCGACATTGGCGCTGCGCGCCGGTGGCTGGAGGGGCGTGCGGGGCTGGACGGAGTGGTCGCCAAGCGACTGGATCTTCCGTACGAATCGGGCGAGCGCACGGGGATGCAAAAAGTGAAGCGTGTGCGAAGCGCCGACTGTGTGGTGGGTGGTTTCCGTTATGCGTCCAAGGGTCATGTTATCGGCTCGCTCCTACTCGGGCTGTACGACGGCGAGGGATTGCTCAATCACGTTGGTTACACGTCATCGCTATCAGCGGTTGAGCGCGCGGCACTCGTGCCCAAACTGGAGAAGCTGGTCAAGCCGCCGGGATTCACCGGCAAGGCACCGGGCGGGCCGAGCAGGTGGAGCACCAAGCGTTCGGCCGAGTGGGAGCCGCTTGCGCCCAAGCTGGTGGTGGAAGTGAGTTACGATCACTTCTCGCAGGATCGATTTCGCCATGGTACGGCGTTCATGCGCTGGCGGCCGGACAAGGCGCCGCGGCAGTGCATGATGGATCAGGTCGAGCCTGCTGGCGTGTCGGCGCTGCAGATGTTGAGCAAACCTGACGCTTAATCGGTCCTTTGTCGTCAGAGGTACTTTCCCCTACACGTGCGTGATATCGGGTATGGATCTCACGCCGGCTCAGAACGACGTCAACACGACTGGAGAGCGCACGGAGTAGAGTGCCGGATCGCACCACGATCCACCCACGTAACGTGGATTTGCGCCCGGCTGCACGGGAACGGCGGTGCCGGTGACGGTGCCGGACGTAGCCGCGTATGGAAAGACGAGAGTGTCCGGACGTTGGGCGGGGATGTCGTGCCTGTACAGGGCGACTACTAGCGTGTCGACGCGGCCGCCGGTTCGATAAGCGATGCGCGTGGCGCGGAAATAGAACCGGTAGTCGGACGTCACTGCGTCCAGCTTACCGCCCTGTGGGTCAGGATCGCCGCGGTACGCCACGACGGCGGCAGTTCCCGTGAATGCAAGACTGTCAACCGGCGCGCTCTGACCGTCGACGGCCGGCACTCCAGGTGGCGCCGCGCAGTTGTAGGAAGCTGTCCACCTGCGCGCTCGGAGATCGTCTACACGTGTGATTAGCGTTGATGCGACCTTGCCGCCTGCCTGGACGCCAATCGTCGCTGGACCGACGTATCCCGCTGACGGCGGAACCGCGGTGTCCGCGCGGGTACTCCAGCCACTCGGTGCAACGAGCACAACGTCATTCGGCCATGGAACGACGTTGTCGAACGTGTCCCTCGGCGAAAAAAGTAGGTCCCGAGTGAGTGGCTTCGACGTCAACCAATTGGTGCCTAGAAAGAGGGCGTTCCACAGGGTGACGTGATGAAAAGCCGCGGGGAGTGCCGTGGCACGTATGGTCGGCGCCAAAGCATCATCGTGATCCTGCCCCGAGGGGCTAACCTGTGTGCTCTGCGTCCCGGCGAGCGGGCCGAGCTGCCAGGTGAAGGTGGCGTGGCCAGTGCGATCAGTAACCACGTCGCCTAGCGCGATCCCCAATGCCTGGATCGGGCGCCCCCACGCTGGCTGACCCGCGGAGTCGAGGACTTCGACCACCACCTGCTGCGGTAGTCGCGTCCCAACCACGCCAGTCTGCCCGCTCCCGCTGACCACACGTACGGACGCCGCCCGATGCGGTGCCACGGGTGGGATGTCCGGCGATGTTGAATCGGAGCAGGAGACCGTAAGCGCGAATATGGCGGCCGTAATGATCCGAGCGCCGCGCGGAGATAGATAGGCCATGGTCGTGGTTGAGGGCGGTGCGGTACGAGGGCAGCGACTCAACGGTAACATATGGCCGGGAAAACGACTCCACAACTCGAATTACATCCTGTGGCGTAGTTAGGGTGACGGCCAAACCTAATTAAGCACTGTAGGATGGTTTGAGATAGGCAACAAGTGTACGGCGCACGTACTGGAGGGACTGGCGGTGCTCGCCGATCCACTGCTCCGCGCGCTCGCGCTTGCGCCGGAGGATGATGAACCCGAGACAGAGGAAGAGCGCGCCGCAGTGGCGGAAGCGCGCGCGGAAATGCGGGGTGGAACAGTGATCCCGCACGCCCATATCCGTCGCGAGCTCTCGGCGAGTAGCACGATCGCGTATCTAAAGCAATCCGGAACCGATGGCGCAACTTCGTATTGCGTGGACCCGCCGCGCGTGGAAAGAGCTGAATCAGTTCGGTGGGAGCGAGCAAGTCCGAATCGTGACCGCGGTTGAGCGGCTGGCAAATACGCGACATGGCGATGTTACAAGGCTGACGGCCGTGAGCCCACCGGAATATCGGCTACGCATCGGGACTGGCGCGTTCGCTTCGCACTGGAAGAACAGACGCTCACCGTGCTCAGTGTAGTGAACCGGCGGGACGCTTACTAGCGCCCGCACTCGTGCTTCTACTCGAACGCGCTGGCTGGGTATTCAGCGAGACGAACCGGGATCCGGACGAAGCGCGAAGCGTCCCGCTTGTTCATACATTTGCGGCGGTGGTTACCATTGGTGCAGTCACGTACCGCGTGCGGATCCTACGGCGGGTGGGTGGTGACCGAACAAAACGCCCGGGCCTTTCAGAGCGCCCGGGCGTTTGAGAACTGCTCACGTCGTAGTCACTTACGACCATCGGGATGACAGGATTTGAACCTGCGACCCCCTGAACCCCATTCAGGTGCGCTACCGGGCTGCGCCACATCCCGTACGCGGATTGCTCCGCGGTACAGCTTAATAAGATAGTGAGGCTCGGGCGCTGGGACCAGCGCCGCGTCAGCCGCCGGGCTAGCCGCCGAGTACTTCGGCGAGGGTGCCGGCGCGGCCGACGTAGAACTGGCCGAATTCCGCGTAGGCCGCGCTGGCTTCGTCGAAGCGCATCTCGGAAACGAGTTTTTTGAAGTCCAGGGGGTCGGCGGCGAACAGGGTCACGCCCCATTCCCACGCGTCAAAGCCGATCGCGCCGGTGATGATCTGCTGCACTTTGCCGGCGTAGCGGCGACCGGTCATTCCATGTTCGTACATCATCCGGCTGCGTTCGTCGGTCGGGAGGGTGTACCAGTTCTGGCCGGCCTGGCGGCGCTTGGACATGGGATAGAACGATACGTAAGGCATCGATTCGGGCTTGGCTGGATATAGCCGCTTCTGGATGAAGGCGTTGGACCGCTCAGTAGCGGCTCTCGCCTTCGCGGCCGCCACATACTCCCTGTCACCAACTTTTCCGCCGCGCTCCTCGGCTTCTTTCGCCAACTTCGCGGTGATGTGGTACAGTCCGGCCTCGGTCACGCTCAGGAACGAGTAGGTCGGGATCAGCCACTTCATCCACGACCGACGAGCAAGGTCGCGCTGCACGGCGCCGATCTCGTCCAAAGTCGGGCGGAAGTGCATGAACATTACATCGGACGAGGAGCCAATCAGCGCGACGGCTTCGCTCCACCCGTCCCTCCCGTTCCTAGCGCTACCATCCTCCTCACTCCCGCTTCCCTCAAGTGCGTCCGCAGTCCGGAAAACGGCGCTCCCCTCCACACTCAGCCCCTCGGACCCGTCGCCGTCGGTTCTCGTGCGGTCGATTCTATAGATCTGGTGCAGCGCGTACCACCCCTCGAGTGTCTCGGGCGGATGCGCCGCGCTCGCAGTGTTCGTATTGCTCGTAGTGCTCGTCGCGGTCATCAATGTCCTCCTAGACCAGGAAAGCTAGCGCACACGCCCGCGAGACGAAGCGGCTGGACACGGCCGTCTGCGCCGAGCGCGTGGCCGAACAATCTCACAAACATGGTCTCGTCAGGACGGTAACTATTGTCGCGGGCGTACCGCTCGCTAACATTCTTCCACGCGCTTGCGCCGCGTTCCAGACCGCCTGGCACTCGCGCGCCCAACCCGGTCGCTTCCTGGCGGTCAAAGAGACGGTCATCAACGCTATCACCGGTGCTGCTGTCAACCGCTGGCGGGAGCACCTTTTGCACACTGATTGCACACTAAAACTGAGATCTCTATCCGTAACCGTACCGCTTCTTTCCTCCAGGCGAATGTCGTGGTAACTGTCTTCGTACCTTTGGTCCCGTTCCGCCTCAG
>JBBSHV010000228.1:0-4514 GCA_038232435.1 Gemmatimonadales bacterium | reverse complement strand
GCCCGAGTGGGAAGGCTTCGTAACCCTGGAGATATCCAATACGACGCCGCTCCCGGCCAAGATCTACGCCAACGAAGGGATCGCGCAGGTGATGTTCTTCCGTGGCGAGGAGCCGCCCATCACGTCGTACAAGGACAAGAAGGGGAAGTATCAGGGGCAGTCGGGTGTAACGCTGCCAAAGCTGTAGTCGCCTCATTGCGCACCGCTCACCGGCATGTGTCGCGCAACTCGCCTGGCCCATGGCGCCGACTGATCGCGCATGGACATCTCGACCCGCCCGGGGGTTGCGGCCTTAAACCGCGAGCGGCGCTGAGATGATGCAACAATGGGACGAGTTGGCGCGGAAGTTCGACGAGTTGGCGGGGCCGAAGCACGGGAGATACTCAGACGAAGTGCCACTCAAACGCTCCGCGTAGCGATCTATTCCGAGTTTTAATGCCGGCTCGCAGACATGCTTGCTAAAACTCCGACAGGGCGGCAGAATTCGTGAGGCGCAGGAAAAGGGTGGACAGCGCCGTCGGGCAGGTAAGGCACTTGGCCCGGTGTGCGCATCGGGTCGAGCGCTGACTGTCAGCTGTTACGATCTAGGAACAACGCAGAACAGTTATTCGCCAGCGCTATCCGCGTTCGTGAATTGTTGCTGAATCTGGTACGCGAAATGTTTGCAGCCTCAGTCTGCCACCGTGAAGCATTCCAGCTTGACCTCCGCTTGCGAACTTTCATCCTGAAGTGCCCGAGGACATTCCAAAATGAAGTCGCGAGTCTACAGTTATGCAGTCGGACTGGTGATTGCTCACACAGCCATCACGTCCACGAGCGCGGCACAGCAGCGCCACGGTCTGACAATTGAGCCGCAGGCCGGCGCGTGGTTTCTAACCGGAAGCGGTTCCGGTGTCTCGAACAGTCCCGCGCCGTACATAGGCGCGCGTGTCTCCTATCCATCGGGAGAACGGCTCAGATGGACGGGTGGCATTGCGTATCTCTGGAGAGACCAGGCCCGGACCGTGCGCACTGAAGCGGTTGATCGTCGAATCCGCACAGATGTATACGGAGTTACCTACATCCCAATTACCGCCGGTATAGAGTACGCCCTCACCCAGGGACCCACACGTCTGAGCGTCGGTTTCGAGGGTGGCGCAATCCGGACGCGGCAGCCGCTGTTGCACTCGGACGGACCACCCCCGTTCGCTGGCACTCCGCCGACACGAGTGGAGGTCGGTGCTGTCGCTATCCCAACGATCAGTCTGGGCCGCCAGCTGGGCAATCGGCTCGTGCTGCGCGGGGACGCTCGCATGCTGATTGGCGGCGCATCAGCCGGCGGAGTTCCGATGTTCGGCGCTGGCCTCGGCTGGCAGCTCTGAAGTTGCCTGTCTACTGATCGCGCGTCGCCTCGCCCGATCAGTAGACCAGCCCTATCTAGCGAATTCAGTGCTCGACGAATGGTTCCAAATCGTTGGACGCACGCTCTTACCGGCAAGCACGCAAAGATGGAGTCGCTTTTCCTGCGCGTTCCGAGCAGACCAGATCAGCGTGGAGCCAAACCCAGGACGTACACCGCGCCCACAACGACCGCGACAACGATCACGATCCAGACCATCGGATTCGTCCCCGTGTGCCCCACCGACGGCGGATGGTCCGCTGGAGCGCGCGCCTCGGGATCGGTTCCTTTCCCTACGATATAGCTTGTCTTCTCGACCGCGTCCGCTCCGCCGAGCGCCGTTTCGGGATCGGCGAAGGGCTTCTTGGATGGCTCGTTGGTGTACTCCGTCATCAGCCGCCTCCGGCAGACACGAGCTTTTCTTCAGCAGCGCCGCTCACCATCGCCTTCGCGTAGTCCCGGTTCATCTGCATGATCGTGTCAATGCTAGGGTGCGGCACGGTGTCATAGCGACGCCAGTACGTCGAAGTGCCGGTCGCGGTGGAGGATCTCCACTCCATGCACCCGTGCACACGCGAAGATGATGCGGTCCGGGTACGGAAGAGAGTGTCCTTTCCGGCGCCCCGCTTCGGTAAGCTCGATCGCTCGCTGCCACACCGCATCGGTCACTGGAAGGTCGGCGACGAGCGACGCGTATTGGCCCAGAAGTCTGCGCTCGCGCTGATCGCGAATGCCACCCCAGAGCTCAAGACGCACAGCCGCGCACCAGGCGGCGTGTCCGGACACGAGCAGCGACGCGACTCGCTCGCGGCTCTCTTCCGAACCACCGCTCCGAAGTGTATCGATCCAGACAGAAGAATCAATCAACACCACGTAGACACTCGTCCTCCTGGCGCGTCTGCTCCGCCTCAATCTCTTCGTTGCTCATGATCGAGGTAAATGTGCCGAACACCTTGATGAACTCCTCGGCTCTGTGGCGGCGATTGAACTCGACTATCGCCGTGACGATCGCGTCCCGCTTGGTCGCGGCCCCGGAGAAGCGCATTGCTTCTTTCAGCTCGTCATCCGGAATATCAACGGTGGTTTTCACGGCATCAAGTTATACCGGTTTTGTATTCCCGGCAACATCGCCTGATATTCCTCAAACTGACGCAAACAGCAGGCTTCGCCGCGACACCTCGAACATCGTTACCGCCGAACCGCCGAATCGCCCGGTGTCAGTGCACCGCGATCCCGAGGAAATACACGGCGCCGATGATCACTGCGACCCCGATCACGATCCAGAGGATCGGGTTTGTCCCTGTATGCCCCACCGACGGCGGGTGGTCCGCTGGAGCGCGCGCTTCAGGATCGGTTCCTTTCCCTACGACATAGCTTGTCTTCTCGACCGCGTCCGCTCCGCCGAGGGCCGTTTCGGAATCGGCGAAGGGTTTTTTGGACGGTTCGTTGGTGTACTCTGTCATCAGCCACCTCCGGCAGACACGAGCGTTTCCTCAGCAGCGCCGCTGGCCATCGCCTTCACGTAGTCCCGGTTCATCTGCATGATCGTATCGATGCTGATGTCCTTGGGACAGGCGGCCTGGCACTCACCGAACAGCGAGCAACTTCCAAACCCTTCCAGATCCATCTGCCCGACCATTCGAACCGCGCGCCTGTACCGCTCCGGCTGGCCCTGCGGCAGCAGTCCGAGATGTGTAATCTTTGCCGCCGTAAAGAGGGAGGCAGACGCGTTAGGGCACGCCGCCACGCAGGCGCCGCAGCCGATGCACGCGGCCGCATCCATCGCGTGGTCCACCGACCGCTTGCCAATCAGGATGTCATTCGCGTCGGGCGAGCCGCCTGTGTTCACGCCCACAAAGCCGCCGGACTGAATGATGCGGTCCAACGCTGTCCGGTTGACAACAAGATCCTTGATCACCGGGAACGCGCGCGCGCGCCACGGCTCGATCACGATGTCATCGCCGTCCTGAAACGTGCGCATGTGTAGCTGGCACGTCGCCGTGCCGCGTTGCGGGCCGTGCGCGACGCCGTTGATCATCATCCCGCAAGAGCCGCAGATTCCCTCGCGGCAATCGTGATCGAAGGCGATGGGACGCTTTCCCGCGACCGCGAGCTCCTCGTTCACGACGTCGAGCATCTCCAAAAACGACATGTCCGGCGAAACGCCACGCGCCTCGTACGTCTCCAGCTTGCCTTCCACCTCGGGCGAGTCCTGACGCCACACGTGCAGTGTGAGGTTCATTACTTGTAGCTCCGCTGTGACAGATGGACAGCTTCGAATCCCAACGGCTCCTTGTTCAGAATGGGCTGCGCGTTGGGTCCCGCATATTCCCACGCCGCCACGTATGAGAAGTGCTCGTCGTCGCGCAACGCCTCTCCCTCTGGCGTCTGGCTCTCCTCGCGAAAGTGGCCGCCGCACGACTCGGTTCGGTGCAGCGCATCGGTGCACATCAACTCGGCCAACTCCAAAAAGTCGGATACGCGACCCGCGCGCTCCAGTGCCTGATTCAGTTCGCCGTCCGAGCCGCTGACGTTCAGATCGGTCCAGAACTCCTCTCGCAGTTCGGGAATACGGGCGAGCGCCGAGCGCAGCCCGGCGTCATTCCGCGCCATACCGCAGTGGTCCCACATCAACTTCCCCAACTCGCGATGAATCGAATCTGGTGTCCGCTTACCGCCAATGCTCAGGAGCTTCCGCGTGCGCTCGGTGACCTCGCGCTCCACCGCCTTGAACTCCGGCATGTCAGTATTCACAGCGTGCAGGCCTGCCTGCGCCAGGTAGTCGCCCAGCGTGTACGGGATCACGAAGTATCCGTCAGCAAGCCCCTGCATCAGCGCACTCGCGCCAAGCCGGTTGGCCCCATGATCGGAAAAGTTTGCCTCGCCCAGTGCGTACAATCCAGGCACCGTGGTCATGAGATTGTAATCAACCCAGAGACCGCCCATCGTGTAGTGCACCGCCGGATAGATGCGCATGGGGACCTTGTACGGATTCTCGTCCGTGATGCGCTCGTACATCTCGAACAGGTTGCCGTATCGCTCCGCGATCACCTGCTCGCCCAGCCGCTTGATCGCGTCCGCGAAATCGAGATACACACCCAGCCCCGTCTCACCTACGCCGCGTCCGTCGTCGCAT
>JBBSHV010000227.1:0-4535 GCA_038232435.1 Gemmatimonadales bacterium | reverse complement strand
TGCTGATGATGAACCACTTAGTGCGCACGCGCTCCAGATACTCTCGCCGCACGATTGCCCATAGCTTGGACGGCGAATCAACCATGACCGTGCATCCCTGGCTCCACGCCGGTTGCGCCAACGCGCTCGAGAAAGATCTCGTGCAGCGACGGCTGGACCATCACCAGCTTCTCCACCGGCGGCCCACCGTACTCTGTCTTCACATCCGCGACCGTGCCATCCAGCACCTTTTCGCCATGCGCGATGATGCAGACAGAGTCGCACATCGATTCCGCGTTCTCGATGATGTGCGTGCTGAAGATCACCGTCTTGCCGTCCCGCCTCAACTGCATTACGGAGTCCTTGAGTGCCTGCGCGTTTACCGGGTCCAGACCGCTGAACGGCTCGTCCAGGATCACCAGATCCGGATCGTGAACCAGCGCGCCGATGAACTGGACTTTCTGCTGCATGCCGCGCGATAGCTCCTCCACGCGGGCCGAACCCCAGTCACGCTCGGCGCTTCGAAGCCCCAGCCGGTCCAGCCATCGGTCGATGCGCGCGTTTGCGTCGGTCGCCTCGACGCCTTTCAGTTGCGCGAGAAAGAGGAGTACTTCGCGCACCCGCATCTTGCGGTACAGCCCACGCTCCTCGGGCAAATACCCGATCCGGTCAGAAAGACCACGCGAGTTAGCCGGCATGTCCAACACCTGAATGCTCCCAGTGTCCGGAGCGATGATATTGAGAATCATGCGGATCGTCGTCGTCTTGCCGGCGCCATTTGGACCGAGCAGACCGTAGACGGTCCCGGCTGGGACAGCGAGCGACAGGTCTCGCACGGCAACGTGCTTGTCGTATCGTTTGCTAACATCGCGTGCTTCAATAGCGTATCGCGTCATCGCGCAAATATATGGGTTTCGAGGGATGCAGGTTCGTCACGTAAAGCGCCCTTGGGTTTGCAAGACGCCCTGTGAGGCTGCACCTTTCGGCACACGGCCATCGCTACGGAAACCGTTCAACGACAAAAATCACCCAACCAAGTCATGACGCCGAGCTGGCCGTACCTGCACACGCTGATGAACCACTTCCCAATTGTCCTCACCACCGTGGGGGCGCTCGCGATACTTCTGGCGCTGGTGTATCCGCGCCGCGGGCTATGGCTCTACGCGCTCGGAACGTTGATACTCGCTGGAATCACCATCTACCCCGCATGGCTGAGCGGCGACAAGGCCGCGGACGCGGTGCACAATGCGTGGTACATACCGGCCGGTACGATTCACCAGCACGCGCAGGCAGCGGACATTACCCTGTGGATAGTCCTTGCCCTGGGACTGGCTGCGCTGGTGGCGTGGGCCAGCATCGTGCGCGCGCGTGAAGCCTTTGCCCCTGCGCGCTGGCTCAGGACGCTGGTTGCGATCCTGGCCGTAGTGGCGCTGGGAGCGGTCGCGTATACCGGTTATCGCGGCGACCAGATCGTGATCGAGTCTCCCATCCTGGCGAGCCCGACACCACCGACAATGCCAGCCGTGCCAGCAACGTCAACACCCGCAACACAGCCTACAACCACGGCGCCAGCAGGCTCAATACCCGCGCCCCTTCAACCAGCGCCTGTACAGCAACCAATTCAGCAGCAACCGATCCAACCACCGATACAGCAACCGCCAATGCCGCAAACATCACCACAGCAGACTTCGCCCGCCGTCCCTTCCACGCCCTCGGCTCAGGCGCCGGCCACGCATTAACAACACCTATTAGCAGCCGGAGAGATTGATGGGCGCGCCGGCGCGTGCCATCACAGTGCTCGTTCGCTTGAGCGCATGGGCGGCGGGAGCGGCACTGGTACTTTTCCTGGTGCTCCCCATCGTGGGACTTGTCGTCGCGGGTGCTTCGGGGGTGCCGCGTGCGCTGCATGATTCGGAGCTGGTCTCGTCACTCGGCGTCACCTTCGCCACCGCTACCATCGCGACGCTGATAGCGACCCTGGCCGGATCTCCCATCGCGTACGCGTTGGCGCACGGACGATTCCGCGGACGTGGACTGCTCGCGTCGGTGCTGGATCTTCCGCTGCTCATTCCGCACCCGGTGGCTGGAATCGCCATCCTGCTGCTGGTGAGCCGCGACACGCCCGTCGGCGATTCGCTCGAGGGTCTTGGCCTCCGTGTCGTGGGGACGCCGGCGGGGATTATCGCCGCAATGTTGTTCGTCTCGGCGCCGTTGTATGTGAGCGCGGCACGTGAGGCATTCGCACGCGTTGATCGGCGATATGAGTTCATGGCCCGGACGCTGGGAGACTCTCCGTCACTGGCCTTTCAGCGTATCACGCTACCCATGGCCTCGCGCGGTCTGCTGTCAGCGATGACGATGACGTGGGCCCGCGCACTGAGCGAGTTCGGCGCGGTGGTAGTGCTGGCATACAACCCCAGAGTTGTAAGCGTGTTGAGCTATGACAGGCTTACAACCGGTGGCCTGCGCGACGCGCTCCCGGTCGCCACGACGCTGGTGTTAATATCGCTGCTTCCGCTCATCGCGCTACGACTTCTCGGACGTGATCACGGCACGGAGTTGGTGGGTTGATCCAGTGTCATGGTCTCAACGTGCGCGCCGGCTCGTTCCAGCTACACGACGTGTCGTTCACGGTTCCGGAAGGCGCGTACGCGGTGCTCACCGGCCCATCGGCATCCGGAAAGACAACGCTGCTCGAGGCAATCGCTGGCGCCGTGGAGCCGTCCAGCGGAACGATCCACTTGAACGGACGCGACGTGCGTCGCCTCCCACCAGAGCAGCGGCGGCTCGGCGTGGTGCATCAGCACGGATACCTGTTTCCGCATCTCACCGTGCGCGAGAATGTGGAGTACGGTGCCTTCGACTCGGCCGGCGCGCGCGAGCTGATGCAGCGCTTCTCCGTCTATCATCTGGCCGATCGTGGTGTTGTGGCGTTGAGCGGCGGTGAGCGCCAGATAGTGGCACTGTGCCGAGCACTGGCCACACGGCCGCGGATCCTGCTATTGGACGAACCCTTCTCCGCACTGGACCGTCCGCGACGCGAAGAGGTCCGGGCCAGAGCAGCCGAGCTGCATCACGACTGGCAGCTCACAACGATGCACGTGACGCATGACGAGGGCGAGGCGCTTGCCGTAGCAACGATGCGGCTGCACATGCATGACGGCATGTTGAGCTAGGTAGCCGCCCTGGTTCCAACTCGGTTCCGGGTATAGGCATGTCTGATTGCAGTTCCATGTATAACCCATGTATACTAACTGTATCGTACATAAACAGGAGTCATGTCGGTTAAGAGAAACCGGGCTGCGGCTACAGACGTGGCCGTCGCGGCGGGCGCGGTGAAGTGGACGCGAAAGAATATGGAAATGGACGCGGCAAAGCTCGAGGCTGCACGTCGCATCCTTGGCGTGCGTACAGAGAAGGAAACTGTCGACAGGGCGCTCGACCAAGTCGTTTTTCGCAGCGAGGTTCTGTCCGCGCTCGATCGGCTCGCAGCGGCCGGTGGTATCGAGGATATCTACGGGAACCAGGAATAGGTGGCTCGTCCCAGCAGTCCTGTGACAGATGTTGCACGTAGGCGACGTCGCATCTGATGCCTGGGGACTGGGTGATCGACACCAATGTTTACATCCAAGCACTCCGCGACTCCGCCGCGCTCCGCGCGCTAAAGACATTTCTCTCCGGGGCCGGCGACCGTGTTCGAGTTCACGCAACGGTGGCCCTGGAACTGAGTGCTGGCGCGCGCACGCACGGGCAGCATGCCGCATTCTATGACCTGATCTCCGCGTACGTACAGCGAGGTCGAATCCTCGTCCCGTCATTCGCCGCCCACACTGAGGCTGGGCGCGTTCTCGTCGATCTCGCTAACAAGGAGCGAGTCGTACTTGCCACCGCGCCGCGATCGTTCACCAACGATGTCCTCATCGCCACGTCCTGCCGCGAGGAGAAAGCTCGGCTGATTACGAACAATCATGCCGACTTTACTCAAATCAAACGGCACCTGCGCGCGTTCAGCTTCTATCCGCCTTGGCCGTGAGGACTAGGCTATGTGCGATAGGGGTAAGGCTGTGAACTGCACGCCGCGCATAACCGGTACGTGGCGCCTCTTAAGTACGCGGCCGGGCGTTACGGCGTCGGGGACGAGCGCTTTTCCTGGGCGAGGACTTCAGCAAGACTGATGTCACCGTGGCGCCGTTCTGAACAGACTTGCGGTATCCCAGTATCGTTACCGCAACCTGATCTCGCGCGACGTGGTCGTGCGGTGCGCGTCGTCCGGACCGACTC
This sequence comes from Gemmatimonadales bacterium, assembly GCA_038232435.1. Taxonomy (GTDB): domain Bacteria; phylum Gemmatimonadota; class Gemmatimonadetes; order Gemmatimonadales; family Gemmatimonadaceae; genus Fen-1247. The sequence continues at coordinate 275 of JBBSHV010000227.1, read as the reverse complement.
CCAGAGCTATGCGATACGTCCCCGCGGGTAGCTCCGACAGGTCCAGCACCACTGATCTCGCGGTGACTCCGCTGCCGAGCTGTGCCTCGTGCCACTGCATTGCGATGCGCGAATCTTTGGGCGTAATGCGTAGGGTCTGAGCCAGCCACTTGAGCACGCCGCCATCAATTCGTGTGACGCTGATGGAGACATCCTCGGGTGCTGCTGCGGGTGCTGCTGCGGGTGCTGCTGCGGGTGCTGCTGCGGGTGCTGCTGCGGACGTGGTCGATCTGGCG
>JBBSHV010000226.1:0-4568 GCA_038232435.1 Gemmatimonadales bacterium | reverse complement strand
TCGGCGATGCGTCCCACTGACACGACGAACTTGTTGATGTCTCCGACCGTGGCGTTGAGCGCGCGCACCTCGTCGGCTGCCTGTCGCACGATGGTCCTGACGTCGAGCAGGATGGACAGCGTGCGCACGAGCTGAGCCCGTTTGGACGTTGCCTCGCCGTGAATCGACGCCGCGAGCGCCTGTACCTCTTCGGCCCCCGCCGCGACGCCATCGGCGCCGTCGCGAATGCTCTCCAGAGAGCGCGTGACCACGCGGATCTGTTCCACCTGTGCGCCAGCGCCGGCAGAAACCTGCGTTACGGCTTCGGAAACCTGATTCGCGGTGTCCGATATCTGCTGCGATGCACTGGCAAGATCGCCTGCCGAATGCGTCACGTCGTCGGCGGTGCGTGTCGCGACGTCGACCACGCGCGCGAGCGATTCAGCCGCGTGATTCATGGCGTTGGCCAGCATCTGGAACTCGCCGGGCAGGCCGTCGTGCGTGCGCACGGCCAGGTCGCCCTCACTCAATCTCCGAGCGTGCTGTGTGAGCACGCGCAACGGGCTGTCAATCGTTCGGATGGTGCGTACGGTGATGAGAATGGCTAGGAGCACGGCGATCGCGACAGCGGCCAGTACGGCGGTTGCCCGCGAACGCGCGAGTGAATCCAGCCGAGCGGTGGCGCCGGTGACCTCCGTGGTACGGGCGGCGTCCAGGCGTCCCAGATCATCCAGGAGCGAAGAGACAGTCAGTCGTGCGTGCTCGGCTTGCGTCTGTGCTTCCTGTGTCCGCCCGAGATCGCTGAGCGTGTGCGCAAGTGCGTAGGCGCTCTCGAAGTCGGCGAGCCGATTGTCCACGACGGCGATTGCGGCGACCTCTTCCGAACTCTGCTGGTCAGCCGAGGTGGATCGGCGTTGGAGTTGGTGTGCGGCGTGTCCGAGACGGTGAAACTCACGCAGCGACACGGAGTCGTGGTTGGCCAGGTAGCCTGAGGCGGCCTGAATCTCACGTGTTATGACATTTGCGTATTCAGAGGTCTGGTCCGAGCTGTTGAGGACGCTGCGCAGCTCGTTGGATACGTCATGAATTCCAGCGTGCACGGCAACCCACCCGATGGTCCCAGCGGCCGCCAGGCAGAGGACCAGCGCCCCAAAGCCAACGAGAAGGGTGTCGCGGACGCGCAGCATTCGGAATCGCTCTGAGGCACTCATTTGCCACCTGCGGGAACGCTTGGGGAGACAGTTACGGGAAGCATCGTACCGTCGTGCACGCGCGTGATGCGGAAATTGTCGCCGACAGGGTCATTGGTTGCGGCGAACCACATCGGGCCGGAGAGCGCGGAGTACGCGGCGGCACGCGAGAGCGAGGCGAGGTAGCGGCGTACACCGTCACGATCACCGCCACCTTTCTGGATTGCCTCTGCCACCAGCTTCGTGGCATCGTAGGCAAGTGACGAGCTCGCATCTGGCACAACACCGAACCTGGCGCGGTACGCTGAGACGAACTGCTCGACGGTGCCGCCGGGAATCTGTGCGGTGAACGGTGTGCCGATGTAAACGCCCTCGGATGCTGAATCGGCGATGACTCCTTGCCACCCGTCGCCGCCCAGGAACCTGCTCGCTAGCTGCTGCCGGCGCGCTTCACGCAGAAAGCGGAGGCCGAGATCTTCCTCGCTGGCCACGAAGACCAGATCAGGATGTTTTTGCTTGTACAGGGACACGTATGGCTCGAGGTCCGTATCCGCGGAGACCGGGTCATTGCTGATCACTTCGCCACGAAAGCTGCGGAGGAATGCGTCCGAGAGTCCACGGCCATACGCGTCGTTGCGGTAGAGCACTCCGACGCGCACGGGGCGATGGAGAGAATCAGAAAGTGATGACGCGAACCGGGCCAGCATCACGCCGTTTACCGAGTCGCTGGAGATCATTCGGAACACCCAGGGCGACGCTCCGGTCAGGTCGGGCGAGGACGGAGTGGTAGCCACGGCAGCAAGGCGGCCACCGTCGTAGACGCGCGCTGCCGCCACTTCGGCGCCTGAGCCAGCGTGGCCGATGACGGCGATTATGCGCGGGTTCGCAACGAATTCGCCCGCGACCCGGGCGGCCTGAGCGCCAGTAGAGTGATCGTCACGCGCTAGGATTCGAAGTGGAACGCCGTTGATCCCGCCGGAGCGATTGATCTCCTCCACGGCCAGGTCAATGCCGTGTTGGGTCTGGATGCCGGAATGGAGTGTCTGCGGTCCCGCCGCCCCGACGAGGTACTCCTTGGGCGTGCGCGAGCAGCCGAGGACGGCTGTAGCCAGGACAATCCATGAGATGCTACGACGCAACGAAACCTCCGAACGTCCGGCCGAGGAGCGCCGGTGCTGGTGAAGTGAAGCACCTGATTGACGAAACGGACGTGGCATTGTCACCGATCGCGGGAACATCCGGTTGGCACCGCTCATGCGGCTGACGTCGCGGCGGTCTTTCACATGGCAACAATTCAGATGGGAGCCTGGAACAAAATCGTGCAAAACGTTGCCGAGGAGAGTGGCGGAGAAGTCGTTGACGGCGTGGAGACCGAAGTGGAGTCGCTGGACCAGAACGAGGCCGATCACGTCCAGCAATGGCTGCGTGAAGTGGTAGCGGAACGCAAGCGCGAAGAAGCTCCTGTGAGCCGCGGAGCCAATTAACTTTGACACATGCGTAGAACACCGTTCACCGTCGGAATTGTGCAGGACGCCGCCGCGGCAAGTCCCGCGGAAACCGTGGACCGTGCGGTCGCGAAGATTCGCGACGCGGCGGCGCAGGGCGCGCAGATTGTCTGCTTGCAGGAGATGTTCAACTCGCACTATTTCTGCAAGCGGCAGAGCTGCGAAAGATTCGACATCGCCGAGCCGATTCCGGGGCCCGTGACCGATCGCATGCAGGCGTTGGCGCGTGAGCTGGAGATCGTCCTCATCGTGCCGATTTTTGAGCGGCAGACGGCGGGCGTGTACCGCAATTCCGCGGCTGTGATCGACGCAGACGGCTCGCTCCTCGGCGTGTATCACAAGATGCACATTCCCGATGATCCGCTGTACCACGAGAAGTACTACTTCACTCCGGGCGATTCACATCAGTCGTACGACGGAGCGCAACATCCCGGTGCCAACGGCTTTCGCGTGTGGAAGACACGTTACGCCGACATCGGTGTGCTCATCTGTTGGGACCAGTGGTATCCGGAGGCCGCGCGTATCACCGCGCTTCTCGGTGCGGAGATCGTATTCTTTCCTACGGCGATAGGTTGGCACCCGAGCGAGAAGGAGGAGGTCGGCGCCGCGCAGACTGACGCGTGGCGCATCGCGCAGCGTGCGCATGCGATCGCGAATGGCATATTCGTTGCTTCGCCGAACCGCGTCGGGTTCGAGGAGGAGAAGGGGACCGATGGCATCGAGTTCTTCGGCCATTCGTTCATCTCCGATCCGTTCGGGCGTATTCTGGCCGAGGCTGGAGCGGAGCCAGCGATACTGATCGCAAAGTGCGATCCGGCGCTCATCGAGGAGACGCGGCGCAACTGGCCGTTCCTGCGCGACCGGCGGATCGACTCCTATGCACCGATCCTGAATCGGTACATAGGGTGACGGTTGGACGCTGGCGCATGCCGGCGGAGTGGGAGCGGCACGACGCGACATGGATCGCGTGGCCGCACCATGAGCCGGACTGGCCTGGCAAGATCGGCGCGGTGCAGTGGGTGTACGTGGAGATCGTTCGCATACTCGCAAAACATGAGCGCGTCGAGATCCTATGCAACGACGATGTGTTGAGAGTCGATGCGGAGCGGATGCTGGCGCAGCATGACGTCGACATGCACCGGGTACGGCTGCACGTCGTGCCGACGAACCGCGTGTGGCTGCGCGACTCAGCACCGAGTTTTGTGTGGAATGAGAGCGGCGGCGTCGAACTCATGGCGTGGGACTTCAACGCGTGGGCAAAGTACGACGACTACGCTCTGGATCAGCGCGTGCCGGAGGCCATTGCTCGGGCCACCGATCTCCCGCTCGTGCGCCCCACGCGTTCAGATCGTCCGGATGACCGCATCGTGCTCGAGGGTGGCGGGATTGATGTCAACGGTGCAGGACGCATCGTGGTCACCGAAGAGTGGCTGCTGAGCGACACGCAAGTGCGCGATCCAGGCATGACGCGCGAGGCGTTCGAGGGCGCATTCGCTGAGTATCTGGACTGTCCGGATACAATCTGGCTCGGCTGCGGCTGCGTTGGGGACGACACGCATGGACACGTGGACGACGTCGCGCGCTTCGTCTCATCTGAGACGCTGGTGCTGGCGTATGAGGAAGATCCGTCGGACGCGAACCACGAAGCGTCTGTGGACAACCTGCACCGGTTGGAGCTTGCGTCGCGAGAGCGGCCGCTGGATGTGATTCTGTTGCCGTATCCGCGGCCGGTCATCATGAACGGCCAGCGGCTACCTGCAAGCTATGCCAACTTCTACATCGCGAACGGCGTTGTGTTGGTACCGACGTTCAATGATGCGAACGATCGCATCGCGCTCAACAGGTTGGCCGCCATGTTTCCGGACCGGGAAGTCGTTGGCATACACTCGGTCGA
>JBBSHV010000225.1:0-4571 GCA_038232435.1 Gemmatimonadales bacterium | reverse complement strand
CGTTCGACGATGCTGTCCAACCCCGGCTCGAAGATGGGTATCTCGTTTTGCTTGAGACATTCGATCTTGCGTGCATCGAGGTCGGCGCACACCACAGTGTTGCCGGTTTCGGCGAGGCAAGCGCCAGCCACGAGGCCGACGTAACCGGTACCGATCACAGCGATCTTCATAGCCCGCCGACTGGCTCGTACTCGCGCTGATGCAGCGAGGAGAGAGCGACAATGCGTCCGTTATCCGACTTCATCCCCTTGGTGGCGTTGCGCGCGTCAACAACCACGGACGCAAGATCAACTACGCGCTGGTAGTCCACCAGATCGTGGTCAGTAACGATCACAACCGCGTCCGTGCTCTCGAGGACTTCATCGGTGAGATCCACGCTCGTGAACGTGTGTCCCTCCTCACGGAACGTTGGTACGTGCGAGTCGTGGTACGTAACAATCGCGCCGCCCTCCTCCAGCAGCCGCATCACATCCAGAGCGGGGCTCTCGCGCATATCATCGATGTTCTTCTTGTATGCGACGCCCAGCACCAGAACCTGGCTTCCCTTTACGGATTTGCGCTCGTCGTTGAGCGCCTTGGCCACCTTTTCCACGACGATCGCCGGCATCTCCGAGTTGATCTCGCTCGCCAGGTCGATGAAGCGCGTCTTGTAGTTGAGCGTGCGCATCTTCCACGCGAGGTAGTGAGGGTCCAGCGGAATGCAGTGACCGCCGATCCCGGGTCCAGGCGTGAACTTCATGAAGCCGAACGGCTTGGTCGCAGCGGCATCGATCACTTCCCACACGTCCACGCCAAGCTTGTCGCAGACGATCGCCATCTCATTGACGAGGCCGATGTTGACAGAGCGGAAGGTGTTTTCCAGCAGCTTGACCAGCTCCGCCGTCTCGGTGGAATTCACAGGAACGATTGTGTCGAGGCAGCTAGCGTACAGCGCGCTCGCCAGCTCGGTGCATGCGGGAGTGATGCCGCCGACGACTTTGGGCGTGTTCTTCGTATTCCAGAACGGATTGCCTGGATCGACGCGCTCTGGGCTAAATGCGAGGAACACGTCCTCGCCGACCTTCAGGCCGGCCGCTTCGAGCTTGGGCTGCATCAGCTCGCGCGTTGTGCCCGGATACGTGGTGCTCTCCAGAACGATAAGCATGCCGGGATGCGCGTGCTCGGTGATCGTCGCGGTCGCCTTGACCACATAGCTCATGTCGGGGTCGCGCGTCTTCACCAGCGGAGTCGGGACAGCGATGGAGATGGCATCCATCTCGCCGATCCGGGAAGCATCGGTCGTGGCCACGAACCGGCCGTTCTTCACGACCTCAGCGAGATCATCGGCCGAGACGTCCTGGATGTGCGAGATACCGCTGTTGAGCTGGTCGACAGTGCGCTGCGACACGTCGTACCCGATAACCTTGAATCCGGCACGCGCGAACTCGAGCGCGAGTGGCAGACCGACGTAGCCCAAGCCGACGACGCCCAGGACCGCGGAGCGATCGTTGATGGCATCCAGAAGACGCTGTTTGGTATCCATATAAATAGTTGCGGGCCTCAGGGGCCGTAGAAAGCGCGGACGGTGGAGATAACCTCGTCCCGCTGGGAATCGGTCAGCTCGGGGAACACGGGGATCGATATCGCTTCCCTGGCCGCGCGCTCGCTCTCGGGGAAGTCGCCCTCCTTGTAACCGAGATACGCGAAACACGGCTGCAGGTGCAGCGGGAGCGGGTAGTACACCGCGCTCCCGATACCGCGGTCTTTCAGAAATGACTGCAACGCATCACGCCTTTCAGCGCGAAGAGTGTACTGGTTGTAGATCGACTCATTGGTAATATCGACCACCGGCGTGCGAATGCCGTCCAGATCGGCGAAGGCGGTGTTGTACAGCGCCGCGTTGTGTCTGCGAGCGGCGCTCCAGCTCTCCAGATGCGGCAGTTTGGCCGCGAGGACAGCCGCCTGAAGCGCGTCCAGCCGGCTGTTGTAGCCGACTTCCTCGTGAAAGTACGTCCTGACGCTGCCGTGCGTTCGGAGGCGGGTGAGCCGGGCCGCGAGCGCATCGTCCTGGGTGACCATCATCCCACCGTCACCGTAACCACCCAGATTCTTGGACGGAAAGAAACTGAAGGTCCCAATAGTCGCCATCTCGCCGGCCCGCTTCCACTCAGTCCCGACCCTACGCCGCGCGCCGATGGACTGAGCGGCGTCCTCGATCACTGGCATTCCGCTCGGCAGTGCGGCCTGGAGCTGGTCGATCGCGGCCATCTGGCCAAACAGATCCACGGCGATCACCGCCTTGGCCGACGGAGTGCTCTTAACGGCCGCGGCGGCCGCCTCGACGGAGATGTTGAATGTCCCCGGATCAATGTCCGCGAACACTGGCCTGGCGCCCACGTTATGCACCGTTCCGGCGGTCGCGAAGAAGGTGAACGGCGTCGTTACTACGGAGTCGCCCTGGCCCACGTCAAGCGCTCTGAGCGCAAGTAGTATCGCGTCGGTGCCGTTGGCACATCCTATCGCGTGCTTCGTCCCCGACAGCGCAGCCACCTCGCTCTCGAAGCGCTGGACGGGCTCCCCGAGGATGAACGTCTGCCCATCAACAATGGGCATGATGGCTCCGAGCACCTCGTCGCGGATGGTTGCGTGCTGGGCCTTGAGATCTAGGAGTGGAACAGCCATGTGCGTTCTGCAGGCGAAAAGGGGGCGTCCACCGGAAGCAGCGCCACTAGAGCACCGAAAGATCGCCGGGAAAGCGGGGCCAAGTCAATCGACCGCCGCTGATTCGGGGCTCTCAGCCTCACCCGCGGAGGACAGCATTACCCGCCGTCCAGTCCGCGCCGATTGATACACGGCTAGAATAATCTCGAGCGACTTACGCCCTTCCTCGCCGTCCGTGTCCGGCTCGGCCTCGCCGCGCAGCACGGACAGCACGTTTTGATAGTACCCTTCATGGCCGAAGCCATATACGCTGGGTGGATTGGTGCTCGCCCTTTCGATCAACTTGTCATCGTCATCATAGTCGGCGAACAGCCAGGTCTCGACGCGGTTCACCGCGGTGCCATCGATCTTGACGGATCCACGGTCGCCAAGGATGGTGAGCGACCCTTCCAGATTGCGCGGATAGGTGAGCATCGTGACGTCGAGTACACCGATACCGCCATCGCGGAAGTGAAGCACCGCGGCGCCTGAGTCTTCCGCCTCAATCTTGCGCGCCTGCGTCGCGGTCATCGCGACCACGCTGTCCACCGGGCCGGCGAGCCACTGAATCAGATCCACGTAGTGCGAAGCCTGATTCATGAATGCGCCGCCGTCCATGGCCCAGGTGCCGCGCCACGGCGCCTGATCGTAGTAGTCCTGCGGGCGGGACCAGCGGACCGTGCAGTTAGCGGCATGGATGCGACCGAAGCGACCCTTGTCCACAGCGCGCTTGACGAGCTGGATCGCGGGGTTGAGCCTGTTCTGCTTGACCACGAATAAACGGACGCCCGCGTCGTGGCAGGCAGCGATGAGCTCGTCTGCTCCGGCGAGGGAAATCGCCATTGGTTTCTCTGTAACTACCTGCTTCCCGGCCTGTGCGGCCAACGTACCGTGTAGCGGATGCAGCCCGGAAGGCGTGGCGACCGTAACGATGTCGCACTCAGCGCCCTCAAGCATTGCATCGAGGGACGTGAACCACGGCACGCCGTTGACCACACCGGCAGCAGTCGCCCGCCCGGGAAGGATGTCCGCGACGGCGACGAGATCCAGACCGTCGACGCGTGCGATCGCCTCGAAGTGGTTCTTGGAAATGCGGCCGCAGCCAACGACGGCGACACGAAAAGTCTTAGCCACGCGCGAGCCTTCCGTCAGCCAGCACATACGACTTGCCGCAAGCAGCGCACGTGGGGAAATCTCCGTCGCCCAACCGCTCACCGCACTCGCACATCCAACCGATCTGGCGCGCGGGTACGCCGACCATCAGAGCGTATGGGGGCACGTCGCGCGCGACGACCGCGCCAGCGCCGATGAAGGAATATTCGCCCAGCGTCGAGCCACATACGATCGTGGCATTTGCTCCAATCGACGCTCCGCGCTTCACGAGCGTCGGCCGGTACTCGTCCCTTCGCGACACGTGACTGCGCGGATTGATGACGTTGGTGAACACCATCGACGGTCCGCAGAAGACATCATCCTCCAGCGTCACACCTTCGTACACAGAGACGTTGTTCTGAATCTTGACGTTGTTCCCGATCCGCGTTCCGTTCATGATGACGACGTTCTGCCCGAGCGAGGAGCGCTCGCCGATAACGGCTCCCCCAAGGACGTGGCAGAAGTGCCAGATCTTTGTCCCGGCACCGATCTGCGCGCCCTCATCGACGTAGGCAGATTCGTGAACGAAGGGAGCGTCCACGCTAACCCGCTGTCACCGGAGCGAGACGCGCGTGCCACTCCTGGAGTGAAGTAACCGACATTGGACGCGAGCGCACCGAAAGCACAGCGTCGCATGCCGCGTTCGCGGCCGAAAGCGTTGTCGTGTAAGGGACCCGATGCTCGATCGCGGCCTGGCGCATCGAATAGTCGTCCGTCTGCGCGCGCTTGCCAAGTGGCGT
>JBBSHV010000224.1:0-4599 GCA_038232435.1 Gemmatimonadales bacterium | reverse complement strand
TCGGCACGCGCAGCATCCGGCTTGCGAGGCGCGTCAGTCGGTCGAAGGCCGGCTCGGCCGCGGTGTCCAGGAGCGCGCTGCGGCGTAGTGCATCGAGACGGGCAGTATCGCGTACAGTCGGCGCAACCTGAGGCACCGTCGCACGAGACGGAGCAGCAAGCGGAAGGGCGGCTGGGAGCGACGGCATGAAGCGTGGATCTCGCATGAACGCTGGGTGAGTACGTGCTGAACGCTCCCGAAAGGAGAAGCCGGTGAGGTGTATGCAGCACGCGTCCGGACCGTCAAGACTCAGAGTATCGGCGTCAGGTGTTCCCGATGTTACAGCGGGGATGGCCCCATCATAGGGAAGGCGAGTCGCCGCAGCTACGGAGCGGCAACTGGATCGAGCTCAGGCCCCTCGATATGCTGGACCCCGCTAATGGCCTGCCGCACCAACTCGTCGCATTCGCTCGCTGCCAGATCGATGGTCGTCTGTACCTGGTCCAATGATCAGAGCAACGTGACGCTGCAGTGGAGAGACAACACGGGGGCGCATCGGCTGCAGTGCGGCTCCACGACTCACCTAGGGGGATCCTGAGGATGCGCTGCCAGAACGCCCCCACATGTGTTGGGAGTGTCAGATCGCCAAGGCGTGCGGCGCGCATTTTGGGAGCTGTTGCGCGTTGGCGGAACGTGATGATCGTCCCACACGTGCCGTATGGCTGTATAGAAGTTGGGCGTGGGGCGGCGGCCTTCTGGCTGCGCATGCGGTGAGGCTGTAGCTTCTCCGTTATGGATCCTACGAGTCTCACCCGAGAGCAGGCGGTAGAGCGTCTGCAAGGCGCCGCGCCGCGAATCTTCGCACTCGGCGTGCGGCGGCTTGCGCTTTTTGGTTCTGTTGCCCGTGGGGAAGCTCGTCCAGATAGTGACGTGGACCTGCTGGTAGAGTTCGAACCGGGCCAGAAGAACATCGACGGCTTTCTCATGCTCGCCGAACTCCTCGAGACCCTGCTAGAGCGGCCCGTGGAGTTGGTTACAACCGAAGCGCTTTCGCCGTTCATCGGCCCGCACATCCTTGCCGAAGCCGCGGATGTTCTTCGAGCCGCGTGATTATCTCCGGCACATCCTCGCCTCCGTGACCGCCGAAGCATTTACCGGCGAGGAGACGGCCGCGCATGGTTTCAGCCGAGGCAATAAGTTCAGGCGCGGTGGACTCGCGGAGTGCATCGTAATGGCGCGCACCACTGAACCTTGAGCGGTTAGCCTACAACGACTCGCAGCGGCCCCTCAAGACGAGCGCTGGCTCGCCGAGCGGGCTCGACGCGGCGCTGCGTGACAAGACACTTGGATCAGCGTCCGCGGCTACAGTAATTCTGCTCGTCTCACAATCGGCTATCCGTCCCCACTCACATGAACACGTACGTGATTCTGCTGCGCGGTGTGATGCCAACGGGGCGGAACAGGGTTCTCATGGCACCGCTACGCACAGCGCTGGCCGGAGCCGGGCTGGACGATGTACGCACGTACATCCAGAGCGGCAATGTCATCGCAACGTCCGCGCTGCATCACACTGAGTTGGAGCAGGTGATTCATGCTGTGATAGCGACGGAATTCGGTGGAGACATCGCGGTGATGGCGCGTACCGCGGCAGAGTTTCGTCAGGTTCTGGAGCGCAATCCGTTCACTGATGCGGATACGTCCAGGCTGTACTTCAGCCTGCTCGGCTCACCTCCTGAAGCAGCGAGGGGCGCGGAGTTCGCGGCCACGGACTGGTCGCCCGAGAAGGTGAGGGTCACGGACGACGCGATCTATACTCTGTACGCCACCCGCTACAGCGATTCAAAGCTCAACAACAGTACGATCGAGCGCCGCTTGCGAGTGAAGTCCACCACCAGGAACTTCAACACCATGAGCAAATTGGTGGAACTGAGCTCGGCGAGCGAACAGGACCGATGAGTTTCCGATAGCCGGACAGTCTAAAGGAGTGTGTGAGCTAGACGCGCCAGTTAAGCGGCGGTTGCCGTACCCGCAGGCGCTATGCACAGTGCGGCATCATTCCAACACCAGACGAGGATCAGACCACCATGGCGCAGTAACCGATCATGCCAATCACAAAGCCAATTACGAATAGGATCACGACCGGGCTCTGGTTTGATGACCAGGCGGAAGAGGCCGCGAACTTCTATACCGGGATATTCCCCAATTCGCGGATCACGGCCCTAACGCGTTATGGTAAGGCCGGATACGAAACGCATCACAGACCGGCTGGTTCGGTGATGGTGGTGGCATTCGAACTGGACGGCCACTCATTCACAGCGTTGAACGGCGGTCCGGTATTCAGGTTCAACGAGGCGATCTCGATGCAGGTGAACTGCGCGACGCAGGAAGAGATCGACTACTACTGGGACAGATTGTCGGACGGGGGAGATCCCGGAGCGCAGCAGTGTGGCTGGCTCAAGGATCGCTATGGACTGTCGTGGCAGGTGGTGCCTAGCAACATGGATGAGATGTTCGCGGGTGACGACGAGGCAGGTGCCGGGCGGGCGATGACCGCGATGTTGCGGATGAAGAAGATCGACATGGCGGAGTTGCGCAGGGCGCGCGACGGTTCGGCGGTGGAGACGAGTGGCGACAATCAATCAATGGGAGACGCGCGATGAATCCAGTGGTGCACTTCGAGATGCCATACGACGACCGGGATCGGATGGCGGGTTTCTATCAGTCGGCGTTTGGCTGGCAGACAGATATGATGGGTGCGGAGATGGGGAACTACGTTGTTGCGACAACCGCGGAGACGGACGAAGCGCGAATGGTCAAGCAGCCGGGCGCGATCAACGGCGGCTTCTTTCAGCGGCCTTCAGATGGACCGGGTCAACACCCGTCGGTAGTGATTGCGGTGGATGACATTGCGGAGGCGATGCGCAAGGTATCCGCAGCTGGTGGGACCGTACATGGCGGCCCAATGGAGATTCCCGGCGTGGGACAGTACGTGAGTTTCACCGATACGGAAGGAAACAGGGTGAGCATCTTGCAGCCACTGCCCCGGGGAGGAGCGGCGAGATAGTTGGCGGTGGTTGCTGAGGACCCGAGGCCGGGCTACATGATGCAGATACAAGACATCCACGCACATCGTTCACACGCGTCCATGCTTGTTCCGGATGCCGTGCGCACCGCGCGCCTGCTGCTGCGCCCGTGGTGCGCCGAAGACGCGGAAGCCCTCCTTCCGATCCTGGAGGCGAATCAGGCGCACCTGGAGCCCTGGATCCCGTTGCGGGTTTCCACGCCCGCGCCGCTTCCGGAGCTGGCGGCCCGACTCGCCGGCTTCGCGGCTGACTTCGCCGCAGCGCGTGAGTGGCGCTATGCGCTACTCACGCTGGCCAGGGCCACAGTGATTGGGGAGGTGGGGCTCTACCCGCGGAATGCGGACGGGCGGGTCGCCTTCGCCGCGGCCGATCGTGTGGAGCTGGGCTACTGGCTGCGGGCGGACTACACGGGCCAAGGGTACGCCACCGAGGCAACGCAGGCGGCGCTCGCGATCGCTCGCACGCTCCCCGGACTCGCGCAGGTCGAGATCCGGTGTGATGCCCGGAACGCACCCAGCGCCGCCGTACCGCAGCGACTCGGGTTCGAGCTCGCCACGACGCGGGAGCAGCCCTCCGTGACGCCCGGCGCGTCGCCCGTGACGCTGCAGGTCTGGACGTACGCGCTGGGCAGGGGCGCAGTTCTGTAGGTATGGGGCGGGTGGTCTTGTCCCCGGCCCAATTCCGAGCCCTCAGGGACTTCACTCCAGCCTTAAATCAACTCCAAATGTGTGACGTGGTGGACTGAGATTGGGGGCAAGACCATGTCGATAACTGCAATGGAAACGCACGGGATGGAAAAAGGGAGCAGGCCAGCTACTGTCATCGACAGATATACGCTACGTTTGAGCGCCGCACGTCCGCGAGTTTCATGCAACGCCGAACGGGCGGTCCGCCCCTTGTCCTGGAGTTTGAGTGCCTCAGGTGTCATCGCTCATAACGCTCGCGCAATCGCTCGGAATCGCGTACGCGTCCGGCATCAGCCTGTACGCCACGGTCGCGCTGGTCGGCGTCGGGGAGCGACTCGGATTAATTGGACCATTGCCGGGTGTCATCGGCGCGCTGGATAATCCCATAATCATCGGCGTGGCGGCGCTGCTGGCGCTCGTGGAATTCACCGCGACGCTCGTCCCCGGAATCGCTTCGTTGTGGGAGGCGGCGCACACGTTCATTCGGGCGCCGGCGGCAGCCGCACTCGCGGTGGCTACCGCGTGGCACGCGGATCCGTCGATCATCGTGCTCGCGGCACTGCTCGGCGGAGGCCTCGGACTCACCACGCACATCACCAAGCTCGGGTTGAGGGTGGCGGTGGATACGTCGCCTGAGCCCGTCAGCAACGGTGTGCTGAACGTGGCGGAGCTCGGAGTCGTGGCCACGATGAGCTACACCATCTGGCACCATCCCATCATCGCGCTGGTGCTCGCCCTCGTGGTACTGACACTTACCATGTTGCTTGTGCGCACGGTGTGGCGCGCGATCCGGAATCTGTTCAGAGGAAGGCGGCGAACGGCGGCGATACGATAGCGCGATAGGTTTTATC
>JBBSHV010000223.1:0-4607 GCA_038232435.1 Gemmatimonadales bacterium | reverse complement strand
TCGGCCAGTCGAAGGGCGGCCGATACGCCAACTGCAGTGTGAAGGACTCGGAAGCAGACAACTGTTGCTCGACGGCGCCGGCCCGCTCCTTTCTCAGCCGGCTGGGCGGCATGCCGTACCGCTTGCTGAAGGCATCGTTGAAGCGGCGAAGACTGGAGAAACCGCTGGCGATCGCCACTTCGCTTACCGGCAGGACCGTCTCGGTGAGCAACTGCTTGGCAAGAAGTAGACGGCGGGTCAGCACCAGCTCGATGGGCGACACGCCGAGCTCCTTGTGCACGATGCGGCGGATCTGGCGGGAGCTCCAGCCGAAGTGCGCCGCGATCTTTTCCAACCCGGCGCCATCATCCAGCATCCCTTCGTCGATGCGACCGGCGATCAGGCTCGCGACGCGGGATGAGTCATCCACAGGCGCGCTGCCCGGCGCCAGCTCCGGCCGACACCGCAGGCAAGGACGGAAGGATGCCTGTTCCGCCGTCTCTGCGCTGTTGAAGAAGCGGCAATTCGCCAGCTTTGGTGTCCTGGCCGTGCAGACAGGGCGGCAATAGATCCCCGTCGATGTCACACCGACGTAGAATACCCCATCGAAGCGCGGGTCGCGGGAGGCATATGCGTTGTACAGCGCGGCTGTATCCGTTGCGTCCGGGGTCATGCCTCAATGTAGGCCAAACCCGGACCCCGTACTAGCCGTTTTCGGCCAAGCTAGTGCGACGCAACTCGGATGGCCGAATCTGGCGAGACTGAGAGGACGCGTTAGTCTAGATTCAGGTTCGAAGTGGAGAAATGACGGTCCATCGGAAGGAGATAATCATGACCATTCTTGGAAAGACCCAAAAGCCTGGCGCACTTCCGACAGAACAGGACCGACGCGGTGGCAAGCGGCAGCGCGAGGCTGTCGCCATGGAATTCGCCACTGGAAAATCATCGCTGGGCCTTGTCCTCGTTGCACGCAGCGCACGTGGCCTGTGCGCCGTGCTACTCGGCGATGATCGCGACGAGTTACTGCGTGACCTGCGGCGGCGTTTTCCCTTGGCAACGCTGCTCGATAAGCGCGTCGAGTTGAGCGCGCTCACCGCCAATGTGATCGACTTCGTTGAATCGCCGACACGTGAATTGGACGTGCCGCTCGATATGCGCGGCACGCAGTTCCAGCGGAATGTATGGCAGGCACTACGCGATGTCCCGGCGGGATCAACAGCGAGTTACACCGACATCGCCAACCGCGTCGGGCTACCGAATTCGGTGAGAGCCGTTGCGCAGGCCTGCGCGGCGAATCCGCTGGCGGTAGTCGTACCATGTCATCGCATCCTCAGACGCGATGGCCAACTGTCGGGCTATCGCTGGGGCATCGAGCGCAAGCGAAGCCTGCTGAACAAGGAGCGAGTCGCGTGCGTTCCGGACACCGCCGCACATGAGCGTGATCTTCCACGACACGAAGTTGACAAACACAATCACTCTGAGAAAGGGTCCAGGTGGCGAGTCCAACCCATTGCGCCGCTCACCGAGCGCGTGTTACGTGCGTAGTTGAATTCACTCTCCGCGCCCGCGGTCTTTTGCGGGAACGGAGTGTGAGGCGCTCTGAGCCTGAACCGTGACAAGATGCGACCTCTTACCCGACGTGATTTCCTTCGGCTCTCCGCGGCTTCGGCCGGAGGGCTCGCTTGCGCCGCGCGTATTCCAGCCAGCGGTCCGCCGGCGACGAAGCGTAGAGGCGGAGTGATTCTCTTTCAGGGCGACTCGATCACGGATGGAGGTCGGGACCGGCGCGTCGCGGCGCCGAATGTGGCGGGCGCGCTCGGGACTGGCTTTCCGCTTCTGATTGCTTCGAGCGTACTGCGCGCCGCACCTGACCGCGGCTGGCAGTTCTTCAATCGGGGCGTGAGCGGGGACAAGGTACCCGATCTCCAAGCGCGCTGGAGCACTCATACACTTGCGCTCAAGCCGGACATCTTGAGTGTACTCGTAGGCGTGAACGACTTCTGGCACAAACTACTGAAAGGTTACACCGGGACGACCGCCGATTACGAGAGTGAGTATGTCGCCCTGCTCGCGGCAACGCGGCAGGCGATGCCCACAGTCAGAATCATCGTGCTGGAGCCGTTCGTTCTGCGGCACGGTGTTGTGCGCGCATCGTGGTTCCCTGAATTCGATGAGCGGCGTGCGGCAGCGGCACGCGTGGCCTCCCGCGTGGGTGCTACGTTCGTGCCGCTGCAGGAGGCCTTCAGTGCCGCGAGCGCGCGCACAGGTCCAGCGTACTGGACAGCGGATGGCGTTCACCCCACGCCGGCTGGTCACGCACTGATCGCGGAGCGATGGCGCGCCGCCGCGGGCATCTGAGCCACGCTTCCTGTCAGTACTTACCCGATCGGTGTCTCACTGTTGTGGACCAGATGCGCGTGCATTCAAGCGTCCCCGCAAACCATTTGGGTGCTCCGCGGCATCTAATCCGGGAAGGCTGGCTCGAGCGTGTCGGCATCGCCTGTGCCAACTGCCTCTGCTTCCCCGGTCCACGCAAATGCGCTCATTCGCTCGACTATTCCTAGATGTGCCGTCCTACCCGGCGACCGCTGCTGTCGCGGCGGCTCTTCTGATCGCCGCGTTCGGCGCAATGGCTCAGGCCCAGACCACGTCAGTTTCCGCGCGGCCCGCGGCACACGTTGCGGCACACGCGGCACACGCGGCACGTGCGACGGGACCGGTTCACCTCGATGGCCTGCTCGACGAAGCCGCGTGGCAGGGCGCACCGGTGATGCACGAATTCACGCAGAGCTATCCCAAGGCCGGCGCGCCTCCGGTGGACTCTACCCAGGTCAGAGTGCTGTACGACGATGATGCGCTGTATGTGGGTGTCCGCATGTTCGATTCGGAGCCCGCCAAGATTGCCGCGCAGCTGGCCCGGCGCGATGCTGTCGGCATCTACTCCGACTGGGTCCACCTCGTCATCGGAACGTATCACGATCGCCGTACCGCCTTCCGCTTCTCGGTCAATCCACTCGGCGTCAGGAAGGACGTGCTGCAGTACAACGACACTAACGAAGATCTCAACTGGGACGCTGTGTGGGAGGTCGCGACCAAGGTCGATGCACTCGGCTGGACGGCGGAATACCGCATCCCGTTCTCGCAGCTTCGCTTTCCAGCGGGAGAGCCAGCCGGCGGCAGAGTGTGGGACTTCCAGGTCCAGCGCGACATCGCGCGTAGACAGGAGCGCGATAGCTGGTCGCCGTGGACGCAACAGAGTCCCGGTTATGTCTCATCCTTCGGAACGCTCGACGGGCTGAGCGGGATTCCGACGCCCGAGCGGCTCGAGGTGGCACCGTATACCAGCGCCCGACTCACCCGAGCGCCGGGCACGAGCGCCAATCCATTCTTCCGCTCCAATGACACCAGAATCGCCGTGGGCGCTGATGTTCGCTACGGTCTTCCGAACGGGCTCGCTCTCACAGGCACCGTCAATCCTGACTTTGGCCAGGTCGAGGTCGATCCGGCGGTCGTCAATCTGAGTGCGTTCGAGACCTTCTTCCCGGAGAAACGGCCCTTCTTCCTCGAAGGGAACGACATCTTCCAGTTCGGCAACGTTCGCAGGCACAACGATTTCGGCAGCGAGACATACTTCTACACGCGACGCGTTGGCCGGCAGCCGCAGCGCGGCATAAATGGCAGCAACATCACGTACGTGGATGCGCCGGACCAGACCACTATTCTGGGTGCAGGCAAACTTACCGGGCGGGTTGGCCCGTGGACGGTCGGAACACTGGACGCTGTCACACGCGAGCAGTCGGCACGGTTCCAGATGGCTGATGGGACGCGCGGAACGGCGCCAGTCGAGCCACTCACCAACTATTTCGCCGGACGGGTGCGGCGCCAGTTCCGCGAAGGGAACACCGTTGTCGGCGGAATGCTCACGGCGACCGACCGGTCGCTCAGCGATTCAGTTCTCGCGAGCACGCTGAGGCGCGGCGCGTACTTCGGTGGCGCAGATTTCGAGCACGCGTGGGACAAGGGGAGCTGGATAGCGAGCGGCTTCGCGGCTGGCTCGCTGGTCCGCGGCACACCATCCGCCATCGCTCTGACCCAGCACTCCAGCGCACGGTACTTCCAACGTCCTGACGCGCCGTACGTTGATCTCGACACAACGCGCACGTCCTTGAGCGGCTACACGGCGGAGGCCGCGATTGATCACGAGGGCCCGTTTATGGGGTCGCTCACGGTTAAGGCGATAAGTCCCGGATTCGAGATAAACGACGCGGGCTTTGAGAGCCGAGCGGATTATCGCGCGGTGTCATCGCTGGTTGGTTATGGGAATCAGACCCCGGGCGCGCACCTGCGTAACTACGGTCTGTTCACCTACTCCAACCTCGCATGGAACTTCGGCGGTGTGCCGATTGTCGGCGGGCACGGCGTTTCCGCGGACGCGCAGTTCAACAATCTGTGGCAGACTGGCGGGCAGCTCATCGTGAGCACGCCCACCTACGACGCGCGGCTCACGCGCGGAGGTCCGCTCGTACGTATCCCCAACAGGTTGGAGCAGCGCCTGTACGTCAACACCGATTCACGCTGGCCCGTTACAGCATCGTACTCACTGGACCACGTGAGGGATCGATCCGGCG
>JBBSHV010000222.1:0-4618 GCA_038232435.1 Gemmatimonadales bacterium | reverse complement strand
TTAGTTGCGCTCAAGTGGCGTGAGATCGGCCCGTTTCGCGGCGGGCGATCGGTAACCGTCGCGGGCTCGGCGCTACGACCATACGAGTATTACATGGGTAGCACCGGCGGCGGAGTGCTTAAGACGACCGATGGCGGCATGACGTGGAAGCCGATTACCGACAAGTATTTCGGTGGGTCGATCGGCTCAATCGCGGTGAGTGACGGGAATCCCAACGTGGTGTACGTCGGGACGGGCGAATACCCGATCCGGGGAAACGTGTCGCACGGTGACGGTGTTTTCAGAACGTCGGACGCGGGCAAGACGTGGAAGTTCATCGGGCTGGGCGATTCGCGGCAGATCTCCAGGGTGCGGGTAGACCCGAGCAATCCAGACGTCGTCTACGTCGGTGCCCAGGGGCACGTGTGGGGGCCCAGCTCCGAGCGTGGTGTGTACAAGAGCATCGATGGCGGCGAGCACTGGCGCCGAGTGCTGTTCCGAAACGATTCCACCGGCATCACGGACCTGGCGATCGATCCCATACATCCGCAGACGCTTTACGCTGCGTTCTGGCAGGCTTACCGCACGCCGTGGTCGCTAGTGTCAGGGGGAGCCGGGAGCGGGATCTTCAAGTCGACCGACGGTGGAGAACACTGGACGGAGATCACGCGCAACCCGGGGCTGCCGAGCGGACTCATCGGCAATATCGGGCTCGCCGTATCACCGGCCAAACCGGGACGGATGTGGGCGATCGTTGAAGCAGATTCGGGCGGTGTTTTCAGATCGGACGATGGCGGCGCGACATGGACTCGCACCAACACGGAGCGGAAGCTACGCCAACGCGCGTGGTACTACTCGCGCATCTTCGCCGACCCGAAGAATGCCGACGGCGTGTACGTGTTGAATGTGGGCATGTTTCACTCTACCGACGGTGGCGCGACGTTCAAGCCGATCACGGTGCCGCACGGCGACAACCACGACCTCTGGATCGCGCCGAACGATCCGATGCGAATGATCGAGGCGAACGACGGCGGTGCGACTGTATCGTTCGATGGCGGTAAGTCATGGACGGCGGAGAGTCAGGCAACGGCGCAGTTCTATCACGTCACGACAACGACGCACTTTCCATATCGCGTGTGCGGCGCGCAGCAGGACAATTCGACGCTGTGCGGACCGAGCCGAAAGGAAGGTGGAATCTCGATCGCTGACTGGTACGACGCGGGTGGTGGCGAGAGCGGCTACATCGCGGTGCGCCCGGACTCACCCGATGTGGTCTTCGCCGGATCGTATGGCGGTGTCACCACCCGATTGAACACACGCACTGGCGTGGAGCGAGACGTGAACCCATGGCCGAACAATCCGATGGGGCACGACGCAAAGGATGCGCGCTACCGATTCCAGTGGACGTTCCCGATCGTGCTGTCGCCCGCGAACCCCAAGGTGCTGTACCTGGGGAGCAACGTGCTGTTCAAGACGACAGATCAAGGCCAGCACTGGAACGTGATCAGCCCCGATCTCACGCGTCACGATCCGCGCACGCTCGGCCCCTCGGGCGGACCGATTACAAAGGATCAGACATCCGTGGAGTACTACGGGACGATCTTTGCCGTGGCGGAGTCTCCTGCGCGGGCTGGAGTCATCTGGACCGGATCTGACGACGGATTGATCCATGTCACCCAGGACGGGGGAAGTGGCTGGACCGATGTCACACCCAGGGGGCTCCCCGAGTGGAGCCGCATCTCCATGATTGAGCCGTCGCACTTCGCGCCGGGAACGGCGTATGTCGCGGCCAATCACTACCAGATGGATGATCTGCACCCGTACCTGTACAAGACAACAGATTATGGGCGCAGCTGGCAATTGATTGTCAGTGGAATTCCAGCCACCGAGTTCACGCGCGCGATCCGGGAAGATCCGGTGCGGCGCGGGCTGCTGTATGCGGCGACCGAGCGCGGGGTCTGGGTTTCGTTCGACGACGGCGAGCACTGGCAATCGCTGCGGCGGAATCTACCCATCGTTCCAGTTCATGATCTCGCGGTCGCCAACGGCGACTTGATAGCCGCGACGCACGGCCGCTCGTTCTGGATACTGGACGATATCTCGCCGCTCCGGCAGCTCACACCCGCGATCGTGCAGTCGAATCTGCACCTGTTCAATCCGGCCCGGACGTACAGAGCGTCCTTTGTGGGGATGGCAAACAATGGTGCGGCTGGGCATCCGCCGCGCGCAGGTGATCCGCCAGCGGGTGCAATGGTCTACTACTGGCTCAAATCGCCGCACCAGCTCGTCACGCTGGACTTTCTGGACGCCAGCGGTAAGCTGATTCGCAGCTTCACGAGCAAGCAGGATTCGGCCGTCGCGGCGGACAGTGTCGCTGGGACAGCGAAGCTACAGGCACGACGTGACAGCATGTCGCAAGCTGGGGTGAGCGTGGACAGCCTCAAGCGGCTGGAGCGCACGTCGGAGGAGTCGGCGCAGCCGTCAGAGACGCCGCGCCGAGGACCGAAGCCACCGCCGCGGGTCCCGGATAAACAAGGGCTGAACATGTTCGCATGGGATCTGAGGTATCCAGACGCCGTGCGCTTTGATGGTATGGTGCTGTGGGCCGCTGAGACACGCGGGCCAGTGATAGTGCCCGGGAGATACACCGCGCGCATTACTACGGGGGGCGAGACACGGACCGCCGCATTCGACCTGGTCAAAGACCCTCGATTTACCGGAACTGAAGCCGACCTGTCGCAGCAGTTTGCGCTCTTGATGAAGATCCGCGACACGCTGAGTGAAGCGAACAACGCTGTACGTATTGTGCGGAACGTACGTGTACAGGTCGCGCACCGACGCGACTCGCTCGCACCGGCCGATCGCGCGACGTTCGAGCAGACAGCTGCTCCACTCGTGGCCGAGCTGTCGTCGGTGGAGCAACAGATCTACCAGGTGAATAACAAGGCGAGTCAGGACCCGCTCAACTATCCGATCCGGCTGAACAACAAGATCGCAGCACTGGCAGGGGTCGTTGCAAGCGGGGACGCCCGGCCAACGGACCAGTCATACGCGATATTCCGACTGCTCACCGCCGAGCTCGACACTCAGTTGCGGCGACTGCACACGGCGCTCGGCGGGTTGAGGAGCGTCAATAACTACCTGGCCGCCCACGGTAGCAGCGCCATCGTCCCCAGCACCGCTGAGCTGACGCACAGCAAGAGCGAAGACGAGGGTGAAGATGACGGGTAGGTGACGCGGAGGCGGCAACCTCGGGAGGCTGATAGTTGAACAGTTCGCGGCATCACGCGCGCGGTAACGCGCACGGCGTCTCCTTGACTCTGGATTGCGGAAGCGCGATCTTGCGGGACGATCGGATCGCAAGCCGCATCGCCTGTCCTCTCCGCTGGCACGATTCCGGCCCCCTTCCCGCCGTATGCCCCGCGCCGAACTCTGGTCTCAGCTCAAAGTAGGTCTGATTGCGTTTGGCGTGATCGTGGCGGCGGCTGCCTCGGTCTTGCTGTTTGCGCGGATCGGCGCTCTGCATGGAGATACGACCCAGTTGCATACGGTGACTGATCGCGCCACAGGGGTCATCAAAGGCACGGAGGTGTGGCTTGCCGGGCAGAAGATCGGGCTCGTCACTGACGTTAATCTGCGACCACCATCCGCCGACACCACTGAGCGCGTCGCGATAGACATGGACGTTCTGAGCCAGTACATGCCGTATCTGCGAAAGGACTCCGATGTCCAGATCAGGCCTGGAGGCAATCTCATCGGCGCGCCGGTGGTGTACCTGAGCGTCGGGACGCGCCGCGCACGTCAGCTCGCCGCCGGCGACACGCTCCGCGCGCTGGCACAGTTGGAGAATAGACCAGGGGTTGCGGATATATCATCGCTCGGCGACAGTGTGACAACAGTGGCAAGTGAGATCAAGCAGATCAGCACAGACTTCACCGGAACTGTGGGAGAGGTGAGTGACCTTCGCGCCAGAACCGAGCTCCAGGTCGGTCAGGTGAGGAGCGCGATCGATCGCTTCTCGCGGCGGGCGACGCAATCGCGCGGGACCATCGCCCTGGCGATGCGCGATACGGCAGCGCTCCGCGCCGAGGTGGGGCGCCTTTCCGCCGTAACGGACTCGTTGCGCGCCGCGGCGGCGAGTGGGAGCGGTAACGTGGGAAGATTCCAGCGCGATTCGACTCTTGTTCTGCACGCTCGCCACACTCTTGCAACGGTGGACACGTTGCGGAGCCGTCTGGCGCTCTATACCGCGCACCCGACGAATGGTGACAGCACGCTCGCCCGGGAGCTCGACCGTGTGCACCTGCGGCTGGATTCGCTGGTGCAGGACGCCAAACATCACCCGCTCCGTTATCTCCCGTTCTAGCATCTCGCTATTAGTGTCTCGACATTAGTGTCTCGCTAGAACTTCCTCGTATTCTGAACCAACATCATCACAAGCACGATACACCCGGCACACTGCGTGGAAATCGCCGAACTCAAGCGACAATCAGTACCCGAGCTGCACGGAATGGCCGACGGGCTTCAGGTAGATCATCCCGAGGGGCTCACCAAGCCGGAGCTGATTCTCAAGATCGGCCAGAGCTTGCTCGACTCCGGCGTTTCGCTTCGCGCGGAGGGGGTGCTCGAAATTCTGCCG
>JBBSHV010000221.1:0-4643 GCA_038232435.1 Gemmatimonadales bacterium | reverse complement strand
GACCCCGCGTTCGGCGTCTCCCCGACAATTATTGAGGGGGGCGCAAAGAGCAACGTCATCCCTGACCAGGCACGCGTAACGCTCAACGTGCGTACCACACCGGACCAGAAGCTGAGCGACATTGTGGGCCAGATCACGCGGCTCGTGAATGACACCCAAGTCACTGTGGCGGTCGAGGAGGAGGGAGAGGGAGCACCCGCGTCACCCGAGCATTCAGCTCTGTACGCCGCGGTCGTGGAGACCGCGCGCGCTCTCGCTCCTGACATCACGGTGCTGCCGTACCTGAGCGCTGGCGTCACGGACAGCGCACGGCTCCGGAAGCGGGGCATCAAAGCATACGGCGTTCTGCCGTTCCCGCTGACGCCGGACGATGAAGCACGCATGCACGGCGTGGACGAGCGCGTCCCGGTCACATCGCTCGGCTTCGGCGTCAGGCTTGTGTTTGGTTCCGTTGTCCGCACGGCAGCCGCTCAACAATTAAATTGACCGCATGGCGCAGATCGATCGAACCCTTCAGGATACCATCACGTCGCTCGCTCCGGCCGACGTGCTCGCAGCGGCCAAGCGCTTCTTCGCGCGACGCAACTCTGTTTACACGGCCTTCATCGACATGGAAGGCCCGACGTTCGTCACGCTACGCGGGGCCGGAGGCGAGGAAATCGCAATTGGAGTGACGTCGCAAAACGGCGCCACGCTGGTGACCGGATCGACGTATCTGTTCGACCAGCAGGTTGCTCGCTTTCTCGCGACACTGCCCGCGCCCGGCCCCGGCATGACGCGCGACATCCCGGAGGTTCTGCCGGCATCGTCCAATGCTGTGGTGCGGCCCGAGAGTGCAATATGAATCCCGTGCCGTTCGTCAATTCGCTCAGGTCCCGCGACGAAATCGTCGTCATAGGTGAGCCGGTCGGCGACAAGGTGCTGCACCTGCGCGTCGAGATTCCCGAAGTGTGGGACGTGGTGCGCATCGACGCAGAGCCCGCCGAACCGATTCGCGCGATCAAGGTGAACGCGCTGCACGCGCTCTGCCCCAAGACGCTTTTCCCAGACGACTACGTCATTAAGCTCGGCGGCCGCGAGATATTTGACGAGTCCATGTCGGTGACGCAGGCAGGCGCGAAGAATGGTTCGATTTTCCTGGTGACGCATCGGCGCCGACGCCCGGTGAGGTAGCGCCGGGCCCTGGCGCGCGCCGAAAGACCGCGATTATGCCTACAGCCTTCATCTCCAATTCAGACTGCGGACGCCACGACACAGGATGGGGTCATCCGGAGCATGTTGGGCGGCTCCGTGCAATCACGACGGCGCTGCGCAACGACGTTGAGCTGTTTCAGGCGGTCGAGCACGTCGAGGGGCGGCATGCGACGCCCGACGAACTCGCGCTAGCGCATGACCCAGCGTACGTTGAAATGGTTCGGACAATCGCGGAGCAGGGCGGCGGCCGGCTGGACAACGACACGGTGGAGAGTGAAGGGTCCTGGGCTGCGGCAACCGCCGGTGCTGGATGCGCACTCGACGCCGTTGACATGGCGATGGATGGACGCGCGGTGCGCAGCTTCGTCGTGGTACGACCGCCCGGCCACCACGCCGTGCGCGACCGGGGGATGGGATTCTGTCTCTTTGGCAACGTCGGCGTCGCCGCCCACTACGCGCGCAAGACGCTAGGCGCGGAGCGCGTACTCATCGCCGACTGGGACGTTCATCACGGCAACGGTACCCAGGCGTTGGTCCAGGACGATCCGAACATCCGATTCGTGTCCATGCACCAGTGGCCCTTCTACCCAGGCACCGGTGCCGCAGCCGATCGTGGACCGCACGACAACGTCTGGAACGTCCCGATGCCTGCCGGACTTCCCGCTGGACAATATGTGTCCGCCTTTGAGCGAACGTTTGATCAGGCAGTCCACGGCTTTCGACCAGACCTCATCATCATCTCATCCGGCTTTGATTGTATGGCCGGGGATCCAATCGGCGGCTTCACGCTCCAGATGGCTGATGTAGAGCGGCTCACGCGCTTCATAGTAGATAGGGCCGAGGATGTTTGCGGCGGGCGGGTGGTGAGCGTCCTGGAAGGTGGATACAACCCTGCGACCCTCGGGCTTGCGACAGTCGCGCATCTGCGTGCCCTCGCCGGGCTCAGTCCCGGCCGATAGCTTTCACGTCACTGATGTCAGAAGGCCGAAAAACACGTCCAGCGCCTGCCGTTCTACGGCTGGTGCAGATGGCGATCATTGACCGGTGGCGCGCGACCGGTGAGGATCTCTACCGCGAGGTTGCACACTTGGCTGAACTGGAATCCGGCCAGGAAGTGATCGTCGCCGGATGCGGCCGTGGAGTCACCACAGAGTGGCTCGCTCGGCGCACGGGCGCCTCCATAGCCGGGATCGACCCCGACAGGGACGACATCGCCCACGCCGATGAGCGCGCGCGCGAAGCGGGGCTTCCGCTCAGCTATCAGCAGGGTGCGCTGGACGACCTGCCATACGAGTCCAGCGTCTTCGACGCGGCTATCGGCGAGCCCGAAATCGCCGCGGCGGGAGATACCGAGCGTGCCGTCGCCGAGCTCGTGCGTGTTACCAAGCCGCTGGGAGCAGTGGTGCTACTGCAGTTGACGTGGAGCTCGGAGCTCGCCGAATCGAGGCGGGAGCTGGTCGTGGAGCGGTTGGGATTGAGGCCGCGCATGCTGGTCGAGTGGAAGCAGATGCTGCGCGACGCCGGGGTTGTCGACATTCAGGTGAATGACTGGACCAACGAGTGTGATGACGAACTATCGGATGACTGCGATGGTGCGCCGTTCCAGTTCAACTGGCAGGACAAGCTGCAGATTATGGGGCGTGCATTCCGCCACTCGGGCTGGGGCGAGGCGAGGCACGCACTTGTACGCGAGACACAATTGCTGCGCGATCTGTCGCGCGAGCGGTCTATGAACTTTTCCATCATCAAGGGAGTGAAGTGGCCGCACCCTTCACCGGCGCTTCGTCACCGGCACCCGGAGCGTGAGCATGGTTAGGAGCATAGGTAGGAGCACGGCTAGCGCGACACCGAACGCGCTGCGCTTCTACGGCGTCATGGACGCGGAGGATTTAGACCGTGGTGATATGACAGTCCAGGGTGTGTCGCTGGTAACATTTCGCGATCTGAGTGCCGTCGTAGCTCCGGCGCCATATGCCCGCACCAAGCAGGGCGATGACGAGCTCGCCGACTACGTGCGCGTGATCGACGCCATGTACAAGCTTGGCCCCATCATCCCGGCGCCGCCGGGCACGATCTTTCGTGACGCGGGCGTTCTGTCCCACTGGATGGAGATCCACTACGCAAAGTTGCACGAGGCGTTAGGCGTGATTGAGCGACGTGAGAGTTCCACCCCTCCGTACGATTTCGTGCGGATGGACCTGAGCGCGTAACCGGATGTTCTGTCCAGCATGTGGGTCCTGGAATCGCGGCGACGCTGCGCGATGCATCAGATGTGAGGGTGGTCTCCCGGCGGTGGAAGCGCGCACGGAGCGGCCCGACGCCGACATCACCTCGCTCCGACACGTCATCGGTGGTCGGTACAGCGTGTCCCACCGGATCGGCGATGGTGGCATGGCGACAGTGTACTATGCCATTCACACAGCGCTGGATCGCCCCGTGGTGCTCAAGGTGCTGCATCCGCATCTGGCGCGCGACGCCGATATGCGCGAGCGGTTCAGGCGTGAGGCGGAAACCGCGGCGCAGTTGATACATCCGCACGTGTGTAACATCATCGATTTTGGGATGACCGAGCGGCACGTGTATACCGTGATGCCGTACCTGTCGCGCGGCACACTCGGTGACCGGATCTCCGGGAAGCGTGCGATGCCGCCCGAGCGAGTCGCGGCAATCGGCGCGCAGGTCGCTAGCGCTCTGGATTACGCCAACAGGCACGGCGTGGTGCACCGCGACATCAAGCCCGACAACGTTCTCTTCGACGAAGATGAGCACGCCGTCGTGACGGATTTCGGGATCGCGACGGCGCACTTCCGCGGGCGGATGACCGGAACAGGTCACGTGATGGGGACGCCGCATTACATGTCGCCCGAACAGTCGCGCGGCCGTTTGCTCGACGGTCGTAGCGATCTGTACACGCTCGGCGTGGTGCTGTACGAGACGCTGGTTGGATTCGTGCCGTTCGATGGCGCTGACATATACTCCATCACGTCCAAGCATCTGGAGGAGATGCCGGTCGCGCCCGACATTGTTGATTCGCGCGTTCCCGCGGCTCTTTCCGCCGTTGTGATGCGCTGCCTCTCCAAGAACCCAGCGGAGCGGTATCAGCGCGGCAACGATCTTGCCGACGCGCTGATTCAGTATCTGTCCCAGAGCGGTGCGCCCAATGCGGAGAAGCGTGGCGGCTGGCTCGCTCGGACGCTGCCGTCGTTTGTGTCGTCGTCATGAAGCTCACCTGGTGAAGACTTCGTGATGAAACTCGCGTGGGAGACGGTTTCCCTCAAAACCAAGCTCCCGTTCGTCATCGCGCGCTGGGGTTACGCGGGACACGAGAATGTGCTCGTTACGATCACTGACGCGGATGGGCTTACCGGAATGGGTGAAGCGGCGCCCAACCGTTACTACGGTGAATCCGTGCAGTCGGTGATCGCCGCTCTAGCGCGATATGCTCAGGT
>JBBSHV010000220.1:0-4676 GCA_038232435.1 Gemmatimonadales bacterium | reverse complement strand
GCCCCTGCCGGCCCTTGAGCCCGGTGCCCGCGCAAGTGTCGCAACCCTTTCCTTTAAAGAACGGGAGTTCCGCCATCGTGGTGCTCAGCGACAGTCCCTTGAGATGCGGCGCGGCTTCGGGTGTGGCGCGTGTCCTCGCGTCTGCCAGTACCTCTTCCGTGAAGCGGAGCGACCCTAGCGTGGTAGACGGCGTGACCTTGGCAACGGCGAGCTCGATGTCATCGGGGACGTAGCGGGTCTTGCAGTTGCTGCAGACGCGGCGCACCAATCGCTGCGCGAGAATCAGGTTCAGAGCGCTCGCGACGTTGAACGGCTCCAGCCCCATGTCCAGCAATCGCGTTACGGTTTCGGGGGCGGAGTTGGTGTGCAGGGTGCTCATCACGAGGTGGCCGGTGAGCGCCGCTTTGATCGCGATCCCACCCGTCTCCAGGTCGCGGATCTCTCCCACCATGATGATGTTCGGATCCTGACGCAGAAATGCCTTTAGTGCGGCAGCAAATGTCATCCCAACCTCGGTCCGGACCTGCACCTGGTTGATGCCGAACAGGTTGTACTCGACCGGGTCTTCGGCCGTCATGATGTTGACGTCGATGTTGTTGATTTTGGACAGGGCCGAATACAGCGTCGTGGTCTTGCCCGATCCGGTCGGACCGGTAACGAGGACCATCCCGTACGGGTTCTGCACCGCTTCCATCAACTGGCGCTCGGCCCTGGGCTCGATCCCGAACTTCTCCAGCTCGAGCGTGAGGTTCCCCTTGTCCAGGATACGGAGCACCACCTTTTCGCCGAAGAGCGTGGGGAGTGTCGACACGCGGAAGTCGATGACCTTGTTCCCCATCTTCAGCTTGATGCGTCCGTCCTGCGGCGTGCGTCGCTCGGCGATGTTCATGCCGGCCATAATCTTGAAGCGTGAGATGAGCGCCGGCCGCATCTTCATGGGCGGCTTCATTATCTCCTGAAGAGCGCCGTCGATGCGGTAGCGAACGCGCAGCTCGTGCTCGAAGCACTCGAAGTGGACGTCGGACGCGCCCCTCTGCACTGCGTCACCGAGGATGGCGTTGATGAGCTTGACCACCGGAGCTTCGTTGACCGCAACTCTAAGCGCGGCAGCGGTCATCTCCTCCTGCTCCTCCTCGACCATCTCGACATCGCCGTCACCCAAATCGATGTCGTCGAGCAGCGAATCCATCGCGCTCGCCGTCTCGTTCGGGTCCGGGTACACGCGCTCGATCATGTTGCGGAGCGTGAACTCGCCGGCGATCACCGGATAGATGTCCGAGCGCGTGCGAAACTTCAGGTCATCGA
Organism: Gemmatimonadales bacterium; assembly: GCA_038232435.1. Classification (GTDB taxonomy): domain Bacteria; phylum Gemmatimonadota; class Gemmatimonadetes; order Gemmatimonadales; family Gemmatimonadaceae; genus Fen-1247. Next base: position 3,371 of record JBBSHV010000220.1, on the reverse strand, counting down.
TGACGCGGATGTTGGTCGGGTCCGCCATCGCGACGTACAACACGCGTCCTTCACGCTTGAGCGGAAGAACGAGATGCCGCAACGCGATGTCTGGCGGAATGAGACGAACCAACGCGGGATCGATGTCCGAGCGCGTGAGATCGACGGCGGGGATCTTGTACTGTCGGGCGAGAACGCGAGTGAGCGCGAGCTCATTCACGTGTCCGAGCTTGACCAGGGTGTAGCCGATGCGCGCACCGGTAGCGCGTTGCAGATCCAGCGCATCATTGAGATGCTCACGCGTAACGAGCCCTTCTTGCAGCAAGAGCTCGCCGATGCGTTCAGCGGATTGTGCGATTGGAGCCACGGTAGCTGTCACTGGACTGGCACCTTTCTCTTGCGCGCTCGACGCGATACAGTGACGCTCGCGTCGTGCGAGCGCGGCTGTATCACTGTGTTTTTAGGACGCGGTAAGCGAGAGAATGTCACTCTGGGCGCAAGCTTTCTAATGACAGCAGTGGAGAGAAATGGGACGCGCGCCAGCTCTTGAATTGAGCCAAAAGGCCCGAACGAATCGCGATCGGCGACAATCAGGCGCGCCACGCCTGGCTGGAGCACGCCAAGGGCATCGATTTCGGACATACTTGCCCGATCGAGGTCAACAGTTACGCCCAAGTCTCGGACGATCTGACCAGTTCTTGATCCGCGCGCACCGGACGCGGACGATCGAGAGTGCGGAGACTTGCTGCTTTTCTTCTTTGAATTCCGGCCGCCGCCGTACGTCGAACCGTGCCCCGATGCATGCGGTGTATCGTCGGAGTACCGGTCGCTTTCTTCCGCGGACATCGGGACGTGATTGTGTGCGTGGCGAGCGCGCCAGAGCCGGACGCCGGCGCCCAGAGTCGCAACGAGCGCGAAGAAGAGGAGCGCCTTGCGCTCAGCGGGAGTGGCCATGCGGTAAGCTCGCGCATGGCGGTGGCGTGCGGCCGATCGCTACCGCACGCGTGGAATCACATCATTGCGTTGTGACCAGTGCCGTGGCTACATCGCCAACGATTCCGAGAGACTTGGCCGAGATCTTGTCCATGGTATCGCCTAACGTGTGGTGTGGTGTGTAGTCCACGTCGATTACGTCGATGATGCGGAGGCCGGCCGCGAGTAGTGGGATGTGATCGTCGATTTCAGCGTATCTTGCCTCCGGCAGGAAGTAGTTGCCGTAGCCAAGGTTCGCAGCTGTGGACCAGACGCGGGAAACCACTTCGGGTGCGCCGGCGAGCGAATTCTGCTCCTGATATATCTGCAGGTCCTTGTCACCGATCATGTCCCACAGCACGCCGAAGACTGGTTGATAGCCCGGTGACGGAAGATGCTGCGCGAAGTACGTTGAGCCGATGAGCACGTCCACGTCCGGCGGGCCGAAGGTTCCGTAATCTTCGCCATCGACGAAGAGGAGATCGACGCCGACATTGGGCGGGGTCTTCTTGAGAACGTCACCGAGGGCGACGAAGAGGCCCACGCCGGAGGCGCCGTCGTTGGCGCCGGGAATGGCGGTCTTGCGATTGGCGGGGTTGGGGTCGTCGTCGGCGAGCGGGCGCGAGTCCCAGTGCGTGACGTAGAGGACGCGCTCGGTCGCACGCGGACGAAAGCGCGCCAGAATGTTGCGCATGGGTATGCTATCGCTGTTGGCCAGCTTGTGCTCCCAGCGCTGCTCGATGACCGTGTCGGCGCGCGTGCGCATCTGCGCGACAATCCAGTCACCTGCTTTCTGCCAGGCGGGAGTACCCGGGACGCGTGGCCCGAATGCTACCTGGGCGGCGGCGTAACGGTAGGCAGCGTCGCCGTCGAAGCCGGTTTTGGCGTTATCATGACAGGCCGCGAGCAGAGGAATGCAGAAAAGGTAGGTCACGAGGCGATTCATATACGTCGGATGCTGGTTGCTGAAAAGATACAACCGGAGCGGGACCGTGCCTTGGTTGCGCTGGCATGCTGACGTACAATGACATGAACGATCACACCACGCACGGGTGTTCGACATCTGGCGTCTGCGATGATGGACGCAGACCGATGAGGTGACCGACTCGGCGGACTACTAGGCGAGTATAACCGTAGTTATACTTCAATCGTGAAAACCGCTGTCTCGGTTCCTAACGAGATCTTCGATTCGGCCGAAGCCCTCGCATGCCGCCTCGGTATCTCGCGTAGCCAGCTCTATGCGACCGCACTGGCGCGTTTGCTCGCGGAGCACGAGCGCGATCAGATCACTGCCCGGCTCAATGCTATCTATGATGATGCCGGTGCCGAGCCCTCGCGGCTCGAGCGGGGCTACGCCGCACTCCAGGCTCGGACGCTCCACGGATCGTTTCACGTCGGGACGGACAGGTCAGCTAAGGACACATGGTGAACAAGGCGGCGTCGGTCGCCCTTCGTCGCGGCACGGTGTGGTGGGCTGAGTTGCCCGACCCAGTAGGATCGGGACCGGGATTCCGCCGGCCGGTGGTTATCGTCTCGGCGGACGCTTTCAACGCGAGCCACATTCAGACCGTGGTCGTTGTGGTGCTCACATCGAATTTGCGACTCATCGATGCGCCTGGCAACGTGCGAGTGCGGGCGAAAGAGGCCGGGCTCCCCAGGGAGTCTGTGGCGAATGTCTCGCAGGTGCTGACCATCGACAAGGAAGTTCTCACCGAGCGTGCCGGCTACTTACGGCGGCCCACGCTGGAGGGGATCGCTTCTGGTCTACGGCTTGTCCTCGACTTGTGAGTGGCGGCTGGCTAGCATAAGGAGGGCCTACGGCTTCACCCACACCCCGTTCGCGCGATTGATGTCCGGGAACAACCCATCCGGATCAATCTCCACACGCACGATCTCCGGCGTCGCCGGCACACGCACAACGTAAGTTCGCGCGCCGGCGAGCCACACGTTTACGGGGGCGTTGACGCGCTCGACCTTCCCGTTGGCACGCGTGATGGCGAGCGCGATAGGCATCGGCGCAAGCCCGCGGTCCTCGATGGTGATACCGGTTATGTTGCTGTCGCGCTTCACGGTCGTTATCGCCTGATCCAGCGGCCACGCATGGAAGAACCACGTATTCCAGAACCAACTTAAATCCTGCTTCGCAACGTCGTCGAACGTGTTGAAGAAATCGGACGGGTACGGGTGCTTGCCGGTCCAACGATGTCCGTACTCACGCAGCGCGCGATGAAATGTTTCTTCACCGACAACGCCGCGTAGCGCCGCGAGCACCTGCGCGGTCTTGTCGTAATAGATGAGACTGTAGACGTCAGATGGAAAGAGGTCGCCAGGTGTCATCAACACCTGGTCTCGCCCGGCGGCGGCTATGCGCGTGTAGATCGTGCGCTGGCCCTGCTCCGAATCGCCAGGCCGTCCACCGG
>JBBSHV010000219.1:0-4689 GCA_038232435.1 Gemmatimonadales bacterium | reverse complement strand
CGCAACGAGAAGTCGATGGCCGAGAAGCTGGCCGCCGAAGTGATCGCGGCCAGCAAGGGCGAAGGCAACGCGATGAAAAAGAAGGAAGACACCCACCGCATGGCCGAAGCCAACAAGGCGTTCGCGCACTATCGCTGGTAGCAATTACCGGCTGTTCGTGAGTCATTTCCCCGCTTGGCGATACGTTGCTGAGCGGGGTTCTGTTTTGTAGTCGAGGGAGGGCTGGGTGTACGTGGTAGCGCAGCTGTTACTGCAGCCTCCGGTGCTGGCCGTGGTCAGGCGGCAATGGCGCACTCTCTTCGAGGGCCTCACGATTAGCGAAGACGACGTCGCGAAGGTCATACGCGCGGAAGTCATCAAGCGCGACGTCCTCGACGGTGTGGATTGGGTAGGTCGGGTGCGTGGTGACTGCTGCGCAGCCGGCGCACGTTTCCGTCTCAGAGCTGGCGGCTGAGTGGAATGCGGCGCAGCACGCTTACAAGGGACAGCCGCAGCGTACCCGCAAGGTGGTGGTGAGCGGCAGTATCTTCTGGTATGGTTTCCCGTGCTGAGTTCGCTGGCTATATCCGCTCCAGGTCCGGCGCCGACATTGCGCTGGCAACGTTTGGGACCGCTGTTGGCTTGTGGCTGTGCTCTCGGCTTGTGCTCATAAGCGGGAGCAGCGATTCCCTCGCTGGCGTACTTGGCGGCACCGTTGCCGCGTTGCTTCTGATGGGCTGCTGGTGCGTGGTCGTGTGGATCTGGTTCACGCGCGGCCGAGCGTAAAGCACCGGTACAGCACCGTGACCCCGTAACTGGCGCGAGAGATCTGAGGATGCTAGCGCGGCTCTTGCACTCTGGCTCCCGCAGTCGTTCAGTTCCGTACCCACGGCGGCCAGCCCAACCCGGAGACTTATAGTGAACGAGAAAAATTCGTCGATAAGAGATTCGACTCACTGAGCGGTACTGTAAACCGAGAAACCTCCACCAAACAAGATCAATGGCCGACAACAGCACGCGCACAGATCAACCCGACCGTCAGCACGACGGCAGCATCAACGATTTCAGTGGCGGCTTCAACAAGCCGTATCGCGCCAAGCAGGACACGGAATGGTGCGAGTCTCCACAAGCGGGTCCGGGTGGGAAGGGGGAGCCACTCCCAAAGGGGGCGATAGCGCTATTCGACCGCGTGCCCGCTCCGAACGGTGGTGCAGACTGGCAGGACGCCATGTACGAGGGGCAGGTGCGCTACGTTCATCCCGATCTGTTCGAGCCCGCCTGACGACGTAGAGGGAAGGACCTCGCGGCATCGCTGGACATTGCGCGATTCATCGTTCCCGTGCTTATCGTCATTTCGGTCGTGGCGTTCCTGTTCTGGGTTATCGCGCGTAGAGAACAGTAAGGCGGCTACCAGCTACGAAACGTTCGAAGCCCCGTGTGGCGATCCAATGCCAGACGGGGCTTCGAACGAGCATCGTGCGCTATTACCGCTTACTGTACCAACCTACCTCGCGAGAGCTTACCCTGCGCTGCCCGGAGTCGGCGGCATGATCTCGGCAGTGAAGGTTCCTGCTACCATGATCTGGGTCTTGGTGTCCTCTGCCGCCGCGCTGCTGGAGAAGCTGCCGCTGACGTACGTGCCGGTGACCGAGGTGATCGTAATCGTTCCTTTCGTCCCATTGAAGCTGCTGCCGGCCTTTCCGGTCTGCTGATCGTAGTTCATCGCGATTTCCGCGGAGCCAAAGCCGATGTTGTAAGCGCCGACTTTGGGAGTGGCCAGACCATACCACTCGAAGGCGACCACCGTGCCGCCGGTGTCAACAAGGCCGAGTACAGCGGTCGGAGGTAGCGCTATGGTCCCCAGAGTGTCGGCCGCGATCGACAGTAGAGAGGCCTTGCCTGACAGCGGTGTCTGGACGGCGCCCGCGACACTGGCTGAGAATTGGCCGGCCGCAGCTGGCTGGAGAGGCGCCGAGAGGTCCTGGCCGCATGCGCTTACGAAACAGGCAATTGCAGCCACCACAGACAGGCGCGCGCCGCGGCGCAGAAGTGGGTTACGCATAGGGATACCATGGAAAGGGACTTCCGGCCGCTGAGAGCTCAACTCTCCTCATTGAGAGCGCCGGGTTACCGGGTTATGGCACCAGTATCGACAGCAGGACGGCGGTACAGCAGTACTCCGGCACCACTCCCAACAAGGGGCCCAACAGTGCCACCTGTGGAGCCGAAGCAGGTAAGTCCGCCAGGGTGCACTGAAGTGCGTGCAGGGCATTGACTTAGACCCTACATCGAGGCATAATTAGTGGCTGCACTAAAAAAATGATCGTCGGCTTTCTGCCGGCGCGCCTCGAGTCCCCAACCGCGCGGTAGTGGCGGTCGCACCCGGCGGCGGCGGATGGATACCGGTCCCAAAATGGGACGCCCGGTCCACCCGCGTTTTTGTTGCTCATTGACGACTTGACTCGCTGAAGAGATATGCCACGTAACACCCCGCTCGAGCACTATCGCAACATCGGCATCATGGCCCACATTGATGCCGGTAAGACGACTACGACCGAGCGCATCCTTTACTACACCGGCAAGCAGCACAAAATCGGTGAAGTCCATGAGGGCACAGCCACCATGGACTGGATGGAGCAGGAGCAGGAGCGCGGGATCACGATCACCTCAGCCGCGACGACCGCATTCTGGAAGCGCCACGGCCAGAGCGATCAGGAAGGCTCCGGCCCCGAGATCCGCATCAACATCATCGACACGCCTGGGCACGTTGACTTCACCGTCGAGGTGGAGCGTTCGCTCCGCGTTCTCGATGGCGCCGTCGCCCTGCTCGACTCTGTCGCCGGCGTTGAGCCGCAGACCGAAACGGTGTGGCGGCAGGCCGACAAGTACGGCGTTCCGCGCCTCATCTTCGCCAACAAAATGGATCGGACCGGCGCAAACTTCGACCGCTGTCTCGCCATGATTCGCGATCGGCTGACGAAAGAGTCGTACCCCATCCAGCTCCCAGTCGGCAACGGTGATACGTTCACCGGCCACATCGACGTGATCGAGCGCAAGCAGTACATCTTCAACGACGAAAGCCTGGGCAAAACCTTTCAGGTTCTCGACGTGCCGGACCAGTACAGGGCAGCCGTTGAGGAAGCGCGACATGCCGTGATCGAGGCCGCCGTATCACACGACGAGCCGCTGCTGGAGAAGTATCTGGGCGGTGAGGAGTTGAGCATCGACGAGATCCGCCATGCGATTCGCGTTGCTACCATCGGCAACCACATCGTTCCGGTACTCTGCGGCGCGTCGTTCAAGAATAAGGGCGTTCAGGCGCTGCTCGACGCGGTTGTAGACTACATGCCGTCACCGCTGGACGTGCCCGCGGTGGAGGGCCATGTTCCGGATCACAACGAGCTGGTAGAAAGTCGCGAAGTGTCCGACTCCGCTCCGTTCTCAGGGCTCGCGTTCAAGATCGCGACGGATCCGTTCGTTGGCAAGCTGACGTTCTTCCGCGTGTATTCCGGCGTGCTGAAGAGCGGCTCGTACGTGTACAACGCGAGTAAGGACAAGCGCGAGCGCGTGGGCCGTCTGCTCCAGATGCACGCGAACAAGCGCGAAGAGATCGAAGAAGTGCGTGCGGGCGACATCGCCGCCGCCATCGGCCTGCGTGACACGCGCACCGGCGACACAATGGCCGACGAAGACAAGCCGATCGTGCTGGAGTCGATCAAGTTCCCGGCGCCGGTCATCGACGTCGCGGTCGAGCCGAAGACAAAGGCAGATCAGGACAAGCTCGCGATCGCGCTGGCGAAGCTGGCCGAAGAAGATCCGACGTTCCGCGTTCATTCGGACCCGGAGACGAATCAGACGATTATCTCCGGCATGGGTGAGCTGCACCTGGAGATCATCGTCGACCGTATGCAGCGCGAGTTCAAGGTCGACGCCAACATCGGACGGCCGCAGGTCGCTTATCGCGAGACGATTCGCAAGCGGGTCGAGAAGATCGAAGGGAAGTTCATCCGTCAGTCCGGTGGTAAGGGGCAGTACGGTCACGTTGTCATCAACGTCGAGCCGGCCGAACAGGGTCAGGGCTTCGTGTTCGAGGACAAGATTGTTGGAGGCGTAATTCCGCGCGAGTTCATCAACCCGATCGAAGCCGGCATCAAGGAAGCGCTCGATAACGGCATCATCGCTGGATATCCGATGGTGGACGTGAAGGTGCAGCTTATTTACGGCTCGTACCACGACGTCGATTCAAGCGAGATGGCGTTCAAGATCGCGGGCTCGATGGCGGTGAAGGAAGGCGCGCGCAGAGCGGGCGCCGTAATCCTGGAGCCGGTCATGAAAGTCGAAGTGGTCTCGCCCAACGATTACATGGGCGACGTGCTCGGTGATCTGTCGGCGCGACGCGGCCGCATCGGTGGCATGAATCAGCGCGGTGAGGCCCAGGTGATCGACGCCCAGGTGCCACTAGCTGAGATGTTCGGGTACTCCACGCGACTGCGCTCAATGACGCAGGGACGCGCTGTGTATTCGATGGAGTTCAGCCATTACGACGAAGTGCCGAAGTCGCAGGCTGAAGAGATCATGAGCAAGGTGAAGGCATAACCTCTTTCCATACACTGGACGGATTTGATATATGGGTAAGGCGAAATTTGAGCGTACGAAGCCGCACGTGAATGTGGGAACGATTGGTCACGTGGATCATGGCAAGACGACGTT
>JBBSHV010000218.1:0-4764 GCA_038232435.1 Gemmatimonadales bacterium | reverse complement strand
GTCGCGGTGGGATATTCCAACGGCGCCAACATCGCGGCGAGCATGCTGCTATCGGGGGAGTCGGTGCTCGCGGGCGCCGCGCTTTTCCGTGCGATGGTTCCATTCGAGCCATCCCGGCCGGTCGATCTGCGCGGTGTTCCAGCACTACTGTGCTCCGGCACGAGCGACCCAATCGCTACGCGCGCGGAAACCGCGCGACTTGCGGAGCTGCTAGAGGCGGGGCACGCTCGCGTGGACGTACATCGTGAGCCCGCCGGCCATCAACTCGTGATGGGCGATGTCAGAGTCGCGACGGATTGGATCCAGCGGGAGTTCTCGCCGTCAGCCTCGTGAATCCAGCACTGATCTGATCGCGGCGATACGCGTTTTCCACCACTCAAAGTCGTGGTACTCGCTGATTGCGGCTGAGTCCTCGATCTCGTTCAGCGCCATGACCGCGGGATCAGCCGCTCCGATGACAGGTTGGGGCGCGGACAGCTCCTGCACGGTGTAGTCCGGTTCCTGATCCTCGCCCGTGGTTCCGGCTGGGAGAAGCCGCGCACTCGCGTCGGTGCGCAATGTGATTTCAATTGGCGAGATTATCGGAATGCTCATCAGCATTTGACGTGACCGGTCATGTTGAGTGCGTATACGATCCCCGCGACTGCCTGCAGGGCTATTAGCGAGAATAGTGTAGCGTAAACCATTCCGTCATCGCGAACGGCTCTGGGAAGTGAATGCCTGTACAGCAGCCAGCCGGCCAGGACCGTAATGCTCTCGATTATCACGTCAGCGACCGGGCGCGTATACAGATTCAGCCCCACGACAGGGCCGCCGGCCCATGTGGGCTTGTGTCCCGTAAAGTAATCGAGGCCGTAGTGCGAGATCACTACCGCCGCGACAATCAGTGCACCCAGCGGATCGCGCGTTACGGCATAGGTGATGGCGGCGAAGGCGCTAGCCGCGGCCGCGACGGCAATCACTCCGTGCGTGAACAATCCGTACGGGCCGCGTCCCACATTCGCGATGCAATATCCCGCGTCGAGCCAGTCTGGAGCCTGTGCGGCAACGATGAGAAGCCAGAGTGGCAGTGTCCGCCGAAAAGAATAAGCCCCGAGCGCGAAACCAACGTGGCCCGCGTACACTACCGCGGTGCGCCGGACTGAGCTGTGTCGAGCCGGCGCGCGGTGACGGCCGTGCGCCAGTTAAGGAACACGGTGGATATGACCGGCACGAGCAGGGCAAGCGCGAGCTTTACCCCTTTGGCGAGGTGAATGGACATCCGATCTATTTGGCTGAAGTGCTGCTGCGAGCGCTTTCGTGCTGTCGAAGCGCCTCCCTAAAGGTACTAGGGCGCTACACCGGCTTCCGAGGTGGAGCGAGCACTTTTGTCGCGTCCGCCACGCTCAGCGGACGCGCGAACAGGAAGCCCTGGCCCAGCTTGCATCCGAGATCCGACAGCGTTTGGCGCTGCTGGGCAAATTCGATCCCCTCGGCGATGGTCGAAAGACCGAGAGTCCAGCCCAGGCCGATGATGGTGCGTGTCAGCGCCGCGCCAGCCGCGTCGCGCTCCATCCCTTCGACGAATGCCCTATCGATTTTGATGATGTCGATCGGGAACTGCTGAAGATAGCTGAGCGATGAGTATCCAGTTCCGAAATCGTCGATCGCGAGGCGGACGCCGAGTGCCTTCAGCTCATGCAACCGCTGCACCATTGCTTCGGTGCGATGCATTATCACCGTCTCCGTCATCTCGAGCACGAGCCGGGAAGGCAGCAGTCCCGAATCGGCCAACGCTTCAGCGACGTCGCTGACAAAGAAAGGATCCTGCAACTGCCGACCCGACACGTTCACGGCCATGCTGATTCTCTCATCAACCGCGAGATCGTGCCACCAGCGATGCGCCTGCCTGCACGCTTCACGCAGCACCCAGCGCCCGAGCGGAACAATCAGCCCCGTCTCCTCGGCGATGGGAATGAAATCATTCGGCTGCACCAGGCCGCGACGCGGGTCGTTCCAGCGCACCAGCGCCTCGACTCCAACCACGCGCTCCGAATCCAGTTGGACCAGCGGTTGATAGAAGAGCACGAACTCGTTGCGGCTAACAGCGCGGCGAAGATCGCTCTCCAGCTCCAGGCGATCCACCACCGCTGTGTGCATGGACTGCTCAAAGAACTTGTAACGTCCCTTACCGTCACCCTTGGCGGTGTACATCGCTACGTCGGCGTTCCGGAGTAGCTCGTCCGCGCTATCCTTGTCCGTGTGCGGGCGTGTTATCCCGACGCTGACCCCAACCGTGACACTTTCGTTGCCGATCTGGAATGGGTGACGGATCGCCTTGTTGATCCGGTCCGCCACGACGCGTGCTTCGTCGTCCTCACGCACATTCTCCAGCAGCACCGCGAACTCGTCACCGCCGAATCGTGCGACAGTATCCGAGCCGCGCGTTGCATTGAGTAGCCGTTCGGCCGCGCTGATGAGCAGCTGGTCACCGGCACTATGACCGAGGCTATCATTGACTGACTTGAAGTTGTCCAGATCGAGGAACATTACGACAACGCTGTCGCGATGTCTGGCACGCTGCAGCGCCAGCTCCACTCTCTGCCTGAAGAGGGTTCGATTGGCCAGGTTCGTGAGTGGATCGTGCGATGCCTGGTGAGTGAGGCGCTCCTCGAGCGACTTGCGTGTACTGATATCCTGCACCATCGCGATGATGCCCTTGGGCTCACCTCCGTCCGGTCCGACCGCGCGCGACATCGTGAGCGCGGCCCACACCGGATCGCCGTTGCCGCGAATGTAGCGTTGCTCCACGGTCAGCTCTGGAACGACGCCAGTGGCAATAGCATCGACAGTGGCCGCGAGACCATCCGCGTCCTCGGGTGGAACGAAATGATAGAAGCGTTGGTCCTGAAGCTCGCTTATGGAGTAGCCGAGGAACTGTTGCAGCGCGGGATTTGTCTCGACCATCCGTCCGTCGGCGCTGAGCAGCGCGATGCCGACCGCCGCGTGGTCAAAGACTGCGCGGAATCGCGCCTCGCTGCTGCGGAGCGCCGCCTGCGTGCGCTCGCGCTCGGTGACATCACGGAAGCTCCAGACGCGTCCGATAATCTCACCACCCACGCGCTGAGGCACCGAGTAGCGCTCGAATACACGCCCGTCGAGAAACTCGATCTTGTCCATGCCCTCGGCCTCTGGCGCTGAGTACAGCGAGTGCACGCGGCTGACGAAGCTCTCCGGGTCGCGTAGCTGGCGCATGGCCCACTGCAGCGCGGCGTAGTCATCCTGCGCTTCCAGAATACGCGCCGGTATTTCCCACATCTCCGCGAACTTGCGATTGAATCGCGTTATCGTCCCCTGCGCGTCGGCGATCATGATTCCGTCAACGGTAGAGTCGAGTGCGGCCTCGAGCAGCGACAGCGCGTGTGCGAGCCGATCGGGCGGGATGTTGGATCCTGCCCCCATATTACGCACGCCGTCTATCAACTGAAAGGTACAGTTCGGGTACGTAGTGCCAGCGATACCGCGTGAAGGCGGCAGCCGGAGGGTGCAGCTGTGCCGGTGACTCCGGCGCGTGACGATGCAGATTGCCGATGGGGCATGGATAGATTATCGGCATTCCGATGTCACACTCCACATCGGCCGGACCGGTATTTCTTGGGATTCGTTGGCACAAACCGAACGAGCACCAGAGCGGCCCGTGTAGGCCGCTCTGGTGCTCCGTGATCAATGCTGCATTGCTACTGGTGAAGCTGCTCGCGCCAGCGAGCGAGAGCTTACTTCACGCCGAAGAAGCCGGCGATGGTAACGACCGACGCCGTGTCTAGAGGCTCGTCGAACGCCTCCGTAACGCGATCGGCCGTCGCGCCGTTCAGACCCACAACGTTGACCCCGCCCTCGGTGGTGTTGGCTTCGGTGACCGGCGTACTGGTGTAAACGCCAGTGGCAAGATCGACCTGTGACGTACCGCTCGCGGCCTTGGTGGCGGTGTACGCAGTGTCAAACTGCGCCTGCGTGATGTACGCGTTCTGGCCACGTAGACGACGGATCTTGGCCGCGTGGCGTGCTTCCACCGCGTGAATGCGTAATGCGACGGTGAGATAGTAGTCGTCAGCGATGAGATTCGGCGCCTGGCCCTTGTATGCCCGGACACCCGTGTCCTCGAACAGCTGAGCTAGCTTGAGGAATTCCACCTTGTCCTTGTTCCAGTTCGGGAACGGTCCGTTGCCGGTACCGCCACCGCCGGTATAGTCGTGCGGCACATTGGCTGGTGCACTTGCACCGAGCGCGCCCTTGAGTAGCGCGACGTGCGCATTCTCATGCTTCGCGAGCTGTCCGATGGCGTCCTTCTCGGGCTGGGTAAAAGTGCTCGCGAAGGCGGTAACTCCGGCGTTATAGAAGTCTGCCTCCAGATACTCCAGCTTGAGGGCAAGCTGAAGCGCGCCGAGTCCTGCCGGGGACGGCGCAGTGCCCTGCGCGTGCGCCTGCGTGGCGATTGCCGCGAGGCCGAATGGCATTCCGGCGAGGACGAGGGCGGCAGTACTTGCTGCGCTCCCCTTGAGCACGCTGCGGCGCGAGTAAACGCGCTGAGTGATGCCGTCGTCGCCTATCAGGTCCAATAGATCTGAGGTCTTCATCCGTTGAGCCCAACCAGGTTGGAGGGTATGTTCATGGGGGTGATCTTCGTGGTGATGTAGGCCCCGGCGGCGGCAAGCACTGTGTTCGGGTTAAAGGCGCGGTCCAGGGCCATCGCATCGTCCACAACGGTGTTGTCGGCGAAGGCTATAC
>JBBSHV010000217.1:0-4772 GCA_038232435.1 Gemmatimonadales bacterium | reverse complement strand
CTGGGGCGCGGTTCCCAGCGGCGCTGAGTTGCGGCGAGGGTCCGGCTGCAAGAGCTGCGGAGACAGCGGCTACAGAGGGCGCATGGCGGTGATCGAGTTGCTCACGCTCACCCCGAACCTCACCCGGCTGGTCGCATCCGCCGCACCCGCGTCCGTGCTTTGCGAGGCGGCCAGGGCGGGTGGCTCACGATCGCTCTGGGCGAGTGGAGTCGCGCGAGTGTTGAACGGCGAAACAACTGCCGAAGAGATCGCGCGAGTGCTCGAGCCGGATGTTCTTGAGGACGCCGAGCGGACAGGCGAGTTCGAAGACTCGAGCGAATTGTCGATCACGGAGGCTGATGCTGATGTATACGACGCATATTCCGTGGATGATGACACCAACGCGCAGTCACGAAACGTGGCGCGGCACGAGCTCGCGTCGCATAATCCTATGACCGACGTAACGGTTGGCGTCATCGACGTGTACGTGATCGATCCGCACGTCACGCCGTGGACGGCACTCGCTCTGCGCCGCGCTCCGGATACGCGCTGCCCCGGTGCATGGGAAGCGGTTCACGGGCACATCGAACATGGCGAGGCTCCGGAGCATGCCGCAACGCGCGAGCTACGCGAAGAGACGGGGCTAAACGTCGAGCGGCTGTACAACATCACGGTGCATGCCTTTTATCTGCACAAGATCGCGACCGTTGAGCTGGCGGTCGTCTTCTGCGCCTTTGTCGATAGCTCGGTTCCCGTAACTCTTGGCTCGGAGCACCAGGCGTACGAGTGGCTACCGCTGGCCCAGGCGGCGAATCGTTACATCTGGCCCCGCGCGACGCAGGCGCTGGGGGAGATCACAAAGCTGCTGGGCGGCGGCGACGCTGGACCGGCGGAGGACGTGCTGCGGGTGAGGTAGGCGGCGAGAAGCACGCAACGCGGTGTATCCGCCGATCGCTGACGGGTCAGCGGAGGTCGAGCGTCAGTTCTTAGTAAAGTCCTGCTCCTCGGGAACTACTGCTACCATGACAGCGTTCGCCGGAATGCGCAGTCTGGTTGCTATTCTGCTGACTCGTCTGACAGCGGCTCGATCTGCTACTCCCACGTTGATAACATTTCTTTTTTCATCGATTCCGATTCCATAGAGCCACCGAACGCTACCAGTGGCACGCATGCCCTGAACCAGGTCAACTTTCCAGTTTATCAGTTGCGGCATGGTATAACTACCGCGCGCCGCGTCCTCTGGGCTACGAAGCGGCGCACGGTGACGGGACGCCCCGTGACGCTGGGAGTCGATGGGTTCGAGCGATCGCGCAGGCATAGCAACCGCGGACGCGACTACCGCGGCAGAAGGATGTAAGGCCGTTTCTGGATGACGCATGGAGCGCGCGGCGTCCTTGCACCCCGATTCGAGCGACCCGAGCGCCAATACGGGCGAGAGCACGCCAAACAAGCGATTGAATTTCACTGGAAAGATTCCATTGCTCGCGCTCAGATCGACGCTACAGTATTCGCCAGAAGTCGCGACTCACATCGACATAGAAGCTCCAGCGCCCATCGCGCAGCCCGCGCGCGACGTCTAAGCGCAGCAGGTCGAAAATCGTGAGCGCTCCAACACCGACGCTCGGCCGCCACCCTGCCCCGTCGATCCAGGCGGTGTTCGTGTACGGCGCGAGTGTCAGGCTTGCGGGTGCGCGTCCCCAGCCGCCAAGCGGGACGGGAATGAACGGCACCTTGAAGCGCCACTCGGCACGCGTCGCGATGGCGCGTGCGCCGCTGAACTGATGAAAGTCGTAACCGGGGGCGGTGATCGGACCACCAATCGAAATCAGCGTCTGCTCCGGGATCGCGCGTGCGTTGGTCAGTCCGGCTCCGATAAACGAGAGCACTAGCGACCTCGTGCCGAATGGCCGCTCCGCGTCAGCCGTTACAACGGCCATTCCGTAAGTCTCCGCCAGATTCCCCAGAGGTTTCACACGGTCGTGAATGCCCGAGAGAGCGATGTCCGCGCTCAAGCTGAAACCGCCAGGCGCGTCCCGGCTCGGTACGCCGAGGCGCAGTGTTGCACGCTCTTCTCGTACCGCTGTCGCGGCGGCTACGGGCTCGTAATGACCCGTTGCTGGGCGCGCGTGCACCTGCGCCATGCCCTGATCTTCCACAGCGAATTCCAGCGATGGCCGCAGCGCGCTACGAGGCGGTAGTGTCAACGTGAGCATACCGCCGCGTGCAGTGTACAGATCCGTATAGTCGCTCCCGAATTCCTGCGCGGCGAAGCTGTTGATCAGTCCCGAGCGTTCGGGAACGGTGGAAGCGTCTTGCAACGTCCTGTACGCCGACAGCGAGACACCAGCGCCGCTCGCGGCGGCGTAGCCGATCGAGACGTGCGGCTTCAATTCCTTGTCCGAGAAACCGTAGCTAGCCCCTCCGCTCAGTGACACTCGAGGCGCCGGTCGCACGCTTAGAGAGGCGCCGAGTGCGATTCCTTCGACACGATCAACACGGATAAAGTCGGATATCGATCTTCCGGCCAGCGACAGGCCACGAGCGCGCTCGAGCGCACGCGCCTGCACCAGAGCACCTGCCTGGGCTTGTAGCTTCGCAACGTCGGCGGTGGCGAAGGATTGAACATCCGTCGGAAGTGAGTCGAGCACGTTGCCGGAAAAGGTGAATCCCGGACTCGTCACCTCGCCGTTGCGCGTGATCTTGCTGCCAGGCGCGGCCTCGATCTCCGGACCGGTATCGAAGACCGAAGCTACGGGGACATTTACGTCGTAGTCGGAGATGTCCCACCGGCCGCGGATGATCCCGCGCGCTGGATAATCGAGCCACGTCCCGGTGCGACGGATCTGCACTTCCTGCCTGCGTGGAAGCCAGAACCTTCCTTCAATGAGCCCATTCTCCAGAATGACACTCAGGTCTTCCAACTCCTTATCCTTGAGCGCCGCACGCGTGAAGCCGAGCGACATGCGAACGACTGAGCCACTCTCGCGATCCACGTACACCGATCCAATCGCGCGCGGCGCGGACGGATCTTTCGGACGGAATTGCAGCTCGAACACGTCGAGCGTGCGCGGCCCGAGCACGATCTGCAGCGAGTCGGCGAGCGCAAAGTCGTACGAGGCGAGCCCCGTGACGGACAGAGGATGCGGTACATCCTCCACCTCGTCGCCATCTCCGATGCGGATGATGTTTGGGAAATTGTTCTGCACTATCCCGAGATGATCCTTGTGATAGGAAATGTCGGTCGGCAGAAGGAGCGTGTCGCGACGGCCCTTGATGAGCTGTTTGCTCCGATCAGGAGCGGCCCAGTAGATATCCGACGCCACCTGATCGGTACGCACGATCTTTGGTGGCTCCGGAAACCCTTCACCCAACTGCGCCAGGAAGACGAGATATCCACGCGCCTCGGCCTTATAAGTCTTGAGCCCACTATCGGCAAGCTGGGCGGCGCGGACCGACGTCGCATGCTCCACGAGAGCCCGCGCCCGTGGAGAGTTCCAATCCTGGGCCGCGATGGCGACGGGGGTAAGGAGAATTGCCAGCCCCGTTGTCACGATGCGTTTCATCTTTAAAGTTAACAGATGGATTTCGCGCGTTTCAAAGCGTTGGCAAGCGAGTACAGTATCATCCCGATCTGGCGCGACCTGCTCCTCGATACCGATACGCCTGTGTCGGCTTTCGCCAAGCTGCGCACCGGTGCATGGGCGTTTCTGCTCGAATCCGCTCCAGCTGGGAGCGAGACCTGGTCGCGCTACACTTTTATGGGTACCGAGCCACAGGGAGCATGGCGGCTCAACGGCAACGTGGTGGATGAGTGGTCCCCCGCACTCGGGTGGCACGGAACGCGTGCGGTGGAAGATCCGCTCGCCGATCTCGAGCGGCAGGTCACCGGCCGCCGCGTCGCGTTAGTTCCTGAGCTGGGTGCGTTCTGGGGCGGGGCGGTGGGCTATTTAGGTTACGACGTTGTACGCTCGATTGAACGACTTCCCGATGGGCCTCCGCGCGTTCTGAATATCCCCGACGCTCTATTCATCTTCACGCGTGGCGTGGTGGTGATCGACAACCTGCGGGCGCAGGGGCGGCTTGTGATCTCGGTGGTCGTGCCGGCGGACGCGACGGACGATCAGCTACACTGGCTGTACGATGGGGCACGAGCGGAGATCGACATGATGGAGCACAGGCTGCGTGAGCACTCCACGTTGCGGCCGCTCGTGTTGGATCCGGCCGCTCCACCCGCCAGCGGCGAGACCACATACGATCAAACGCGCTTCATTGCGGACGTGGAGACGATCAAGGAATACATTCGAGCGGGCGACTGCTTTCAGGCGTTACTCGCGCGCCGCATCTCGCTGCCGCACGACTTTTTATCTGCAGACCTGTACCGCGCTCTCCGCGTGCTCAATCCGTCGCCATACATGTATCACCTGGCGCTCGATGGGGTCGAGCTGGTCGGCAGCTCACCCGAGTTGCTCGTGCGTGTAGCAGACGGCCGCGTTACCGTGCGCCCAATTGCCGGAACTCGTCCGCGCGGCGCAACGCCGTCCGATGATGAGCGGCTCAGCGCGGAGCTGCTGGCGGATGGTAAGGAGCGTGCTGAACATGTCATGTTGGTGGATCTGGGCCGCAATGATGTTGGGCGCATCGCCGAGTACAATAGCGTGGAAGTCACCAGTCTCATGCAGGTGGAGAAATACTCGCACGTATTCCACATCGTGAGCCAGGTCGAAGGCACGCTTCGGCCGGGGCTCTCGGCCGCGGCGGTGCTCAAGGCTGTCTTTCCGGCCGGCACGATGACG
>JBBSHV010000216.1:0-4781 GCA_038232435.1 Gemmatimonadales bacterium | reverse complement strand
CCACGGCCAGTGCGGCTGCCGTTAATAATGGTGGGAACCCGAACCAGGAGCGCGTATGTCCGGTGTCGCCATTCGCGAGTTACCGTCCGCCGAACGCCCGCGCGAGCGGCTGAAGCAGCACGGCCCACACGCGCTGAGCGCGATCGAACTCGTGGCGATTCTCTTCGGGTCAGGATCGGAGGGGCGCTCATCGATTGATCTCGCGCGCGAGGTGCTTGGCGCGTCGCAGGGGTCGCTCCGCCGCTTGGCCTCGCGGCCGGTCGCGTCGCTGACGAGCGTCAGGGGAGTCGGCTCGGCGCGAG
This sequence comes from Gemmatimonadales bacterium, assembly GCA_038232435.1. GTDB lineage: Bacteria > Gemmatimonadota > Gemmatimonadetes > Gemmatimonadales > Gemmatimonadaceae > Fen-1247. The sequence goes on along the minus strand of JBBSHV010000216.1, from coordinate 4,479 downwards.
CAATTGCCGTTCACGCTGCGCTGGAGCTTGGGCGCCGGATGGTCGCGGAGCAGCGCGACGAAGGTGCGGCCATGCGCGAGGCACGCGACGTGTACAACGCGTACGCGCACAGGTTGGCGGATCTGCCGGTGGAGGAGTTCCACGTCGCGACGCTGGACGCCCAGCATCGGCTGGAGAACGACATTCTGATCACGCGCGGAATTCTCAACTCCTCGCTTGTTCATGCGCGCGAGGTGTTCCGCCAGGCGATTGCTGAAAACGCATACGCCGTGATTCTGATCCATAACCACCCTTCCGGTGACCCGACCCCGTCGCCGGAAGACCGAGTCGTCACGACCCAGCTAGTTGCGGCCGGAAAGCTGCTGGGAATCGACGTGCTGGACCACATCATCGTGGGCCGGGGCCGATTCACCAGCTTCGCGGAGAGTGGATTGCTGGTGTAGCTTCCGGAGTGGGGCAAGCGCGGGTCGCCAGTTCACTACTTCCGCTCCAGGCCGCATATTGATACAGCATGGCGATCAGCATCCTACGGTCTGAGGCGGGAGCGGCCGAGCGAGAGATCATTCCGGGGTGGGATACCAGCGTCGATCCCCTGCCCGAGCGGCTCGACACCGAGCTGCTGTTGCGCGCGTACAAGTTCAGCGAGGAAGCGCACCGCGGGCAGAAGCGCCGCTCAGGCGAGGACTATGTGGTGCACTGCGTGGAGGTGGCCAAGATTCTAGCCGGCCTGCGCCTTGATACCACCACCGTCGTGAGCGGACTTGTCCACGACGTGATCGAGGACACGCCTTTCACCCTGGCGGATATCGAGCGCGAGTTTGGAAAGGAGGTCGCCGCGATTGTCGATGGGCTCACCAAGATAGAGCACCTGCCGGCGCATGCGCCACGCGATCGCCAGGTGGAGAACTATCGCAAGCTCCTGCTATCGATCGCCAAGGACGCGCGCGTTATCATCATCAAGCTGGCCGACCGTCTGCACAACATGCGGACGCTGGAGCCGCTCCCCGAAGAGAAGCGCAGGCGCATAGCGCAGGAGACGCGCGATCTGTACGCGCCGCTGGCGCACAGGTTCGGCATGGCGCGGGTGAGATGGGAGCTGGAGGATCTGGCATTCAAGTATCTGGAGCCGGAGGCGTATCGCAGCCTGGCCAAGCTGGTCGCCCAAAAACGCGCTGAGCGGGACGACCTCGTGGCCCGGATGCGCGAGCCGCTCATCAAGGAGATGGCGCGCGCCGGAATAGCGAACGCGGACATCACCGGTCGCCCCAAGCATCTCTGGTCCATCTACAAGAAAATGCAGATGCGGGAAAAGCCGTACGAGGAGATCTATGATCTTCTCGCCATCCGCGTCCTTGTCGATTCGGTTCCCGATTGTTATCACGCCCTAGGCGTCATTCACGACGGATGGACACCGTTTCAGGAGCGCATCAAGGACTACATTGCGCAGCCCAAGTCAAACGGGTATCAATCGCTGCACACCACGGTGTTCGGGCCTGGGAAGCAGCTGTTCGAGATCCAGATCCGCACGCGCGACATGCACCGCACGGCGGACTATGGCATCGCCGCGCACTGGCGATTCAAGGAGAACGCCGCCAGCGCTGACGAGCTGGACCGGCATCTTCAGTGGTTCCGGCAGGTTCTGGAGTTGCAGCTCGACGCCAAGACGCCGGACGAATTTCTCGAATTCCTGAAGCTGGACCTGTACGCGGACGAGATCTTCGTCTTCACGCCCACGGGCGACGTGATCCAGCTACCCAAGAGCGCGACGCCCATCGACTTTGCGTTCGCGGTGCACACGGAAGTTGGTCTCCACTGCTACGGCGCGCGCGTGAATGGCAAGATCGCGCCGCTCACGCGTGAGCTGAAGAACTCCGACACTGTCGAGATCCTCACTTCGCCCACCGCGCGCCCCAACCGCGACTGGCTGGCGCACGTCCGCACCGGCCGCGCGCGGCACCGCATCCGGCAGCGCCTTCGCATGGAGGAGCAGAAGACCGCCATCAAGCTCGGTCGCGAGATGGTCGACAAAGAGGCCCGGCGCCGCCGTGTATCGCGTCCAACCGACGATGATCTATCGGCGGCGGCCAAGGGGCTCAAGATTTCGGACACGACGCACCTCGTCGCGGCGGTAGGGCACGGACAGTTGAGCGTTGGCGACGTCATACGCCAGTTGCACCCGCAGATGGACACGGCCGCGGAGCCGGCGCCTCCCGGGCCGCTGGAGCGGCTTGTGGACCGCGTGCGTGGCACTGGACGCGGAATACGCATCCAGGGCGCCGATGGCTTACTGGTACGTTACGCACAGTGTTGCCAGCCGGTTCCGGGCGATCCGGTTTCCGGCTACGTGACCCGCGGGCGTGGAGTGAGTATCCACCGCGCGGACTGTCCCAATCTCATGCTGCTGGACGACGAGCCGGAACGCAGACTGGAGATTGATTGGCAGGAAGTTCAGGGTGAACGCTTCGCTGTCCGCCTTGGCCTCGAGGCCACAGATCACCGAACGCTATACGCGGATATCGCCACCGCGGTGAGCAGTAATGGCACTGACATACGCAGCTTCGAGCTCAAGAGCCTCGATGCGCGTGTCACCGGCGCGATTGAGGTCGAAGTCGAGAACCTCATGCACCTGCGCAAGGTTCTCCGCGCTATTCGCAAGGTAAAGGGAGTGACAGAGGTTTCGAGGCGCGAAAGTCTGGCGCAGGCATCCGAGATCTAGGCAAAGATCGGTTTGGGATCCCAAGCCAAAGGAATACCCGGCGAGCACGACCATCCGGGGCGCGTCCGGCACCCGTCTTGAATATTGTGGCAGACTGATATGCCAGAAATCGCTGAACAACTCGCGGAGCACGGACTGGTCCTGCTCTCCAATCGGGAGCCGTACGAGCACGTGCGTACGCCGGAGGGAGTGACTGTTCGATCGCCCGCCGGCGGCCTCGTCTCCGCGCTGGATCCAATCCTTTGCCGGGTCGCGGGAACGTGGGTCGCATGGGCTTCGGGAGATGCGGACGCTGATGTGGTAGACGACTCAGGACGCGTCGCGGTGCCGCCCGACGATCCTCGTTACACGCTCCGTCGCGTTTGGCTGGATCCGTCAGACGTGAACGACTATTACCTCGGCTTCGCGAATAGCGCGCTCTGGCCCATCTGCCACATGTTCATCCAGCACCTGGAGGTTCGCACCAGGCACTGGGAAAGCTATTCAGCCGTGAATGAGCGATTCGCCGCCGCGGTCGCCGAAGAAGCTGCGCGTGTAGGTGGATCTCCGATGGTGTGGATCCAGGACTACCACTTCGCGCTGGCGCCAGCGCTCATTCGCGCGCTGGTGCCGGACGCGTTGATTCACCACTTCTGGCACATCCCCTTTCCGCCGCCCGACGTCTTCCGGCTCATTCCGCTCGGCGTCCACGACGCGTTGCTGCGCGGTCTGCTCGGAAACGATCTGCTCGAGTTCCAGACAGAAGGATACGCGCGCAACTTCCTTGATTGTGTAGATAGAATGATGCCGGGACACGTTGATCGAGACGCGGGTACGGTGGACTTCGAAGGCCGCGTGATGAGAGTGGCCGCGTTTCCGATCAGTATCGATGTTGCCGAGTGGGAGCGGCTCGCATCGCTGCCCCGGACACGCGAAGTTGCCGCTTCGCTTCGTACGCGGTACACAACGGCGGGACACAAGCTCCTCGTGAGTGTCGATCGTGTGGATTACACCAAGGGGATCATCCGCAGGCTGCGCGCGCTGGAGCAAGTGTGGGCCGAAGGTCCGGCACGCCGCGAGAGCTTCACCGTTTTGCTGGTTGCGACACCATCACGAACGGACGTACCGGCATACGCCGATCTCGAGCGCGAGGTCATGCAGTACATCGACTCGATCAATCATCGGTTCGGCACCGAGAAGTGGCGGCCGATAGTCCTCGTGCACGACAACGTCGACGCTGACCTGCTGGCGGCCGTGTACGCCGCCGCCGACGTGTGTCTCGTCTCGTCGCTGCAGGACGGAATGAATCTTGTCGCAAAGGAATTCATCGCGTGCCAGAAAGATGGCGATGGTGTCCTGATATTGAGCCGCTTCACTGGCGCCGCCGATGAGTTGGACGAGGCGGTGCTCGTCAATCCATTCTTTATCGATACTTTTGCGGACGGAATCTGCACCGCGTTGGACATGCCTCCAGAGGAGCGCCGGAAGCGCATGGAAGTGATGCGCGCACGCGTGCTGAGCTGGACGATCCAGGACTGGACGGACGCGGTGCTGGACGCCGCCGGGCATATGCGCACAAGTGTCGCGGGAGTTTCCTAGCCAGTGATTGTTCATTCGCCTGAGCAGATCTCTGCACTGCTGAACGGCACTCCGCTGCTTGTAATGTTGGACATCGACGGTACGCTGTGCGACATCGTGCCGCAACCGTACGATGCCGCCGTGCCGGAAGCGGCTCGGAGTTCGGTGCAGCGGCTCGCGGACACGGCGGGAGTGTACGTTGCTCT
>JBBSHV010000215.1:0-4783 GCA_038232435.1 Gemmatimonadales bacterium | reverse complement strand
TCCGGCTCACCGGGCGAGCGCGGGGTTGCTTGCTTCCTGGCCCGCATTCTGGATGATTGGGGTTTCCGGACCGAGCTCACCGACGTCGCTAGCGGCCGGACTAACCTGATTGCTCGAGGCGGCGCCGGTCGGCCGGACTCGCGTACCCTGATGTTGAACGGACATCTTGATGTCGTCGGCACCGAGGGCATGACCCATCCGCCCTTTGTCCCCAGCATCACTGGTGGATTGCTGTACGGCCGAGGATCCGCTGACATGAAGGGCGGCGTCGCGGCGATGTGCGTCGCTGCCCGGGATGCTGTTCGGCGTGGCATCGACGGTGAGGTCGTGATAGCGGCCGTGATTGACGAGGAGTATGAAAGCCTGGGCACCCAGGCGCTCGTCGCCGCCGGCGTCTCGGCTGATGCCGCCATAATTCCCGAGCCGACCGGGCTCGCCATCTGTCCCGCTCATCGCGGCTTCGCCTGGGCGCGGTTGGATTTCCGAGGACACTCGGCGCATGGGAGCCGCTACGACCTTGGCGTCGATGCAATCACCCACGCGGCACTCGTGATCGCCGAGCTTGATCGCATGCAGCGGGACATCCTGCACGACACAACTCACCCGCTCCTCGGTCGCGCGTCGCTGCACGCGTCACTGATCAGTGGCGGGACCGGGATCAACACCTATCCCGATCGTTGCATTGTGGAGATCGAGCGCCGGACGATTCCTGGCGAGACGGCGCAGACATTTCTGGACGAGCTGAATGAGGCTTACCGTACCGTCCACCGGTCGCATCCGACGCTGGAGATGGAGATCCAGCTCACCACGTCGCGGCTGCCGAGCGATGTCGCTGTGGATATTCCGGTGGTAAGAGAACTTCAGCGCGCTCTCGCGGCAGAGGAGCTGCCGATCCGCATCGAGGGACTGAGCGCGTGGACAGATGCGGCACTCCTCAATGAGGCCGGCATCCCGTCGATATGCTTCGGACCCGGTGACGTCGCACTGGCTCACTCCGCCGCGGAATGGATTCCCGTGCGCGAAATCCATGATGCGACGCGGGTGCTGGACCACTTTATTGGACAGTGGTGCAATACCAAGCGTGGGTGAAACAAGAACCAGAATCAGTACATGCAGCTAACTAGCAGACAGTACAACTTGTTGGAGCGGGCGGTGACCGAGGGTCGCCGCATCGTGGTGTTCCGCCGAGGATCGGAATTCATCGTCCGGCCGGAATCAATCGGTCTGCGCGCCGGCCGAGAGGCAATCGAAACGGTGCAACCAGCTACCGGCGACAGCATGACGATATACATCGACGACATGGATGATTTCGAGGTGGTCGGTGACTGAGCCGTGTCCCGATCTGATCGCGGTGTACGCCGACGAGTCATGTCTCGGAAACGGCAAGCAGGGCGATAATGCCGGCGGTGCCGGTGGTGTTGTCGAGTGGAGAAGTTCCAAGACCGGCGACCTGGTCCGGTGGGATTACTGGATCAGCGAGCCCTCGACCACCAACAACAGGATGGCTCTTCGTTCGGTAATCGAAGCGTTCCGCGGTGTGTCGGCCAAGCGCAACACCTTTCGCGTCGTCTTCACCACCGATTCGCGCTACATCGTGGATGGCATGACATCCTGGGTACACGGCTGGGCCGCCCGCGGCTGGACGCGTAAGGCAGGTCCGATCGAGAACCTGGAGCTATGGAAGGACGCGCTCCGCTCCCTGGGCGAACATCATTGCGAGTGGCGCTGGGTTCGCGGTCACAACGGCCAGCCGCAGAACGAGTACGCCAACCACCTCGCGACGCGCGCCGCCGCATCGCAGGACTCGTCCAATGGCCTGGTCCCGTCCGCCTTTGGCGAATGGCACGCAGATCACAACGGCACTGGTCTCACATCGCAATCAGTCACACCCTTTCCGAGCCACGAAACGTTCAAGGGTACGCACCGGGTGTGGACGATATAGCGCCACACTGTCACGGTGCTATGGCCCAAGGCGGGAATCGTAGCCCAGCCAGGCCGCGTGGCTTTGCGGCGCTCGTCGTCGGGTTGTATACTTTGGCACGGGTATGCTCCGGAATGACCCGAAACCGTAAGGCTATCAAGGACACAGCTCTTGGACGATCTAGACCGTCTCTACCGCCGGCTGGTACACAACATCCGCGCAAACAGGCCCGAGTACTTACAGATCCCCTTCTCGGTCCGGGAGCTGTACGAGCAGATCATCCCATACCGGCACAATCGTCGCGAACTCGGTATCGAGACCAACGACGATTACGAGGTATCGGTCGCCAGGCTCCTCTCCGGTGAGCGCGGTTACCTGCAGGGCGAGCCCGCGATGCAGGAAGAGCTGCGTCGAGAGCTGGCATTGCCCACAGGCGACCCGGGTGTGTTCAAGGGCTACGGCGATGCAACCGTGTCCCTGACACCCGCCCCAGGCGACACGCGAACGCCGGCCACCGGAACCGCCGCTGCGGGGATGAGAACGCCGGCCGCATCGGCGACACCGGCGACACAGGCGACACAGGTTGCTCCTGTAGCATCGGCCGGCGCGGAAACGGCCAACGCCATGAATTCTGTCGATGGTGTCAGTTCCGTCGATTACGGCGATTCCGGGATTACCGCTACCTCTGATGATACTGTGATGTCTGCCACACAAGCCGCGCCACCCACTGATACCCCCGCTACTGCCGTGGCCGCAATGCCTGAGGCCGCAATGCCTGGGGCCGCGCCGGCAACGGCTCCTGAAACGCCAGTCCCTTCGATCCTGTCGACGCTATCCCAAATCGAGGTACCAACCGGCTGCAGGTTCTGCGGCGGCACACTTCCCGAAGGGCGAGACGCGAACTACTGCCCACACTGCGGCGAGAATCTGCGCACCAAGCGCTGCCCCGCCTGCGGTTCGGAGATGGATACGTCGTGGGGTTTCTGCGTTACGTGCGGTCGGAAATCTGGGCAATAGGGACGCCGGTAATCAGCCGCACGCCCCGCTGATAAGTGAAGTACGCATAGGCCCACTGTAGCAATACACTGAGCCGGTTCCGGAACCCTATCAGATATGTGATATGAATGCCCAGCCACAGCCACCACGCCGGCCGGCCGGATAGCTTGACCCTACCACCGAACAGATTGGCGATTGCCTTGCCGCGGCCGATGGTCGCGATATCGCCTTTGTTCAGGTAATCGAAGTCCGCCCTCGGCTGACGCGCGATGCTTGCCATAACGTTTTTCGCCGCGACGCGCCCTTCCTGCATCGCGACCTGAGCGACACCGGGCGCTGGTTGCCCGTCCTTTTGCAGTGCATACGCCAGGTCGCCAATCACGAACACGTTCGGGTGGCCGGGAATCGACAGATCCCGCTCGACGATCACCTGCCCAGCCTTCGTGAGTGGCACGCCCAGGCATTTGGATATCGATGACGCCGTGTTGCCAGCCGCCCAGAATACTGTACGCGTACGGATCGCGTGATCGCCCACATGCACCGCGTCCTGCGTAATGTCGGTCACCGCGGACCCCGTGCGGACGTCGACTCGCAGCTCCGCCAATTCGCGGGCCGCCGCCGCAGCGAGCGATTCGGGGAAGGACGGAAGAATGCGCGGGCCGGCCTCCAGCAGGATCACGGCGGTGTCGCGCGTGTCCACATGTCTGAAATCCTTCCGCATCGCGCGCGCGACCTCCTGCATCACGCCAGCCAGCTCGCACCCGGTTGGCCCGGCGCCGACGATGACGAAGGTGAGCCACACGTCGCGCTCCTCCGGCGTTTGGGCGCGCTCGGCTTCCTCGAAGGCACGTAGAAAGCGGCCGCGCATGTTGATCGCGTCCTCGATCGTCTTAAGACCGGGTGCAAGTCGCTCCCACTCGGGATGTCCAAAGTAGGAGTGCCGCGTACCGGCCGCTACAATGAGATAGTCGTACGGGACCAACAGCGCACCCTCGACGCGCGATGGATCGGCACACGTAACTGTCTGCCCATTCACATCCACATCAGTCACTCGGCCGAGCAACACGGTGGTATTGACCTGGTGCCGCAAGATGTGCCGGATCGCACCCGTTACGTCGCTCGGCGCGAGTTCCGCTGTCGCGACTTGATACAGCAGCGGTTGGAAAAGATGGTGATTGGTCCGGTCGATGACAGTGATGTCAACGTCAGCCCGCCGCAGCTTGCGCGCCGCGATCAAGCCGCCGAACCCTGCGCCAACTATCACTACTCGTGGACGTGTAGGCATCTATCCCTGTGGTGCTGCGTATGCAGGTGCTACCGCTGCAAGCATGCTACCGCATGCGTGACTCAGCGACGCGGGCGAATAGAGTCATCACCAGCACCAGAAGAATCAGCAGCGCACTGTACGCTGCGGCGGTCCCGAAAGCGTACGCCCGCAACTGCGCCAGAATCTCGATGGATATAGGACGGTTGCCGTGCGTGTACAACACGACGCTCGCAACGAATTCGCCGACCGCCGTTACCGCAGCAAGTAGAGCGCCAGCCACGATCCCCGGCCTCGCCGCCGGGATGACTACTCGACGCATGGCCAGCCACCACGAAGCGCCCAGTCCGCGCGCTGCCGGCTCCAGTGACGGATCCATCTGCTTGAGCGAGCCTTCGATGGCGGACGAAACCAGCGGTATGTCACGCACAAAGTAGGCGAGCGGAAGGATCCAGAACGTACCCACGAGCAACACCTTTCCGGCCGACAGATCATTGCGATTGAAGGTGGCGAGCAACCCCAGCGCGACCGCCGTTCCGGGGATCGCCCACGGCAGCGCAACCAATATCTCCAACACTTTACGCCCGGCGAACGTGCGCATG
>JBBSHV010000214.1:0-4792 GCA_038232435.1 Gemmatimonadales bacterium | reverse complement strand
TCAGCGTATCATGTCCATGACCAAGTTCAAACAGATCATCGGCCGGGGCACGCGCATCAACGAGGAATACGGCAAGTACTACTTCTCGATCCTCGATTTCAAGAAAGCCACTGAGCTGTTCGCCGATCCGAAGTTCGATGGTGATCCGGTCGTCGTATATGTGCCACGCGAGGGAGAGTCAGTCGTTCCTCCTGACGACATTGCCAGCGATGCGGGCGATAATGCTGCGACCGTTGGTGAGGGCGCCACCGGCGACGGAGCAATCGTGGACCCGCTGTCGTCCGACCCCACCGCGCGGCGGAAGCGCTACGTGGTAGCCGGAGTTCCGGTAATGGTGGTCTCGGAGCGGGTGCAGTACTACGGGCCGGATGGAAAGCTGATCACCGAGTCGCTCAAGGACTACACGCGCAAGAAGGTCACCGAGGAGTTCGCGTCGCTGGATGACTTTCTGCGCTCCTGGAGCGGCGCGGGGAAGAAGGACGCAGTGATCGCCGAGCTGGAAGAGCGGGGTGTAATCTTCGATGCATTGGAGGACGAAGTAGGGCGCGGCTACGACGCGTTCGACCTGATCTGCCACGTTGCGTTCGGGCAGCCTCCGCTGACGCGCCGGGAGCGGGCAGAACGGGTGAAGAAGCGCGACTACTTCACCCGCTTCGGACCCGAGGCGCGCGCTGTACTCGACGCGCTCCTGGCCAAGTATGCCGACGAGGGTGTGGCGTCTCTGGAACGGCTGGACGTGCTCAAGGTGCAGCCGTTGAACCAGTTCGGCACCCCTGCCGAGATCATACACCGCTTCGGCGGCCGGCAGCAGTATCTGGACGCCGTGAGCGAGTTGGAGCGCGAACTCTACACCGCCGCGTGAGCCGAAGACTTACACCACCAATCGAGTAGCGAAATGTCGTTGGGCAATACCATCAAGTCCATTCAGGACATCATGCGCAAGGACGTCGGGGTGGACGGCGACGCGCAGCGCATCGGCCAGCTCGCCTGGCTGCTGTTTCTCAAGATCTTCGATGACCGCGATCAGGAGCGCGAGCTGCTGGACGAGCGGTACGTCTCGCCGGTTCCAGTGCGGCTACAGTGGCGCAACTGGGCCGCTGACGATGAAGGGCTCACTGGTGACGGGCTGCTGGATTTCGTCAACACTGATCTCTTTCCCACGCTCAAGGGTCTCGAGATCATCCGGCGGCCGGGCGACGCATCGGCGGTCGTGCACGGCGTTTTCGAGGACGCCTACAACTACATGAAGAGTGGTACCCTGCTGCGGCAGGTGATCAACAAGGTTGACGAGATCAACTTTAATCGCTCGAGCGACCGGCACCAGTTCGGCGACCTGTACGAGCAGATCCTGAAAGATCTGCAGAGTGCTGGCAACTCGGGTGAGTACTACACGCCGCGCGCAGTCACGCAGTTCATGACGGCGATGATCGCTCCCAGGCTCAGCGAGAAGGTGTTCGATCCCGCGTGCGGGACGGGCGGCTTTCTGGTCAACACCATCGAGTTCGTGCGAGCGCACGAGGTGCAGACGCCAGAACAGGAAGCCTTACTGCAGGGCTCCATCAATGGCGTGGAGAAAAAGCCGCTGCCGCACCTGCTCTGCACCACCAACCTGCTGCTGCACGGTCTCGACGTGCCCACGCAGGTGCACCGCGACAACACGCTCGCGCGCCCGCTACGCGACTATACATCGAAGGACCGGGTGGACGTTATCCTCACCAATCCGCCATTTGGCGGGGAAGAGGAGCGCGGCGTTGAGACCAACTTCCCCGCGCAGTTCCAGACGCGCGAGACGGCCGACCTTTTCCTGGTGCTCATCATGCACCTGTTGAGGGACGGCGGGCGCGCGGCGATGGTGCTGCCCGACGGCTTTCTCTTTGGCGAGGGGATCAAGACGCGCATCAAGGAGAAGCTGCTCACCGAGTGCGACCTGCACACCATCGTGCGGCTGCCCAAAGGAGTATTCGCGCCGTACACGGGCATCAACACCAACCTGCTCTTCTTCACCAAGGGGCGGCCGACAACCGAGGTCTGGGACTACGAGCACCCCTATCCGGCGGGGCAGAAGAGCTACAACAAGACGAAACCCATTCGCATTGAGGAGTTCGACGTCGAGAAGGCGTGGTGGAGCGACCGTGCGGAGAGTGTGCACGCGTGGCGCGTATCGGTCGACGAGATCCGTCGTCGCGGTTACAACCTCGACATCAAGAATCCAAATGCTGTCGAGGACGGCCATGGTGATCCAGAAGAACTTCTTGCTGAGTACCAGCAAATATTGGCTGAAGTGGAGGAGACGCGCGACGCGCTGAAGGCGGCGCTAGCCGATGCGCTCGACTCAACGCTGATGGCAGCGGTAAGAGCGTGACATCAGGGGCGCTCCTGCAGCAGTTCGATGTGATGGCGGACGCGCCTAATGGCGTGCAGAAGCTGCGCGAGCTGATCCTGCAGCTTGCGGTGCGCGGGAAGCTGGTACCACAGGACTCAAGTGATGAGCCGGCGTCTCTTCTGCTGAAGCAGATAGCGGAGAAGGTGGAGCGTCATTACGCGAATGGCGGAATCGGCAAGCCCACTACAGCGGACCTGCTCGCTGCTGATGACATTCCGCATCACGTTCCGGATAGCTGGCGCTGGGTAAGGTTGTCGTCGGTTGGCGCTATTATCGGAGGAGGTACGCCGAAGACCGAGGTGGCAGCGTACTGGATCGACGATGGCGGAGTGCCGTGGCTCACGCCAGCTGATCTGAACGGGCTTGGAAGCAAGTATGCTCACGGGGGACGGCGCCAGATCAGCCAATTGGGTCTAGAGAACAGCGCGGCACAGATCCTTCCCACGGGCTCAGTTCTATTCTCCAGCCGAGCCCCGATAGGTTACGTAGCTATCGCAGCGAATCCGATCGCAACGAACCAAGGATTCAAGTCGTGCGTCCCGTACGTCGGATTGATGAGCGATTTTATTTTCCGCTTCCTTCAGGCTGTGGGACCCGAGGTGGACAGGAAGGCGCCAGGAACGACGTTCAGAGAAGTGTCTGGCAAGATCGTTGGTCAGATCCCATTTCCGCTCCCGCCTCTCGCCGAACAAAGGCGCATCACGGCGAAGGTGGAGGAACTGATGGCGCTCTGTGATACGTTGGAGGCACAGCAGCAGCGGCGTACAGTGGCGCGGATGCGTCTGAACCGTTCGGCGCTGCACCAACTCACGACGACGAGCGCTGATGCGGAATTCGCCGCACACTGGCAGCGTCTGCGCGAGAACTTTCACATGCTATACGACACGCCCAAAACAGTGGCCGAGCTGCGGCAGGCTGTGCTACAGCTGGCAGTACGTGGGAAGCTGGTGCTTCAGGACACCAGCGATGAGCCTTCATCCGTACTGCTGGATCGCATAGCGACGGAGAAAGCGCGGCTGTTTGAGGAAGGTAAGATCGGCAAACAGGGCCCGTTGCCGCCAATCCCCCAGGATGAGACGCGATTGCCAGTGCCGGACGGATGGGAATGGGTTCGGTTCGGCCGCGTAATGGAATTAATTTCTGGTCAACACCTCACGCCAGACTTGTATAACGAGCGGGGTGACGGATTGCCGTACCTCACAGGGCCGGCAGATTTCGGAGACTTCTTCCCAACTGCCTCTCGTTGGACACATGAAAGGCGGGCGGTCGCGAAGAAAGGCGATATTTTGCTTACCGTGAAAGGTGCGGGTGTCGGAAAGACGAACGTCCTTCGATATGACGAGGCCGCCATCAGTCGCCAACTGATGGCGATTCGTCCAGTGCTGGTGGACGCTCGTTTTGTTGATCTGCTAGCACACTCGGCGACCGAACGGTTCCGGGCGGAGCAGATTGGGATTGCAATTCCTGGAATCGGGCGAGATGATGTGTTGCGACTTGGAGTTCCGCTCCCGCCTATGGCCGAGCAACACCGCATCGTCGCGAAGATGGACGAATTGATGACTCGCTGCAACGCCCTGGAGATGCAGCTCAGGGGAGCCCGCGAGGGTGCGACGCAGCTGGCCGTGTCTGTTGTGCACCATCTTACGGCAGCGTAGTTCGTCCGACCCATAACGTCCGTCTCACGGAACGCCTGTTTGGTTGTCGTCTTCGCGTTCAACGCATCGCTCATTCCTTAATGAAAGCTCAGTAATATGACCTCCGCTGGGCAACGCGATCCAATCCCGGATCCGGATCGGCCGAGTCTTCGCGACCGCTTCCGAGGAGCGCTCCTGGGACTCGCTGTGGGCGATGCCCTCGGGACTACGCTCGAATTCAAGAAACGCGGCACGTTCCAGCCAATCACTGACATTGTCGGCGGAGGGCGAAGTATGCACTTGACGCACAAGGATACAAATATGTATGAGGTCGCCCGGCTGTAGCAAAACGCGGTATTAGCTCTCAGGAGTCGCCGTCGGCCTGTTTATCAGTCGGCGGCTTTTGCCTGCTCGGCTTTGGCGGTGGCGGCTTCTTCAGCGCATTCTTAACCGCGTCCTCCCAGTCGCCCTCGATGTGGACGTGTTCGGGCTTCGGACCTGGTATCTCTTTGGATCGCTTCGTCACCGACTGATCCTCGCGCGACAATTAAGTTGTTGTGCTATCAAGGCCCATACGCTATACTAAATCAAGCTAGCACCTAGCAGGTAAGCACAAAGCAGGACAATAGAAGTGCCATAATCTCGGCCCACTGAACCGGCCGCAACGACCTCAGCGATTGAGGATGTTGTGGCTTTTTTGCTTTTGCACCACCCCAACCAGGGATATGAAAATGACACTCGACCCCGCGAACACTGGCGATACCCGCCCTCCGCT
>JBBSHV010000213.1:0-4804 GCA_038232435.1 Gemmatimonadales bacterium | reverse complement strand
GAGCGCGCCAGAACACCTGAGCGCATCGCATGATGTCACGGCCTTCGATTCCGGAGTAGCTGAGCTCGACGATTGGCTGAAGCAAGGCGCCCTGGCCAACGAGGCGGGGGGTTCGCGGACATATGTGGTGTGCGCAGGAGGTCGTGTGATCGGCTACTACGCGCTGGCAAACGGTGCGGTAGCCCAGGGTACGGCGACGGGGCGCGTCCGTCGCAACATGCCCGACCCGGTTCCGGTGATGGTACTCGGGCGGCTGGCGGTCGACCGGAACTGGCAGGGTCGGGACATCGGGCGGAGCCTTCTGCGTGATGCTGTGCTCCGTACACTGCAAGCGAGTGAGATCGGCGGTATCCGAGCCATCCTTGTGCATGCGGTCTCGGAGCCTGCAAAACTGTTTTACGAGCGCTGCGGCTTCACCGCATCGGCGGCCGAGCCGATGACGCTTATGGTCACGGTGGCGGATGCCATAAAAGCCCTGTCCGGAAAATAGCCGGCGTGCTCCATCCGATCACCTACGGATTGGTATCGAAGTAACAATGCGCATTCTTCTACGTTATATGTAGAGATCGCTCCATGCCACATTTCGAATCCACCTTCGATGTTCTCATAATCGGTGCTGGCCACGCTGGTACCGAGGCCGCGGTCGCTGCGGCCAGGCTCGGTGCGTCCGTCGGGCTCGTCACGAGTGCGCTCGAAACCATCGGACAGATGTCCTGCAATCCCGCCATCGGCGGCGTAGCAAAGGGGACCGTCGTACGTGAAGTCGACGCACTCGGCGGCATCATGGCTCGGGCGACTGATCTGGCAACATTGCAGTTCAGGATGCTCAATCGCAGCAAGGGCCCTGCCGTCTGGGCACCGCGAGCACAGTGTGACCGAGGACTGTATCGCCGAGCCGTCCGTACGCTGCTGGAAGAGCACGTCAATCTTCAAACGATCCAGGGCACGGTCGCTCGGCTCATCATGAACGAGGCCGGCGGGGAGGGGGCGGTGATCGGCGCCGAGACATTGGAAGGGAGACGCTTCGGCGCCAGATCAGTCGTGATCACGACTGGGACCTTTCTTCGCGGCCGAATTCACATCGGCACCGATACCAGCGTCGCCGGCGGGCGCGCGGGCGAAAGCTCCACAACCCATCTCGCCGAACAGTTGGAGAGAGCCGGGTTGAGAGTCGAGCGTTTCAAGACCGGAACGCCGCCCAGGATCGATGGGCGCTCAGTTGACTTCACCAAACTCGATATCCAGGAAAGCGAGATCGATCAGTTCGACTATTCCTGGTCTCACTTCTGGCCGACACAAAGACGCCACCTGGGCGTCACTCGGCACTCGCCGCAGCTTCCGTGCTGGATCACGTACTTGGAAGCTCCGGGCAAGGAGATCATAACGAACAACATCGCGAAGTCGGCGATGTACGGCGGCGCGATCGCATCACGTGGCCCGCGCTACTGTCCGTCGGTTGAGGACAAGATCGTCAAGTTTCCAGACGCTGAGCGGCATCAGCTCTTTTTGGAACCCGAAGGTCACGACACCAGCGAGTTGTACGTGAACGGCCTGTCGACCTCGCTGCCGTCCCAGGTCCAGCTCGAGATATTGCGCAGCATCACTGGGCTGGAGCACGTGCGGATGAATCGCGCCGGCTACGCCATCGAGTACGACTACTATCCCCCCACCCAGCTCGACGCGACCCTGCAAGTGAAGAGCATACGCGGCCTGTACTTCGCCGGCCAGATCAACGGCACCACCGGATACGAGGAAGCCGCGGGGCAGGGAATTGTCGCCGGACTGAACGCCGCCTCCGCTGCACTCGGCCGCGCTCCCATCATGCTCGGCAGACAGACCTCCTATATCGGCGTGCTGATCGATGATCTGGTCACGCGCGGCGTGGATGAACCGTACCGCCTTTTCACGTCCCGCTCAGAGTTTCGGCTCAGCATCCGGCAGGACAATGCACTCAGACGACTGGCTCCGATCGGCATCGATCTGGGTCTGTTTTCTGCGGAGGAGGAAGCCATCGTCCAGCGCAGATTCGACGCGGAGCGCCAGGCGCGTGTCCTCGCGGATGAGACGAGCATCCGTCCCGATCAGGCCGCGCTGGCGCTCGAAGGGAGCAGCAGCCAGGCCCTGGCGCACTCGATGAAAATTGCCGAAGTCGCCAAGCGCCAGCATGTAACTCTGTCTGCGCTTTTCGCCGCCGCCAACGTCGGCCGAGACCTGGATCCGGGCGCCGTGATCTCCACCGAGCTGGAGATCAAGTACGCCGGCTACTTCGAGCGTGAGCGTATCCAGGCAGACAGAATCAAGCGGATGAGCGATTTCGCACTCTCGTCCATGTTGGATTACGCCGCGATGGCGTCGCTCAGCTCCGAGGCGCGCCAGAAGCTCACCGCAATCAGGCCGGGCACTTTGGCCCAGGCGGCGCACATCCCCGGCATCAGTCCGAGCGACATCCAGAACCTGGTGATCGAAGTGGAGCGCCGGCGCGCGCACGCTGTTCGTACCAACTCAAACAGCAACTCAAGCAGCAACTAAACCGTGCTCCGCTGTGTCAAATTGTAGAAGCTACCAGTAGCCAGGAGATATTATGGGTGCCGCTATCGTTGCCGTGATCCACCGAAAGGAGCGTGACATAGTCGATGAGCTTCGATACGTCGGTGCACTCTCTCCCACCACAGCCCGCTCCATTCAGGAGCTTGGCATCGACGAGGATGTTGGCTTCCGACGCCTCCGCTCACGCGAAGTAGTGCGTGAGGCTGCGCCGGGACACTACTACCTTGATGAGGGCGTGTGGACCGGCGTTCGCCGTACCAGGCGGCATGTGGGCCTTGTGATGCTGGTCGTGGTGCTGATTCTGTTGGGAGTGTCTTTGGGGCTCTTCAACTTCAGATAGCAGCTTCAAATAGCAGCACCGAACTCAACTGACCGCTGTTGTCTGTCGAGGCGCGCCTGCCCACTGAATCACGATCACGGCTACGGCTATCAGCATTCCGCCAACCCCTGTGCGAATGCTCAAGTGCTCTGCCAGCACCGCAGCGCCGAGCAGCGTTGTAAAGAACGGCTCCACCGTCGAGATGATCGCCGCGCGGACGGGCCCCAGCGCGGCCATTCCCGCCAGCAATAGCCAGAACGCGAGGACCGTCGATATCACGGCGAGTGCCACGATTCCCGCCGCGGCTGTTGCGCTGACGTGATTGGCGAGGTCGCCACGCGCCAGGGCAGCTGCGCCCAAAACTATAGTCGCCCCCAGTATCATGTGAAAGGCGGCAACCATTGGCTTCATGTTCACTTGCAGTGAGTTGATCGCCGGGAGATACGCCCCGTATACAACGGCGGATACCAGTGCAAGCGCGACACCGATCGGGTTGAGCGACGAGTTGAACGGCGACCCCACAATCACCGTCACTCCGGCCAGAGCCGCGACAAGGGCCACCGCGCGCATCGGCGTCATCCTGTCCGTACCACGCAACGCGGAGATGATCGCCACCCACGCTGGATACGTATAGAAGAGAAACGCCAGCGGACCCACGGGAATGAAGTCCAGAGCCCGCAGGCTCAGATACGTTATCAGCGCCTGTCCAACGCCGCCGATCAGCAGCAGCGGAATGGACAGCCGGAAATCTGCTCTCTCCTTCCACGCCACGATCGCCCCGATCACAACGGCGGCCACGAGATAGCGCCAGAACATCGCCGGTACGAGCGGGGTTCCCGCTCTGATAACGATCGTCGTGAGCACCGAGATCGACCCGAAGCCACACGCCGAGAGCGCAATCAAAGTCGTGGCTCGTGCGGTATGTTTTTCGCTTCGTGACATGCGCCAATCTAAGCGTCAATCCAAACGTCGGCGAAACATCATAGAAACGTCAATAACAGGCGCAAAGTCATGCAAGGATCCATGATCGAGTTCGCATCGTCCTCGGGGACATCGGGGACAACGCCCGGCTACTTGTCACTTACAGAGACCGGATCTGGGCCCGGACTCGTTCTCATTCAGGAGTGGTGGGGACTCGTCGATCACATCAAGACCCTGGCGGATCGCTTTGCGGCGGCCGGCTTCGTCACACTCGCTCCCGACCTTTACCACGGTGAGAGCGCCAGGAGTCCTGACCAAGCGCAGAAGATGCTGATGGCGCTGGATATAGGTCGTGCAGGCGGTGAAATCCATGCGGCCGCCAACCACCTTCTGGGCATGCCGCAGGTGCAGCCGAACAAGGTCGGCGTCATCGGCTTCTGCATGGGTGGCCAGCTCGCGCTGTATGCAGCGACCGAGTATCCGGACGCAATTTTGGCGTGCGTCGACTTCTACGGTATTCATCCCGACGTCAGTATCGACGCGGCCAAACTCCAGGTCCCAGTCCTCGCACATTTCGGCAACAGCGATTCCCTGGTGACTAACGGCACGGCCGGCACACTCATGCAGAAATTTTCCGACGCTGGTAAGTTCATCGACACGTACTATTACGATGCCGGCCACGCCTTCTTCAACGACACTCGCCCAGATGCGTACAACGCTGATGCCGCGTCGCTGGCGTGGGACAGAACACTTGCCTTTCTGCGGGACAATCTGCGCTAGCGCCATTTGAGCCCCGATCGCAGTCCCCCACCCGCAGTCCCACCCGTAATCCCAGCCGCGCCCCCGCCAACGGCCGAACCTCCGAGCCCGCCCCACACGTCGCCCCTTGACGCTAACGCCGCCCGGGACCTGGGGTTCGGGACGCGCGTCGCTGGTGATAGTCGCATAAGGTTACTAAACCGGAACGGGACTTTCAGCACCAAGCGTATCGGTACGCGCTCCGCGCGCGGCCTCGCT
>JBBSHV010000212.1:0-4810 GCA_038232435.1 Gemmatimonadales bacterium | reverse complement strand
GGGTTAATCGATGGGTTCTTCGGCGGGATGATTGACGGGCTGCTGCTCACGGTGTGCTCCTGTATTCGGGATTTCTCTTGATTGGCATGAGCAGGGATCGAGCCGGCCGCCAGCGTCAGGATGTCTCACTCGGGCTGGCTCGAGTGGCCGCCGTTTTGCGGCTTGGATCGTGCCATCTCCGAGGACATACTTTAACCACATGGCAGTGATGAATTGGGCTCATGCCGGGACGGCGGTCCTGGCTGCATTTCTTGCGTCGCTCGTTGAATTTGTCGAGGCGCTGACAATTGTGCTGGCGGTTGGCACGGTCAGGGGATGGCGGTCGGCGCTGGTGGGCACCGCGGCGGGTGCGGTGTTCCTCGCGCTACTGGTTATTCTTTTTGGGCCCGCGCTGCAGCGTGTGCCGATCACCACGCTACAGCTGGTCGTGGGCGCACTGCTGCTGCTCTTCGGGATGCGGTGGCTGAGAAAGGCGATACTGCGTTCCGCGGGCGTGATTGGCTTGCACGATGAAGCGGCTATCTACGTCAAGGAGACAACCGCGCTCAAGCGCGACGAGGCCACGGAAAGCGCGCACAACGCGTCAGCCGGGCGGCTCGACAAGATTGCTGTCGCGACGGCCTTCAAGGCGGTCACGCTCGAAGGGCTCGAGGTCATCTTCATCGTTATTGCGACCGGTGCGGGCGGCATGCTCGTAGCCGCAAGTCTTGGCGCCGCAGCGGCTGGCATTCTGGTAATTCTCGTCGGGCTCGCGCTACGCAGGCCACTGGCGCGAGTACCTGAGAACACGCTCAAGTTCTCGGTCGGCGTGCTCCTCTCGGCGTTCGGTGTCTTCTGGATAGGCGAAGGATTAAGCTTCCCGTGGCCGGGCGAGGACCTCGCGCTTCTGGGGTTGGTTGTTGCGTTTCTGCTGATTTCGGCCATTGCCGTCATTGCCGCGAGACGCGCGGCTGGCTCTGGGCGCGACACGCCAGCGATGGCTGGCAGCTCCATCAGTTCATGAGCACTAGCTCATGAACGCGCTCACGACAGCGTTACGCGAGGTGTGGGGGCTGTTCGTCGAGGACGCGAGCTTCACTGTTGGGATATTGGTCTGTCTTGCGCTCGCCATCTTCGTCTTCCCGCGCGTGGTGCCGCCGACGGACTTACGCGGGCCGTTGCTCTTTCTCTTGCTGGGGATAGTTCTCTTGGAAAATGTGTACCGGAGCGCACGCAAATGAGTGTGCCGGTTGCGCGGGTTGCCCCGGCTCGTAAACCACGCAGGCGTCCGCGTGGACTGGAGTCGCATACTGTATTTCTGATTGGTCTGTCCTCGGCCGCGATCGCCGCGTGCGCAAAGGTGGGCGAGGATGTCTTCAATCATGAGTCCGCTCCATTCGACGAGCCGATCCGCGAATGGGTGCTTGCGCATCAGGTGCCCACGGTGCGTGAGACCTTTCTTGTCATCACGCGCGTGGCGGCTCCATCGATAATCATCCCCGGCACCGCGGCACTGGGCGCGTGGCTCTGGCGCCGGCGCGGTCTCCCAATCGCTGGCGCGGTGGTGATGTCGCCAGCCGTGGCGCTCGCGCTCTTTCTCGCCGTCAAGCGTATCTACAAGCGTGAGAGGCCCGCTGGTGGCGCACGTCTGCACGAGCTGACGTACGCATTCCCCAGTGGACACGCGACAGCATCGGCCGCGATCTTCGGAACGGCGTCGTACGTGCTCTGGCGCGAGGACATGATACCGCGTAATGCCGCGATTGCACTCTCCACCGTCGGTCCGCTACTGGTTGGCGCGAGTCGTGTGTATCTCGATGTGCACTGGACAACCGACGTGCTTGGCGGATGGAGCGTCGGCGGACTTGTCGCCGCGTTGAGCGCGGCGGTGTACGAGCGTGTGCGCCGCAATACCAGGCGATCACGACCAGCTTCCGGTGAGACCCAGCTTCCTCGGTAGGCGCGCGCGGAACGCGTTCGTGGCGGCCGTCCTTCCGCTGGCAGCGGCGGCGTGTCGCCCGCCGGCCTCGGTCGCCGCGGCACCCGTGCCAACTGGTATGCTGGTCGCGGGGATGCGCCTTCCAACTGGCGCCCAGCTCGATCCGGTCACGAACTCGACCACCGTTGGCTCAATGCCGCTCGCGATGGCATTGGCGCCATACGGTGACCGCGTCGTCGTGCTACTCAATGGGTGGCGTGAGCAGGGCTTCGAGGTTGTCGATCGCGCGACCGGTCAGGTCGTGCAAATGGTGTCCCAGCCAGCGGCATTCATCGGCGTTGCATTTTCACCTGACGGGAAGACACTTTACGTCTCCGGTGGAAATCAGGATGTGATTTACCGGTATGCATGGCGCGACGGTCATGCATCATTGACGGACAGTCTTATTCTTGGGCTCAAAGCGCCGCAACAGTCCGGGAGTCGGTATCCGGCGGGAATCGCTCCGTCGCCTGACGGCAGAATGTTGTATGTCGCTGAGAACCTGGCGGACTCGGTCGCGGTGGTTGATGTCGCGAGTGGTCGTGTGGTACAGCGACTGGCGACTGAGCGTTATCCATACGGCATCGCGGTGGCACGTGACGGAACGGTGTATGTGTCGGCGTGGGGCGGTCACACGGTGTCGGTATTCGCGCCCGGCAGACCTGCTGGCTCCGCTGGTGCGGGGATGCTCCGCGATGCTGGCCGTGTCACTGTAGATCGGCATCCTTCCGCGATTCTTCTCAACGCCGATGGCTCGCGATTGTTCATCGCGTCCGGCAGCACCGATCGAATAGCGGTGCTGGACACCAGGCATCGAGAAATAGTTACGCGGTTGCTCGATCCGCCACCAGCTGGCCCGCGCGAGGGGAGCACTCCTAATGCGTTGGCGCTTTCGTCCGACGGTACGCGTCTCTTCGTCGCCGAGGCTGACAACAATGCGGTAGCCGTGTTCAATCTCAGCTCCGGTGCCGCGGGCCTGACGTCCGCGCATGGAGACGATCGACTCGTTGGACGCATTCCAGCCGACTGGTACCCGACGGCAGTCATCGCCGCCGGCGATACCCTACTCGTATTGAGTGGCAAGGGACATGGCACCGGGCCCAACCCGGACGGGCCTGATCCACTACATGGGAGAGCCGCCGGATCGCGATCGTATACCCTCGGCCAAACATCGGGCACGCTGACGACGTTGATGCTCGCACGGGCGACGCAGGAGGTGCTCGGGCCGTTATCCGAGCGTGTTGCACGAGCGCAAGGATGGGGCACCGTTGGTACACGTGCTGCGCGTCCCACAGCGTCGTATCCGCCGTTCTCGCACGTGATCTACGTCATCAAGGAAAATCGTACCTACGACCAGGTGCTGGGCGATTTGCCCACGGGTGACGGCGATACAGCACTTGTATTCTTCCCGCGGGCTGTGTCGCCCAACCATCATGCGCTAGCCGAACGGTTCGGAGTGTTCGATCGCTTCTTCACCAACGCCGAGGTTAGCCCCGACGGGCACAACTGGTCGACCGCGGCATACGCGACTGACTATCTGGAGAAAACGATCCCTAGCAATTACTCCGGCCGCGGCCGGAGCTATGACTATGAGGGGACCAACGGTGGGTTCGGTCGGTCAAACATTCCCAGCGACGACGTGAGCGAACCCGCGAACGGATATCTGTGGGATCTGGCGGCGCGCGCCAACATCACGCTTCGCAATTATGGCGAGTTCGTCGTGCGCGATAGCATCGATGGCCGTGCTGTCTACATCGGCAATAAGCCGTTCCTTGCCACTCACACCAACCCTGACTATCCCGGGTTCGACCTGAACCAGCTGGATCAGACGCGCATGAATGTCTGGCTCCGGGAGTTCGCCGAGTACGTGAAGAGCGGCGTGATGCCGCAGCTCGAGATCGTTCGCCTGCCTAATGATCACACCGCCGGTGCACGAGCGGGTTCGCGAACTCCGCGTGCGTTCATGGCAGACAATGACCTGGCTCTCGGCCGGATGATAGAAGCGCTGTCACGATCAATCTTTTGGAAGAATACGGTGGTGTTTGTGGTGGAGGACGACGCGCAGAATGGTCCCGATCATGTGGACTCGCATCGAATACCGGCATTTGTTATCTCTGCCTACAACGGTGCTGGTGTGATTCACCGCTGGACCAACACAACAGATGTGATCGCGACGATGAGTGAGATTCTACACACGGGCTCTCTGTCTCAATTCGACTACTACGGCCGGCCGTTGCGCGATGTATGGGCGGCGACACCCGATCTCGCGCCCTACGTCGCCATCGTGCCGAACGTTGATCTCAACGAGAAGAACACCAGGAAAAGCGTAGGTGCAGCCGAGTCAGCTCGGCTCGATCTCAGCGAGGAAGACCGTGCAGATGAGAATCTCTTCAACCACATTCTCTGGAAGACGATCAAGGGGAAAGACACACCGTATCCGGGCGTGATGCGTGTGTCCGGCGAGCGGGAGCCTGATAAATGAATCGTTTCGAGGGAAAAGTCGCGATCGTCACCGGTGCTGCAGGCGGTATCGGACTCGCAACGGCGAAGCGCTTCGGGAGTGAGGGTGCAAAGGTCGTGATCGCGGACGTGGATATCGTGAAGGGTGCCGCCGCAGCTGAAGCGGTAAAGCAAGCTGGTGCACCCGACGCCTGGGCTTGTGCGTGCGACGTGTCCGACGAGGCGCAGGTCGCGAGCTGCGTCGAAGGCACAATAGAGCACTTCGGCGCTATCGACGTGATCGTCAACAACGCTGGCCTCATGACGTTCGTGCCGCTCATCGACCTGACGGGTGACGATTGGCGCCGTGTGCTCGGCGTCGATCTCCTGGGCACCTTCTACTTCATAAAGCAG
>JBBSHV010000211.1:0-4817 GCA_038232435.1 Gemmatimonadales bacterium | reverse complement strand
CGTGCCGCGATTGCCGACTTCACGCGCTTCGTCAATGTCACCCCCCCAAGTACCGACGAGAACGAGCAGCACGCGTACGCCGCCGGCGGCATTCGGCGTCTGGCTGATGCACTCGCGGCCCTCGACGCTCCCGCCGCTCCGATAGCCAACATGCGCCAACAGGCAACTGCACTGCTGAATTCCAGCCCCGCCTCCGCGATGCACGCCAACATGACCCGCTCCGCATTCGTCTCGGCCGCTGACGCCTTCGCTTCGCTCAAGGAATCCAACCAGGGAGCGATGGCTGGTGGCAACACCTCCGCCGTCACCAACGTGCGCAACGCTGCCACAGCCATAACACCAGGTGCGCAGCTGCTGGAACAGAAGGACCGCATCCAGGCCTTCTTCGTCAGCGCAAAGAACGCGCTCCCCTCGATGACGCAGGCGCGCTGAGACACTCACGCGCCCGTGACTCCTGAAACAAATCGCAACTTCCAATACTGACGAGGTACTGCGCATGGCTGACCAGAGAGATCGAACTAACGCACCTAACGATCCATCGAACGACATACCGCGCGTCGCGCTGCTGAGCAAGCTGGGCGACTTCAAAGTGGCGGAAGGCTCACCGGACCCGCGCGGGTGGGATGTGATCGCGTCCGACGGAATGAAGGTGGGCAAGGTGCACGATCTCGTCGTCGATACCGGCGGGATGCGGACACGCTATCTCGACATCAGGCTGGATACCGACATAGCCGGCGATGGCGACGATCGCGATGTCCTACTTCCCGTGGGTGCGGCAAGCCTGGATGATCAAGATGACCACGTAGTGGTCGGCATGACGATGGCACAAATCGCTGCATTCCCCGTCTATTCCCACGGTTCCATCACGCGCGAGTACGAGGACGCGGTGCTGTTGGCCATGCCCGAACGCTCCGAACGCTCCGCACGCTCGAACATGCCTTCGGGCATGCCTTCGGACGCGCAATCAGACGACTACTACTCCAGTCATCACTTCGACGACAGCGGCCTCCGCGCGCCACGCAACGCCGCGAACACGGTGAACACCGCGAACACCGCAAACACCGCGAACACCACTCTTCAGGATACCCTGCAACACCCTGTAGCGGATGCTCTGCAGGACACTGGGACAGCGCGACTCACCCGCTCCGAAGAGGAGCTCGACATCAGCAAGCGTCAGGTGTCGGCTGGCCAGGTCGACGTGCATAAGACCGTCGAAACGGAACACGTCAGTCGCCCCGTTACCCTCCAGCATGAGGAGGTCACCGTGGAGCGCCGGCCCGTCTCCTCGGAGCGCCTCGCTAGCGGCGACATGGGCGTTCAGGAAACCGACGACGAGATCCGCATCCCGGTCATCGAAGAAGAGGTGGTCATGGAAACTCGGCAGGTCGTGAAAGAGGAGATCATCATTCGCAAGCACGCCGTGAGCGAAGAGAAAACGGTCGAAGCGGATGTGCGCAAGGAACGCATCGACATCGAAAGCCCGACAAGTTCCCCGACAAACTCCTGAGCTGGAGGAGAGCTTCACAATGGACGAACGTATGGACCAACGTGATGAGAACCGGGCAGATAACGCACGCGCCGCCGAGTCCCACGCCGAGCCTGACACCGCGCGCGACGATGCACCCCCCGGCGAGAGCACCGGTGACATCATGGCCGGCAATCTGCGGCACAACCTGGACAGCGGAGACGCCGGTCTCGCGGTGGGCGAGGGAATAGGTGGTATCGGTGGACTCGCCGCGGGCGCGGTGATCGGATCGCTGGCGGGCCCTATCGGCACCGTGATTGGAGCTATCGCTGGCGCCGCAGGCGGCTGGTGGGCTGGCCGCGAAGTGGCGGAAGCGGCCGAGGACTACTCGCAGGAGGCCGACATGCACCACCGCGACCGATTCGAGTCAGACGACGCGCGTGATCGCTTTGCATCCTATGACCACGCTCGCCCGCTGTACCAACTCGGCCACGTCGCATCCCAGAACCCGGACTACGCGGGGCGCTCCTTCGATGACGTGGAGCCCGATATCCGGCGCGGCTGGAGCCAGGACCTGGAACGGCAGTATGGCTCATGGAACGACGTGCGCGGCACGGTAAGCAAGGCCTACGACTCCGGCAACAATCTTCGAGGGACCGGAGCCTCGAAGTAGAGCCCGGCTGTAGCGCCGGGCTTAAGGCCTCACCTTATTCGTGCGGGGCCACGTGCTGGCTCACGCCCGACTTCTCGTTCGGCGACAGCGGATTCATAGGATCGTGCCACAGCTGGGTGTGGAGAAACCAGAGGAACGCCCAGGTTAAGACAGTCAGCAGCAGCACTGACACTACTCCAAACACGCCGCTATGCGGACCGGTCACTTTTTCTGTATTGGCCATGGCTTATTGCTGCGAGTAGCTGCGGGCGGACATTGAGTCACTCGGTACAAGCATTCGGAGCGACGATCGGTAAATGTAGTCCGCTAATTAGTATGGTCACAAGCCGTCCGCGTGCTACCGCGCCGGTCAACGCCAATTATTGCGGGCTTACCTGTAGCCGTCCGTTCGTCATGTCGATGCGTAACACCGCTCCGCGCCCAAGGTCGGCGCCCAGTGTGCCGTCGATGACAAAGATGGTCGGGTACTGAGCATCGTACAGAAAGACCCGCTGCAGCGCGAGCGGGACCTTGCCCAGAAAAAGGCGCACCGACGGGATCACCAGCCCGCGCTCCACAGCGGTTCCGCCAAAGCCCCGGATGCGCCGACGCTCGGCCGGTGCCCAGTGCGCGCCGGTCTTGACGACCAAGCTCAGCGTTCCAAACGTCTCCTCCGCGCCGGTGTCCAGCGCTAGATGCAGCACCGACCCTTTCTCCGATACCGCCGTAACGATCGGGACACCGTACCAGGAAAGATTGTGCGGCACCTTGCTCTCGACCGGAACGGGACGGCGAATGACGACGCGGCTCCGCACATCGTCGATCGTGATGTCCAGGGCCCGGATGACGTCAAAACCGACGACGCCGTCGATTTTCTCTTCGGGAGCCGTTGCGTCACCGCCGCGCATCCTGAGCGCCGACGCGTCGACGATCATAGCCGGAGCATCGGTCAGCTGCAGTCCGCCAACTCGCACGGAGTGCGCAACGGCCGGTCGCGCCGGCAATCGCCCCACCGCCGTCAGCAGCTGCAGCGTGTCGCTCTCCAGCGGCATCATCTTGCAATCGATCGCTGTAGCCGAGGAGACTATGGTGATGCTGGAGCCGGTATCGAGCCAGAAACGTTTGGTCACGCCGTTCAATACCACGGGGACAACAGGGACGCCGGTCGCCGACCGCGTGAGCGGGAGAACCGTGAGCGTGTCGACGAAGACCGCGCGGGTTTCAATGTTCCTGAACGTAGACGCCCATCGCTCCACACCGGCATCGTCGCGCAGTACACGAGCTGTTGAATCGGTCAGCGAATCCGCGAACGAGGCCAGGCGGCCCCAGTGCCCGTTGGCGCTGAGTAGTGCCCCATACGTCACCCGCGCGCCTCGCCGCACCATCGAGTCGCTGGATGCGAGCAGCGGCGTTATCGCCGACTCGGCACCGACCGAGTTGCCACTCAGCATGACCTCCAGCACGTCCACGAAACGGCGCTCGTCGCGCGAGTCGGCGATGATCCATGCCACTTCAAGATTGCCTTCAGCGATAGCGCGCCAGAAATCGCTGTACCAGCGCATGCCCACCTTGGGCACATCCCGACCACGGCTTCGCTGCACCTTGACCTGTGTGGGCTGCGTGACCTGGATCGGCCGGCGACTGGTGGCACACGCCGTGAGGAACAGGACTGCAAGCAGGTGAATCCGCGGAGAAGCGTTCACACCAGGAATATGCGGTCAGGTACACCCGGCGACGAGCTTCGCGCCGTATAATTGTTCGACGCCTATATCGTACATGAGGAGGGACGCGTGGATAGGGAAGAACATGTGGAGTTGCACCGGCACCACTGGTTCGTGCGCCTGACGCATTGGGTCAATGCCATCGCACTGACTATCATGGTCGGAAGTGGGCTCCAGATCTTCAATGCGTACCCGCAGTTCCGGCGACGCGGCGCTACCTTCTGCTGCTACCCATTCGCCGGTAAGTCGATCCCGGGCTGGGCAACGTTCGGTGGCTGGCTCGCGGGAGCACGCAACTGGCACTTCGGGATGATGTGGCTCTTCCTCATCAACGGCCTGGCCTACATCATCTTCGTGTACCTGCACGGCGAGTGGCGCGACCTGGTCCCTAGAAGAGGCGACATTCGCGACGCCCGCGAGATGGTCAAGTTCTATCTGTTCATCCGCAAGCGGCACCCGCACCAGGGGAAGAACAACGCACTGCAGAAGTTCACCTACACCGCCATCCCTGTACTCAGCGCACTCGCCGTCATAACCGGCGTGGCGATCTGGAAGCCCGTGTCGCTCGCTCCGCTCGCCAATCTATTGGGCGGCTATGTGTGGGCCCGGTACTGGCACTTCCTTGTAATGGCATCGCTTGTCGCGCTGTCGCTGGTCCACATCTTCGTGGTGTTCAGTGTGGACCCCTATTCCATCCGCTCCATCATAACGGGCAAGTACAACCCGGCGCGGTCGCCGGAGAAGCGCAACGCCCGCCCGTTCTATCATCTATTCAAGCGCGGAAGTGCTGATGCTGACGCGAGTGCAAATGCCAGCGCGGATGCTTCCAGGGGGCCGAATGCGTAGACGCGAGTTCCTGACCACGACGGGTGGGATCACCGCGTCGATGCTGCTGGCGGCGTGTGGATCGCGCGGTGCAAAGGGGGCCGAGCGGGTCAGGCGGCTCACCGAGCGTAAGAACGAGACGCTGGAGCGTACG
>JBBSHV010000210.1:0-4824 GCA_038232435.1 Gemmatimonadales bacterium | reverse complement strand
TTCATCTTCAGCGCCTGCACGTGCTGCGGATGCGGAAAATGGACCGGTTGTTCAGGGCTCGCGCCCTGCGACGAAGAGGCGCCACTGTAGGCCGACAGCATTGTGGCGGCCGCGGCGATCGCAAAGAACCCCGGCACAGCGAGCCACTTCCTTCTCAACGCCATCCGCGAATCGAGTTAAAGTCGAATGAAACGCTCGGCTTTGTGAAAATGTTCACAAGCCAAGAGGTGCGCGAATTATCGCGCCCACCGCTCTACGATGCAAGGCCGCGCCTGATGCGTTCGATGGTGCGCAGCACTTCAATCGACATCGCGCGGAGCAGCGCGATCTCGCGCGTGTCCGGCGACGCACGAAATGTCAACGATCGCAAGCTTCGCATTATCCGGTCGTGGTGCCGCGTTTTGAAGAACTGAATCGCCTCAAGCGCGCGCTCCGCGTCTGAGAAGACGAGTTCGTAGTCGGCCGCCGTCGCGGGCGGCGCGTTGCGTTTGGGTGGCGCGAGCCTTCGCGTTGCATCCGCCGCGCTCAGGTGCAGCTCGTACAACGCCAACAGCACCGCTTGCGCCAAATTGAGCGAGCTATGCCCGGTGGTCGATACGGTCACCACGAGATGCGCGCGATCCATCGCCTCATTCGGGAGACCGTGATCCTCGCGCCCGAACATCAGCGCGGCCGTTCCCTCCTCCACCGCGGCAACGATTTGCGGCGCTGCCGCGCGTGCGTCGGTTAGGGCGCGCTTGGCCGCGCGGCGACGCGCCGTGAAGCCGGCGACGAGAATGCAGTCGGCAAGCGCCTCATCCAGCGTGTCGAAGTGGCGGATTCGCTCGATGATGTCGCTGGTCTGGTGCGCGATTCCTTCCAGACGGTACGCCGTGTACTCACACGGGCGAACTAGCCGCAGGTCGGTGGCACCCATGTTCTTCATGGCGCGCACCGTCGCCCCGATGTTGACGGGGTCTTGCGGCTCGTACAACACCACCGCAACCCGGGAGAGGATGGATTCACTCACGCCGGGAAGATAACTAGCCGAAACAGAAGGGCCGGGCAACAAGTGCCCGGCCCGCCGTTAAATCGCTGATCGACCCGTGATGAGGCGATAGATAATCACGATGACCGCGAGGACGAGCAGCACGTGGATGATTGCGCCCAGATGAAAGACTGTGAATCCGAGAATCCACAGAATGAATAGGATGATCGCGATTGTCCAAAGCATGGTAGACGCCTCAGTGGTTGTCAGGAGGTGATGTTAAACTGCCACCCGAACGCTAGCGCAACTGTCATACCGGAGTGGCTGCCTCGGCCGGTAAGCGGCTCGCCACACCTGGATCTACCTCTGCGTGGTGCTCGTCCGTCTGGTGCGCCAACTGGCGGCCGATGAGAATCCGTGTCGCTCTCAGGTCATGCCCCATGTCGATGAGCAGGATCGCCAGATCGCCGCTGCCCCACAGCAAGCCGGCGAAGACGACGAGACGGCTCACCTCGCCGAGCAGGGTTACCAGCGAATCCAATCCGCTCGTCACGAGTCCGGTGATGATCTCGGAGACGAGCAGCAGGATCAGGATCACCGCCATCAGCTTGAACAGCCGAGAGAGGTACTTGAGGCCGATGTACGGCTCAAGGTCGGCGGCGCGGACCTGCATGCGCGAGTCCGGCGTGGGGCGGCGCGCGTGCTGTGCTTCGGCGTGTGCTTCGGCGTGTGCTTCGGCTGCTCGGGCCGCCGCGGCGGCATCGCCGCCAGTGGGCTCGTGCTTGAGTCGGTCAATCACGTCTGGCATGTGTCAGTTGTCTCCAGTTCCGATCCACCGCGCGGGATATCCGCGGGTGTCAATATGCACGAACGGTCCATGCGCGCCGTTCCCCGCATAAACGCCACACCCTCCCACCAGCGAAGGGTGTGCCCGCTCCACTCTAGCTACCGCGGCAAGAATGACGCGAGCATCGGCCAGGTCCACGCGTCCGTCGTGGTTCAGGTCGTCCATCGAGCCGTTTCCGTTGTCGTCGATGAAGATATCGGCCGCATCGCCGTACATGTGCCGGCTCAGGCCGGCGCGTCCGCGCGGATCGCCGCCGCCGCGGTTGTACTGCGGGGTGCGAAAGCCACTCAAGACCCGAACGCCGTCTGGCTTGATACCGCGCGCCTTAAGATCATCCAACACCAGCTCCAGCTTGTCCACCAGTTTAAGGCTGACCCAAACATACTTGGGCCAGACATTCTGTTGATCGTGCGTTAAAAAATCACGGATCCGAAAGTGCTCCGACAGCCGCGTATCCGCATTGCCGCGCGTCACCTCGATGAAACCACTGGGCGGATCGTATGCCACCTTCCCGCCTTTGACACCACGCGCGCCGGGCCAGGAGCCGATGTAGTACAGGCCGAGCTTGCCACGGCGGACGTCGGAGGCAGGCCGCGGGGTGATGATGGCGAAGTCAGCGGCTTCGCGAATAGCCGTACCCATCGCCAGCGCGGCTTTCACGATACCGGGCCTGTCGCCACCCTGGTTGATGGAAGCGCGGAGCTTGCCGCTCTCTCCCGTCTCATCGTCCCTTGCGCCGCGGGCGGCGGCGTTGCTCGCGGCGTTACTCACCGCCTTACTCACCGCGTCGGTCACGTATGCGGCGGTTGGCGCGTCGGAGTTACCAAGCGCGCTGACGACCGCGGCGGTGGCCGGGGTTACCAGGTTAACTTTGTCGCCGGTCGAGCGCGATTCGAAGATCGCGAAAGCCCAAGCGCAGGCAAGAAGGACGAGGAAGCCGGTCGATACCCTCTCGAATAACTGCTCGGCCCGCTCGGACAACCCGGCGCGGCGTTCCGGCATTGTGTTGACGCTCACTCCCACAGAATGCACACGTTATCAGATCTGTTCCATAAGCTGCGCGATATCCCGGCCCTGGTCCAGACCGCGGGATATTTTGGTCTGACGCTGATCATATTCGCGGAAACCGGACTTCTCATAGGATTTTTTCTCCCCGGTGATTCGCTGCTCGTGACCGCTGGACTGCTCGGATCACAAGGATACATCGATGTTTTCTTCCTTGGACTGATACTTACGATCGCCGCGATTGTCGGTGACACTGTAGGATACTCCATCGGCAAGGCGAGTGGTCCGAGGCTCTTTACCCGCGAAGACTCGCTCCTGTTCAATAAGAAACATCTGATTAGGGCGCAGCAGTTTTACGAGCGGCACGGCGGAAAGACGATCATCATTGCGCGTTTCATGCCGATCGTACGTACCTTTGCGCCGGTGGTCGCGGGGATGGGAGCTATGCAGTACACGCGCTTCCTGGCATACAATGCGATCGGCGGGGTGCTGTGGGTATGGTCTATGCTCCTCATGGGATACTTTCTGGGCCGCTACGTGCCGGGAATCGCCAAGCACATCGAGCTTGTGATTCTGGCAGTGGTGGCGCTGTCCATTCTGCCGGCAGTAATTGCCCGCTTTAAATCGGAGAAGTAAGACCCATGGCATTCCCACTCCCCCCACTCCCGTACGCATTTGAGGCGCTGGAGCCGTCCATCGACGCAATGACGATGGAGATCCACCACGACAAGCATCACGCCGCATACGTCAACAATCTGAACGCGGCGCTGGAAAAAGCGCCGGAGCTTCAGTCCAAGTCGCTCGACGACCTGCTGCAGAATCTCGATGCTGTTCCGGAATCCATCCGCGCTACGGTTCGTAACAACGGCGGCGGCAACTGGAACCACACGATGTTCTGGGAAATCATGTCGCCCAACGGCGGCGGTGAGCCCACTGGCAAGCTGGCCGACGCGATCCACAAGGCATTCGGCAGCTTCGATGAGTTTAAGAAGCAGTTTGCCGCCGCCGCAACGACGCGTTTCGGCTCAGGCTGGGCGTGGTTGGTCAACGACGGCGGTAATCTCACGATCGTCAGCACCCCCAATCAGGACACGCCGGTGATGGAGGGGAAGCACCCGATCCTGGGTCTCGACGTGTGGGAGCACGCGTACTATCTCAAGTACCAGAACAAGCGCCCGGATTACATAGCGGCGTGGTGGAACCTGGTGAATTGGGAAGAAGTGTCGAAGCGGTTCGACGCATCGGCGTTCGGGGCAAAAACCGGCGTTCAATCGTAGGGCGCGCCCATCGGCGCGGTCTAAGGCGACGCGGTGCATTACCGCGCCGCGTCGCCTTCCAAATACGTATATCCCTCCAACCCAGCCAAATATTCCGCGATGAACGCGTTGGCCTCGTCACGCGTGATGTTCTTGGCGCTGCTCACCTTGCGGCGGAAGGTTGCCAGCAGATCGGACGCGCGGAACTGGACGTAGGCCAGCACCTCTGTGACGGTGTCGCCGTGCACCAGGTCGGTTACTTCGTAGCCGCGCTCGTTTAGACGGATGTGCACGGCGTTGGTGTCGCCGAACAGATTGTGCAGATCGCCCAGAATTTCCTGATATGCGCCGGTCAAAAAGATTCCGATGATGTAAGGCTCACCATCGTGGAACGGGTGCAGCTCCAAGCTCAGACGAGGCGTGCCGCGATCACCGCCGACGAAGTGCTCGATCTTGCCGTCGCTATCGCACGTCACATCCTGGATTGTCCCGCGTCTAACCGGCTCCTCATCCAGCCGCTGCACCGGCATGATCGGGAATAGCTGGTCGATGGCCCAACTGTCGGGGAGCGACTGGAAGAGCGAGAAATTGCAGAAGTAACGATCCACCAACGTCGCTTCGACATCCTCGATTATGTCCTCGTACTCCTCGCGATCCTTGCGCGCCTCACGCGCCACGGCGTTGATGATCGCAAGGTGGATCTGCTCCGCATGGGCCCGATCGCGCAATGACAGCACGCCACTATTGAA
>JBBSHV010000209.1:0-4838 GCA_038232435.1 Gemmatimonadales bacterium | reverse complement strand
TGCGGGCGTTACTAACGTATCCGTGTCGCCTTCCTGCACCCGGTGTGACAACGAAAGATTCTTCTCCCACCGGGCCGGCGATACCGGCCGGCAGATCGCCGTTATCGTTGCTAGAGGGTAGTGTGGACGGTATATTTACAGGTTCCGGCAGAATGGCCGGTCCAACACTCCAACCTAGCAAATGCCCGAAACCGAAACCCTAACCGGCACGACCGCAGACACGCTTGCTGATACGCTCTCGGCGCGAGAGAGCGCGGCCATGACGGCGCGTGAGAAGCGCGATATGCAGCGTGCGCAACTCCGGCCGCTTGCCAACCTCCGTCCTGAGCTGTACGACGAGGATGATTACTCGAGTGACGAGCTCGAGGCGATGATGGCGATGTACAACGGCACCATGGCCTCGATCGAGGAAGGCGAGATCGTTAGCGCTCGCGTCCTCGACATTCGCGACAACATGGTGATCCTGGACATTGGCTTCAAGTCGGAAGGCACCATCCCGCTGGAAGAGTTCAAGGACATGCCAGAGCTCAAGGCTGGCGACTCGGTCGAAGTCCTGCTGGAGCATCTGGAGGACATGGAAGGCTCCGTCGTCCTGTCCAAGAAGAAGGCGGACTTCATGCGCGTGTGGGAGCGCATCCGCGTTGCGTACGAGAGCGATCAGCCCGTGGCCGGCATCCTCACCAAGAAGATCAAGGGCGGCGTCGTCGTCGATCTCATGGGTGTGGACGCCTTCCTTCCGGGATCGCAGATCGCGCTTCGCCGCGTTCCCAACGTCGACGAGCTGCTCGGGCAGACGTTCGACTTCAAGATCATCAAGCTCAACAAGCGCCGCCGCAATATCGTCGTCTCGCGTCGTGTGATTTTGGAGCAGGAGCGCGCCGGCAAGCGCGAGCGCCTGATGAAGGAGCTGCAGAAGGATCAGGTCAGGAAGGGCGTCGTGAAGAACATCACCGACTTCGGTGCATTCATCGACCTGGGTGGTGTGGACGGGCTGTTGCACATCACCGACATGTCGTATGGCCGCGTCACGCATCCGTCCGAGATGGTCCACATCGGTCAGGAGCTCGAGGTCAAGGTTCTGGACATCGATTGGGATCGCGAGCGCATCTCGCTCGGACTCAAGCAGCTGCAGAGCTATCCGTGGCAGGACGTCGCGGAGAAGTATCCGGTCGGCACGCGCGTTTCCGGAAAGGTGGTCTCGATTACCAACTACGGCGCGTTCATCGAGCTGGAGCCGGGCATAGAGGGATTGGTGCACATCAGCGAGATGAGTTGGACTCGTAATGTTCGTCACCCGAGCAAGATCGTTTCCATCGGCGAGGCCATCGAGGCGGTCGTTCTCAAGGTGGATCCGTCCGAAGAGAAGATCTCCCTCGGCATGAAGCAGACCGAGGAAGATCCGTGGATGACGCTGCCGCAGCGTTTCCCGGTGGGCATGCGCCTCACGGGCAAGGTCCGCAACCTCACCAGCTTTGGCGCCTTCGTAGAAATCGAGCCGGGCATTGACGGTCTCATTCACGTCTCCGACATGAGCTGGACGCGGCGCGTGCAGCATCCGTCGGAAGTGATCAAGAAGGGCGATACGGTGGACGTGGTGGTGCTCAACATCGATCCGGACAACAAGCGTATCTCGCTCGGCCTCAAGCAGGCTACCGAAGATCCGTGGCTGCGCATCGGTGAGACGTACCCTGTGGGCACAGAGCTACGCGGTCACGTTGTTCGCTTGATGGACAAGGGCGTCGTCGTCGACATCGGCAACGATATCGAAGGCTTCGTACCGAATAGCCAGCTCGACTTCGGCAACCCGGTTAACAGCCCAGCGGACATCGTGTACGAGACGATGAATCTGGACCTGCGCGTGCTGGAGGTGGATCCGATCCACCGGCGCATTGTGCTCGCCGTTACCGCCATTCCAGAGGAGCAGCCACCGCGTCCGGCCGAGCCGTCCAAGGTGATTCCGATGGAGACCGAGGAATACAGCATCTCCGACTACGGTACCGACGTGCCGGCCGCGGCAGTTCCGTACGACGACGAATAAGTAATGAGCATGCGCGATAAGCTCGCGCTTCTAGAGCAACGCCGCGCCGAGTCAGAACTCGGTGGCGGCGTTGCTCGCATAGAGGCACAGCACAAGAAGGGAAAGCTTTCCGCCCGCGAACGGCTCGATCTGCTGCTGGACGAGGGATCGTTCACTGAGCTGGATAGGTTCGTAGTCCATCGCAGCACCGACTTCGGCCTGGAAGAGCAGCAATATTACGGTGACGGTGTCGTTACCGGCTGGGGTCGCATCAACGGCCGCCTGGTGTACGTCTTCTCGCAGGACTTCACCGTGTTCGGCGGATCACTGTCGGAATCATTCGCTGAAAAAATCGTGAAGGTGATGGATCTGGCCGTGCGCAACGGTGCGCCTGTGATCGGCCTTAACGATTCCGGCGGAGCGCGAATCCAGGAAGGCGTCGTGTCACTCGGCGGCTACGCGGAAATTTTCCTGCGCAACACGCTCGCGTCGGGCGTGGTGCCGCAGATATCCGCCATTTTGGGGCCGTGCGCCGGGGGTGCGGTTTATTCACCGGCAATCACCGATTTCACCTATATGGTGCGGCACACGTCGTTCATGTTCGTGACAGGCCCCAATGTCGTGAAGACGGTAACGCACGAAGACGTCACCATGGATGAGCTGGGCGGCGCGGATGCCCACGCCATGAAGTCCGGAGTGTCGCACTTCACCTACGATAGTGAGCCCGCGTGTCTGCAGGCGATTCGCGAGCTGATGCGCTTCATTCCGTCCAACAATCTAGAAGCTCCGCCGCGCGGCGTTGGAACGGATCCGCGCGACAGGCGCGACGAGGCGTTGCTGGACATCGTGCCCGACAACGCGAACAAGCCGTACGACATGCACGACGTGATCACGCGCGTTATCGACGACGGCGATTTCTACGAGGTGCAGCGCGACTTCGCGGAGAACATAATCTGCGGCTTTGCGCATATCGGTTCTTTCAGTGTTGGTGTTGTCGCCAACCAGCCGGCGTTTCTTGCTGGGGTGCTCGACATCAACGCTTCAATAAAAGCAGCGCGCTTCATCCGCTTCTGCGACGCATTCAACATCCCCATCGTGACGTTTGAAGATGTTCCCGGCTTCCTTCCCGGCGTTGCGCAGGAGCACGGCGGAATAATTCGAAATGGCGCCAAGCTACTGTACGCCTACTGCGAAGCCACCGTGCCCAAGCTCACCGTGGTAACGCGCAAGGCGTACGGCGGTGCATACGATGTGATGAGCAGCAAGCACATCCGCGGTGACTTCAACGTTGCGTGGCCGACCGCCGAGATCGCGGTGATGGGGCCCAAGGGCGCCGTTGAGATCCTTTTCCGCAAGGACATCAGCGAGAGCGACGACCCTATCGCGGCGACCGACACGAAGATCGCGGAGTACGTGGACAAGTTCGCCCACCCGTACGTCGCGGCGGGACGTGGCTACATCGACGACATAATCGATCCGCGCGACACCCGTCCCCGGTTGATCGATGCGCTCGAGACGCTGCGAGGGAAGCGCGCCAGCAACCCGCCCAAGAAGCACGGCAACATTCCGCTGTGATGTTCCACACAGTTCTCATAGCCAACCGTGGCGAAATCGCGCTGCGCATTATCCGCGCGTGCCGCGAGTTGGGCGTGCGGTCCGTCGCGGTGTACAGCGACGCCGATGCAGACGCTCCGCACGTTCGCGCGGCTGACGTTGCGGTGAACATCGGACCCGCTCCGTCGGCTCAGAGCTACTTGTTGGGCGACCGAATCATCGAGGCGGCGATCGCGACCGGATCTCAGGCAATTCACCCCGGCTACGGCTTTCTTTCCGAGCGAGAGTGGTTTGCGCGCGCCGTTCGCGACGCGGGACTCGTCTTCATCGGCCCGCCGGCGGAGGCGATTGCCGCCATGGGGAGTAAGACCGCCGCGCGCACGCTCGCGGTCGCAAACGATGTCCCTGTGGTTCCCGGAACGACTGAGTCGATAGCCGATGCAGAACATGCGCGCGACATCGCTGACCAGTTTGGCTATCCGGTGCTACTCAAGGCAGCGGCCGGCGGCGGTGGTAAGGGAATGCGCGTGGTCCGCTCGGCCGATGAAATCGCCGGCGCCTTCGACGCGGCGCGGCGCGAAGCGAAGAGCTCGTTCGGCGATGACGCGATTTACCTGGAGAAGTACATCGAAGGCCCACGTCATGTTGAGATCCAGGTGCTCGCCGACTCGCACGGTAACATCGTGCATCTGGGCGAGCGCGAGTGCTCGGTGCAGCGGCGCCATCAGAAGATGATCGAGGAATCTCCAAGCGTGGCGGTGAGCCCGGCGCTGAGAGCGGAGATGGGCGCCACCGCGGTACGCGCGGCACGCGCGGCGGGCTATGTCAACGCAGGAACTTGCGAGTTCCTGCTGGACAGCGACGGGTCGTACTACTTCCTGGAGATGAACACTCGGCTACAGGTGGAGCATCCCGTGACCGAGCTGGTGACAGGGACCGACCTGGTGCAGTGGCAGTTGCGCATCGCTTCCGGCGAAACGCTCGACTTCACGCAGTCGGACATCGTGCCGGAAGGATGGGCGATCGAGTGTCGCATTACGAGCGAGGATCCGGCCAACAGCTTCCTACCTTCGACTGGGCACATCAGCTATCTGCACCTTCCTTCCGGCCCCGGCGTGCGGTGGGACGGTGGCATCGTGGCGGGAAGTAACGTGTCGCTACACTACGACCCCATGCTCGCCAAACTGATCGTGCATGCACCCACGCGCGAGCTGGCGATCTCACGCATGCACCGCGCCTTGCTGGAGCTGGTTATCGTCGGCGTGGA
>JBBSHV010000208.1:0-4841 GCA_038232435.1 Gemmatimonadales bacterium | reverse complement strand
TGGTACTGACCGCCGTCGCGCCAAGCGCAGCAAGCAAGCTCGTCGCGATTATGGGCTCGGGACTCGCGTCGGCTGGAGACCCGTCCTTCTCGGCCGAGAGCGCCGTGAGGAACTTGCAGACACTCGGGTGGCGCACGCTGGCGTTGATCATGACAATGGCTGCATCAATGGCCGGCATGTCCCTGATCATAAGCGCGGCGCAGGCGCGTGGCGTACTCTCGGCCAAGCCACTCGCGCCCAAGTGGGAGCGCATCAGCCCCGCGTCGAACATCAAACGCATTGTTGGAATCCAGTCTGTCGTGGAGCTGCTCAAGTCGCTGATCAAACTAGTCATTGTTGGCCTCGCTATTCACTCAGTACTCGGTGGCAACGCGATCAACGGCATCATCGCCACCTCGCAGCAGTCACCGACAGCGATGCTAGAGATTGTGCGGCAGTACTCCGTACGGCTCATCGTCACCGCGGGGCTGTCGTACCTCGGGCTCGCCATGGCGGACTATCTGTGGCAGTACTGGCAGTTCACCAAGCAGATGCGGATGAGCAAGGACGAGATCAAGCAGGAGATGAAGGCGTCCGAGGGTAACCCGCTCATCAAGCAACGCATGCGCTCGATGGCCCGCAACATGGCACGCCGGCAGATGTTGCGTGACGTGCCAATGGCGGATGTTGTAATCGCGAATCCGACGCACCGCGCGATCGCGCTGCAGTATGATCCGTCCAAAGCGCCCGCGCCGATCGTTCTGGCAATGGGACAGCGCAAGGTGGCCGAGCACATCAAGCGGATCGCCTTCGAACATGGCATTCCGGTGGTGGAGAATCGCCCCCTCGCGATCGCGCTTATCAAGCAGGCGCGCGTCGGCTCGGTGATTCCAGTAGAGCTGTATCTGGCCGTCGCGGAGGTACTCGCCTTCGTGATTCGTCAGCGCTCCGAGCGCGGTCCGCAGTGGGCGTATCGTCCCATCTCGCATCTGGTAGGGGATAACGTCTGATGGCCGCAATCGCAGCAGGTCCGGTGACGGTTGCAGCACCGGGCAAGGGGCGCGCCGAGGTAGGACTCGCCATTGCGGTGATGTTCGTCATTGGCGTGTTGATTGTGCCGCTCCCAGGCATGCTACTCGACCTGTTTCTGGTCACGAGCATCTCGCTGTCGTTGGTGATTCTGCTCTCGGCGCTATACACGACCAACCCGCTCGACTTTAGCAGCTTTCCATCCATGTTGCTGCTGATGACGTTGTTCCGGCTGTCGCTCAACGTCGCGAGCACCAGACTGATTCTCACGCATGGTGAGGCCGGACATGTCATCCAGGCGTTCGGCGAGTTCGTAATCGGTGGGAACTATGCTGTCGGTCTGGTCCTATTCCTCATCCTCATCGGCATCAACTTCATCGTCATCACCAAGGGTGCTGGACGCGTGGCAGAAGTCGCGGCCCGCTTTACCCTGGACGCGATGCCGGGCAAGCAGATGGCGATCGACGCCGACCTGAGTGCCGGACTGGTCGACGAGAACGAAGCGCGCCGTCGCCGCGATGAGATATCGCGTCAGGCCGACTTCTACGGAGCGATGGACGGATCGTCCAAGTTCGTGAAGGGGGACGCGGTCGCCGCACTGGTGATCACGTTCATCAACATCATCGGCGGCATCTTCATCGGCGTCGTCCAGAAGGGGCTACCATTTTCGCAGGCCGTGAGCACGTACACGATCCTCACCGTGGGTGAAGGACTCGTGTCGCAGATCCCGGCACTGATCGTGTCGACCGCGGCAGGCATCATGGTCACCAACTCCGCCGGTACGGCGCAGATGGGATCGGTCGTGGCGGGACAGATGAGCAAGCATCCACGCGCGCTATGGATTGCATCCGGCGTGCTGGGTCTCTTCTCAATCATTCCCGGT
This sequence comes from Gemmatimonadales bacterium, assembly GCA_038232435.1. Lineage (GTDB taxonomy): Bacteria > Gemmatimonadota > Gemmatimonadetes > Gemmatimonadales > Gemmatimonadaceae > Fen-1247. Next base: position 2,950 of record JBBSHV010000208.1, on the reverse strand, counting down.
CTCCCGATGCTGCCCTTCATCGTGCTCGGCGGTGGCATGGCCGCACTCGCGCGCGCGGCAGGAAAAGCCGAGCAGGCGCGGATGCAGAGCGCGGTCGCGGCTCTTACGGCGCCCGCGCCCGAGACGCCAGCGTCGACTGACCCGATGCGCGATCTGTTACAGATCGACCCAATCGAGCTCGAGGTTGGATATGCGCTCATCCCGTTAGTGGACGAGCGCCAGGGCGGCGATCTACTTGACCGCATCTCGATGCTGCGCAAGCAAGCCGCGGTGGAGCTGGGTATCCTGATTCCGCCAGTACGCATTCGGGATGACATACGTCTGCCGTCGAATGAGTACGTGATCAAGCTCCGCGGCAGTGAAATGGCACGCTCGGAAGTGATGCCGCGCTTCATGATGGCGTTGAACACCGGCGGCGTCGTGTCGCCGATAGAGGGGATTGATGGCGTGGATCCGAGCTTCGGCATGCCTGCGCGTTGGATCGCGGCGAATCGGCGCGCGGACGCCGAGGCATACGGCTATGTAGTGGTTGAGCCGTCCACGGTCGTCGCGACGCATCTCATGGAAGTTCTCAAAGCCAACGCGGCAGATCTGCTCGGCCGCCAGGATGTACAGGAGATGGTCGAGACGCTCAAGAAAACGCACCCCGCGTTGGTGGATGACATTGTTCCGGCAAAGATATCGCTCGGCACTCTGCACCGTGTGCTTCAACGCCTGCTGCGTGAACGCATCCCGATTCGCGACCTCGTCACGATTCTGGAAGCACTCGGCGATGCAGCCGACACGACCAAGGACCCAGAGGCGCTTACGGAGCAGGTCCGCCGTTCGCTCAGCAATGTTATCGCGCGAATGTACGCAGAGCCCGACGCATCGGTGCGTGGGATCACGATGGGACCGCGTTTGGAGCAGGCACTGACAGGATTGTTCTCTCCGCGCACGGCGCAGCCGGGTCTGACTCTACTCAACCCTGACGCGCTCACTCGGCTACTGCGCGACCTGAACGAAATGTCTGTTGCGTATTCGTCGGAAGGAAGACCGGTACCACTGGTCACATCGCCGAGCTTGCGCGTGGGCGTGCGCCGCTTGATCGAGCCGGTGCTGCCATCTGTTCCCGTAATATCGCTAGCTGAGCTTCCGGCTGTGGTGAATCTCCACAGCGTTGGCATGTGGGAGTTAGCAAATGCCGCATGACCTAAACGCACCGCGCGTCGTCATTGCATCGGGGATGGCGGTGACGGGAGTGTCAACGATAGCGACGCTCATGCAGGACGCCGCACCCGCACTGAACGTGGTTGATGGCGGATCGCGATGGGCCGACATCTCCGAGGCATGTACGCCTGGTTTCGTACGAATGATCGTCGTCACAACACACGACATCGTTTCGGTGTCATCGGCATATGCGCTGATCAAGTTGGTACGTGACCGCTTTCCGGATGCGCCGATTGAAGTGCTGGTGAATAAAAGCGAGGCGCGTGACGCGCTCAAGACGTATGAACGCATTCAGACGGCCGCGAGTCAGTTTCTGGGTGAGATGGTTGGCTACGCCGGATCAGTACCCGAAGCCGCGCAGGAGTTGGACGATAGAAATGCAGGTAATGACGCAGGTGCAGGAGAACATTTCCACGAAGCTTCGATAGTTGGTGCGGCAGCAGATACGTCAGCACCGGTTAGCAGCATCATCGGCGGTGGGCATGCGATGATGGCATTGCACGATCTTGCGACACGACTGAATGAAGAGTTGGTACCGACGACAGCCGGCCGAGGCGCTCTGCGCCGTGGCGAGCGGAGAATAGCATCATGACAACCCTGGATATGCACCTCTGGACCGAATTCGCGAACGGAAGTGAGCTGGCGCGTGAGCGACTGCTTGCGGAACACCTTGGACTCGTGCATCATGTGGCGCGCCAGCTGTCGCGCACACTCGCGGCGAAAGCCGATGTGGACGAGATGGTCAGCGCTGGGACGATGGGGCTGATGAGCGCGCTGGAGGGCTTTGATCCATCACGCGGTCTCGCCTTCAGTACATTTGCAGCTCCGCGTATCCGCGGCTCAATTTTGGACGAGCTGCGGCGCCAGGATCATGTTCCACGCTCAGTACGCCGGAAGGCACGCGAGATGGGAACCGCGCGCGAGACGCTGCAGCGCATCTTCGGCCGCCCGCCCGAGCGGAATGAGATGGCGGAGCATCTGGGCGTGGATGTGGACACGCTGTGGAAGTGGGAGGCCGATGTGGAAAACGCCGTGCAGCTCCCGCTCGACCGTCAGCCCAGCGACAACGATTCCGGCCCGGCTTCGCCAGCGGACTTTCTCGCCGACGAGACACATGGGGACATTGAAGAGACGCTCAATCACGAGCAGGAAGTTGCGCTGCTGCGCGAGGCGCTCATGGGCCTCAAAGAGCAGGAGCGCGTGGTGCTGTCGCTGTACTACTTCGAGGAGCTCAAGCTACACGAGATCGCTTCAGTGTTGAACCTGACCGAAAGCAGGGTAAGTCAGATCAGGTCGAAAGCATTGGGCAGACTGCGCGGTCAGCTTGGGTCAATGCGGAGCTTCGTGGGCTGACGCATCAGCGCCAGACCGCGATCTCGTCCAGCGGCTTGCGCGCAATGTCGGGGACCGTCGCACCTTCCGCGGGATAGCCGATGGGCATCACCAACATCGCCTTCTCGTTTACTGGGCGGCCCAGGAGCTCACCAATGAAGCCCATCGGGTTCGGCGTATGGGTTAGTGTGACCAGTCCCATCTGGTGCACGGCGGCGACGAAGAATCCAGCCGCGATACCGCAAGATTCCTGGGTGTAGTAGTAGGTGCGCTTGGTCCCGTCGGCGTTCAGGCCGTACGCCTTGCGGAAAAGCACAACGAGCCAGGGCGCATCGGTGAGATGCGGCTTGTGCTCGTCCGTCCCGAGCGGTGCGAGCGCCTCGACCCATTCCCGCGGTGCGCGGCCGTG
>JBBSHV010000207.1:0-4847 GCA_038232435.1 Gemmatimonadales bacterium | reverse complement strand
TTCCGCGCTCGCGCGCGCACCTGGTTGAGGTACTGCACCGCCTGCGACGTGCTCCCGAGCTCGTTGAGCGCCTCGGCCTCGAAGAGCAGCACCTCAGCGTACCGGTAGATTGGCCAGTTCACGTCCTGGGGGCCGGGCCACTTCGATGGACGATACTTGTACACGGACGGCGGGAAGGTCACCTGCTTGCCCTGCTGCGTGACTCCACTCGTCCGGTACGTCACATCGCGACGGTAGTCGCCCTTGGCGTAGCTGCTGTCATATGCCCACGGCAGCGGGAGCGCGGCGCCAAAACCACCCGCGCCGCCCTGGCCCAGCTCGCGCGGATACAGGATGTCAGCCGTTCGAATTGTGGGAGCATTGGTCGCCGAGGACGCCTGCGCCGCGAAGATCTCCTCGCGTCGGTTCTGCGAGCCTGGGAGGAACGCGTTCAGGTAGTCGGGCTCGAGCTGGAACACTCCGCCGTCGATCACCCGCTTGGCCGCATCCGCCGCCAATTGCCACTCATTCTTCTGCTCCGCGCTGGATCGCCACAGGTACACTTCGGCGAGTAATGTCTGTGCGGCGCCCTTGGGGGCGCGGCCCTTGTTTGCCGCATCCCAACTGGCGGGTAGTGCGGCTTCGGCCTCCTGCGTGTCCTTGATGATCTGCGCGTAAACCTGCTCCTTCGGCGTGCGTGCCGGCTGCCCGATCGCGTCCGCGCTCGTCAGAATCAACGGCACGTCACCGTACAGGCGGACGAGGTAGAAGTAGCCGAGCGCGCGGAGGAATTTGGCCTCGCCGGTGACCCGAGTGCGTGTGATCTCGGACATCTCTATCCCCGGGAGCTTCTCCAGGAGCAGGTTGGTCTTGGTGATGACGTCGTACCAGCTGAACCAGGGGTTGGTAACGCGTGGCGTGGACGCGTCCCAGGTCAGAGTCTCGGTGGCGATGATCGCGGCGGTCTCCTCGTTCAGGCCATGGCGCGCGTCGTCTGCGGCGATTATTAGCGCCCCTTTCATGTCGGTACCGAAGAGCCGACCATCGGATAGCGGCCGGTACGCCGCCGCGATGGCCGCCACGGCGTCCCCCTCAGTCCTGTAGAAGCTATCAGTTGTAACGTTACCCTTGGGATCCTCGACCAGGAGGTCATGACATGCGCCCAGCGGCGCGAGCGATATCGTGAGTGCAAGCGCCGTCCCGAAAGCCCTTCGAGTGCGGATGATGTTAGGCATTGATCAGAACCCCAGGCTGATGCCGGCTGTGTAGGACCGCGGGCGCGGGTATGCGCCGAGGTCGATGCCGCGCGAGATCGCGTTGCCCCCAAAGCTGTTCACTTCGGGGTCGTACCCCTTGTACTTGGTCCAGAGGTGGAGATTTTCGCCCGTCACGTAGATGCGGGCCGAGTTGCTGCCGCGTAGCAGCCGGGTGGGGAGCTCGTACCCGAGTGTGACGCTCTGCAGTCGGACGAAGGATGCGTCCTCGACGTGGATGTCGTAGATCTCGCGCGGCCGCAGCGAGTTGGCGCGCGGGATGTCGGTGTTGGTGTTGGTCGGTGTCCAGCGGCGCAGTGCGTCAGCGGTCTGATTGGAGTTGATGTTGACCTGGCGAATGTTGATCGCTGGCGCATTCAGAACTTTCCCGCCATGCGACCCTTGCAGGAACACGTTGAGGCGGAACGGTCCGACGTTCACGTCGTTCTGTAGTCCACCGTAGTAGTCCGGCTGGCCGTTCCCGAGGAGAACGCGGTCGTTCCCGTTGATCTGGCCGTCACCATTGGCGTCCACGTAGCGGTATTCGCCCGGTACGCAGTCGAGCTGCGGGCGTTTGACCGTCAGGGCGCAGGCGTCGCCCTGCTGGAAGATGCCGTTCGTTCTGAAACCAACGAAGGACCCGATCGGCTCACCCTTGCGGATGACCACTGTCGTGCCGCCGGTCTGAGTGCCGATCCCCTTATCCGGTCCCACAATTTCGTTTGCGACGCCCAGGTTCAGCACCCGGTTGCGGTTGTGCGCGTAGCTCAGGGTCGAGTGCCAGTTCACATTCCTGCGCTGGACGATGTCGGTGCCGAGCGAGACTTCCACCCCCGTGTTACGCACCGAGCCCACATTGCGAAGCTGCGACGTGAAGCCTGTCGTGGAGGGAAGCGTGACGCTCAGCAGCAGGTCGCTGGTCACACTGTTGTAGACGTCGACGGACGTGGTAACACGCCCGTGAAAGAAGCCGAGATCAAGTCCGGTGTTGGCCTGCTTGGTCGTCTCCCACTTGAGATCCGGGTTGGGCGCCGCGCCGGCGGGAAAGTAGCCGATGACCGTGTTGCCGCCGAACGAGTAGGTGCGGGTGCCGAGCCGTGCGAGCGACTGGTACAACCCGATCTCCTGGTTGCCGGTGACGCCGTAGCCGAAGCGCAGCTTGAAGTCGCTGAAGATCCGCTGGTTGCGGAACCACGGCTCCTGGATCACCCGCCACGCGAACGCGCCTGACGGGAAGAACGCCCACTTGTTGTTCTTGCCGAGGCGGCTGGATCCGTCGTACCGCCCGGAAGCCGTGAACAGATACCGGTCGAGCAAGTTGTAGTTGACGCGGCCGAGATAGGAGAGCAGCCCCCACTTGGAGTAGTCGCTGTTGGCGGTCGGCATGGTCCCGGCACCCAGATCGTAAACGCCGGTGGCGTCAGTGACGAACTGCTGGTTCGCAGCGGAGAGTGACTCGCCGCGGTCAACCTGGGCGGTGAAGCCGGCCGTGATGTCCAGGTTGTCGCTCCCACGGACTGGCCGTGCGTATGTGAGGATATTCTCGTTGACGACGTTGAACCTCGTGCCCGAGGATTCGTTGCCGGTGCCGTTGGTGCTGAGACCGATCGCTGTGGTGCGTGGCGCATAGAAGCGCGTTCGATCGAACGTGGACGTGGTACCGAGTGAGCCGCGGAACTTGAGGTTGTCGGTGAACTGGTACTCCCCAAAAAAATTGCCGAGCAGTGTGAAAAGTGATCGGCTGTTCTGCAGGTCATTGACGAATGGCACCGGGTTCTGCACCGGGAACGTCACGGGCGAGTTCTGAATGTATGCGCCGGTGGAGTCGCGCACCGGTGAGACCGGATTGAACCAGAGCGCGCCCATCACCGTCGCGTTGCCCAAGACATTGTCGGTAATCTGCAGGGCAGAATTGACGTTGCTAAGTGTCAGGTTGGTGCCGACGTGCAGCCGAGAGCTGATGGTGCGATCGAGGTTCGCGCGCCCGGAGTATCGCCTGAAGGCCGTACCGCGGATGACCCCGTCCTGATCGAAGTACGTCCCGGACACGTAATAGCGAGTCCTGTCATCGCCGCCGCTGAAGTTGAGCGTGTGGCTCTGGGACGCGGCGGAGCGGAGAATCTGCCGCTGCCAGTCGGTGCCAGTCCCGATCGCAGCCAGTTGTGCATCAGTATAGACCGGCTTCTGCCCCGCGTTGGCCTTGGCGTCGTTCGCGAGCAGCGCGAACTGCTGCCCGTTGAGCATCGGAATGTAGCGAGCGGGGCTCTGCATGCCCACATTGGACTCGACCCCGACGTGGTTCTCGCCGCGTCTGCCGAGCTTCGTCGTCACGAGGATGACGCCGTTCGCTCCGCGCGTGCCGTAGATGGCGGTCGCCGAGGCATCCTTCAGCACGTCAATGGCCTGGATGTCCTCCGGGCTGAGTGACGCGAGCGGGTTCTGATATGGGTCGGTGCCGCCGTTCCCCACGTATGCGGGCACGCCGTCAATCACGTACAACGGCTCACTGTTAGCGGTGACCGAGTTGCTGCCGCGCACGCGGATCGAGATGCCGGAGCCCGGGGCGCCGTTGTTCTGCACGACCTGCGCGCCGGCGACGCGTCCCTGGATGAGCTGCCCAACGGAGGAGCTGGTCGGGACGGTCGCGATCTGGTCGACGTTCACCGATCCGATCGCCCCGGTCACGTCCTGCCGCCGCTGTGTGCCGTAGCCAACGGATACCACGACCGCGGAAAGTTGAGCTGCTCGGCGGATGAGGCGGAAGTTGGCGGTTGCCGACTCGCCGGCGCGGACGACCACGTTGGGCACGACGAGCGGCGCGTACCCGAGGAGCGCCGCCCGGACCTGGTACGTGCCCGGCGGGGTCGTAAGCGTGTACTGGCCGTTGGACCGTACGGTGGCACGGTACCCGGTACCTATGGCGATGACGGTGGCGCCGGCGAGCGGCTCACCGGTGCTGTCCGTCACGGTCCCGGCGATCCCCCCTGGCACAACTGTTTGTGCGAACACTGGTGATGCCGCGTAGAATGCGGCGACCAGCGTGGCAATGAACGCTCTTCTCATCCTCATATTCCTCCGGCCGTGCGGTAAAGGGAGCTGACGAGACGTTCGGATCGCGCGCGAACACGCTCGCGCCGCGAGACGACATCACCCCATACGGGTGCGGCGCGTACGATGACCAGGGCTCGACCCAAGCGAAGGCTGACTACACGCGATCGTCATAGTCATAAACGCTACATCGCGTACCGAATCTGTCAAGGATCTTCTAAATGTCTGCATAACAAAGTCGTTCGGGATGTTGTCTGGTTCATTCCGCTCCCGTCGCCGAGGGTTGCGGAACCGACGCGAAAAGGCAAGTAGTTGGTAGCGTAGTTGGTATCTATGCGACGGACACCTGGCCTGCGCACCCGCCCATCTGGCAACGCCGGCAGCAACCGACCCAGGCTCGGCCGGCGCGGCCGGACCCAGATCACCAGAAATCTTGACAGATGAGTTTCTACGTCACTATAATATCCATCCGTATACATTAATTGCCAAACGACACAAACAGTGACGCCGGTCCCCGAACGTCGCCTGCCGCGCCAACCCGGACTTCGATGCACCCAAGACCGCGGG
>JBBSHV010000206.1:0-4874 GCA_038232435.1 Gemmatimonadales bacterium | reverse complement strand
TAAGCAGCGGTTGGCTGCGCTGGACGAGATGACGACGGCTTCGATGAACGCCGCCAAGGACTCGCCGGGTGATCCGCTGCTGAATCAGTACTATCTCTCAGCGGCCGCGGCGCGCGAAGCGACGCTACAACAGCTCGACAAGTCGCTTCCGGCGGGCGCAACGATGGTCAGGTTCTGATTTCCATCGTGAAAAGCGTTTTGCCAATGTCACAACGTTTTCGGCGCGAGATGTGTCGTACCGACATGCAGCGATCTCCCGCGATTCCAGTCCGTTCACGTGTACTGTCACACGTACGCTCAGGCGCCACTCAGCTGTGGGTCGCCGGTGTGGCTCTGGTCACCGTCGCCGCGACATCGGCCGGCGCGCAGCGTAGCTCCTCCGCAAAGGGGTGGGTCGGAATGTCGGTGATCCAGACCGGGCGCGGCGACAACTCATCCGGCGTGTCCATGGAGTATCCCGTGGTTGCGTCGGTGGAGCCGGGATCACCGGCGCAGGCTGCCGGCCTGGCCGCGGGCGATACGATCCTCGCCTACAACGACGTCGACGCGCACGCCGAGCCGCTGGGCATGCAGCGATTCCTCACGCCGGGCCAGCGAATGGTTGTGAAGATTCGCCGCAATGGAGTGCGCGCTCTTGCCCTCACCGTCGCGCAGCGCTCCGCCAGGAACGCGTACCGCATGAACATTACAGTCGCGACCACCGGTGCCGAGCCGCATCCGCTCGGTCCGCTCCCCGTTGCCGCCCCGCTATCACAGCGTGGCGCCGCCGCATTTGCCGGAGCGCAAGTCGCGCGTCTCAACGCCGGTCTCGCCAACGTGCTGAACGTGCGCGACATGGGCGTGCTCGTGCTCGATGTGATCGCGGGAACACCAGCGATGCACTCCGGACTACAGGCCGGCGACGTAATCGTGAGGGCGGATACAACCGCGGTGCTTGGCCCCGTGGATCTGATGCAGGCGCTAAGCGAGGCGCAGGATCATACAGTTGCGCTGGAAGTTCTTCGGAAAGGGAAGCCGCAGACTGTAACGCTGCGCTGGTAAGGGCGTGGAGCGTTGCTGCGCTATTCGCTACTACTTGCTCCCCGCAGCCAATGGTGATGGATGGCTGTATCTGCATATCTACTAGGCGCACCTGCGGCCGCGGTGTGCATCATCGCTTTCGTATTATCCAATGTCTTCCAGCCCAGGTGGCTCGTTCGGTTGGCCGCGTCGCGGGTTGAGCGGTCAACGGGGCTCCTGCTACGGGTTGATGTACGGGATGCCAAGGTTCCATACGTTGCACTGACCTTCGATGACGGGCCGGACGATGTGGTGACCCCGCGTGTGCTCGATGCGCTTGGCGAAGCCGGTGTGCACGCGACGTGGTTCCTGGTCGGCGAGTCCGTTGCTTGCTATCCTGCAATGACGCGGGAGATCCAATCGCGCGGGCATGAGATAGCCAATCACTTCTGGACGCGGAAACCCGCGTTACTCGTCTCCGATGAAGCTCTGCTCAGCTCCGCGACTCGCACGCGAGACACTATTATCAAAGCCACCGCGGAAGCGTCATTTCCTCCACCTTCATCACTACTGATTCGCCCTGCCTCCGGCTGGGCTCGGCCGAGTGCAGTGCGGCGACTTGCGGAGGCGGGGTTCCGCGCGGTTGTCGCGTCCGTCTACGCGGGTGACGGCATGCCAATTCCGGGATGGTACATCCGCTGGGCAACGGTAACGATGGCCACGCCGGGCGACCTGATCGTCCTGCACGTTGGCCGCGGACGCGAACGAACCGCTGATGTTGTTCCAGACATCATTCGCGGGCTGCGTGAGAAGGGGCTAGAGCCGATCCCGCTGGGCTCACTGCTGCAATGTGGAGCCCCCGACGAGTAGGACATTCAATAGACCGCCCTACTCCAGCTTCCGCCCTTCCGGCAGCAGCGAATGATGAATCGATGTCGCCGCGACAGCGCCGCTCCCCGCGGCCGCGATGGCAAGCTGAGGGCCATGGATGATGTCGCCCGCCGCGTACACGTTTTTCACCGACGAGTGGAAGTGATCATCCGTGATGACGCGTCCGATCTCGTCTCGCTTGCAGCCGAGTTGGGCGCCGAGATCGTCGGACGGCTCCTGACCGATGGAGAAAAAGATCTGGTTGCAGTCGAGTAGCATTCCTCCTTCCAGCTCGACCGATCGCGCCTCACCATCGGCGGACTTGACGCACGTGATGCGTGCTTCCAGGATCGGGATGTTGAGTGCATCAAGCTTGTCCATCTGCTCCTGCGTGATGTCGGCGGGTTTACCATTGGTGCAGATCACGATCTGCCGCGTCCAGGTGGTGAGCGCGAGCGCCATCCCCACCGCCTTGCGTCCACTCGCGATCACGACTGTCTTCTTGTTCAACGCCTCGTAGCCGTCGCAGTCGGGGCATACATGCGCGGTGTTGCCGTAGCATCTGTCCAACCCTGGCGCATCGGGCCACTCGTCGCACACGCCGATCGCGAGCACAAGACGGGCCGCGGTGACTCCGACGCCATCCTGGAGCGACATGCGAAACCGGTCGTCAGCGACGCATTCCACGGTCGTGACAGTCGCCTTCACGAAGCAGGTGCCGTACTTCTCGCACTCCTCACGCCCGCGCTTGCGTAGCTCCGGTGGGTCGACCCCCTCCAGTCCCAGATAACCGTGGATGGCGCGCGTTTCCCAGTTGCGCGGATCTCCAGCATCTATCACCACAACCTTGTGGAGATAGCGCGAGAGCCATAGCGCGCAGGTAAGTCCCGCTGGGCCGCCCCCGACTATAGCGACGTCATAGGCCGTGTCAGCCATTTATCTCCTCTACCCTGGTTCGTTGAATCGTCCGGCCGATCATGTTGCGGCAGGAGCAGGGGCAAGTCGGGTGCCCATTTACTCGGTTTCATCTGCATTCCCAGTGTGACCAAGCCGACCGTCCGGCGTCCTCTTACGCGTGCGCCTTCCGACAGGCGGATGCTTCGTGTCGTAAGCTGTTTCCCCTAACCGCCCGGATCGTGCGGGCCGACATAGGTTTCTGTGATTTTTTCTCCCAAGCTCCTGCGCACCGCTGCGGCGGGTATCATCGTGATCGCCGCCGCAGTCACTCTTGCATGCGGCAGTGACAACACGGAACAACCCGCGAATGCCGCCACCACTGCTGCCGCGTCCAGCTCGGCAAGCGTAGCGACTGCTGGTTTGATACAGTCGGACCGGCCGTAGCGCGAAAAATCGGGCTTTGGCCCGGCGTCTGCACCCTGCGGCGGGCTCACAGCGGCCGCCGTAAGTCATTCGATAAATGGTTCGCCGGAAAATCAAGAAGTAACCTCGCCCACAATGGTGGATAAAGGGGGTGCCCAGTGGGCATCCCCTTTTTGCCGCCCGGGCCGATACTTGATTGCATGACTATCTCCCCAAAACTCCTGCGCACCTTAGCGGCCGCGGTCATCGTGAGCGCCGCCACTACCATCCTCGCCTGCGGCAGCGACAACACTGCGCCCGCTGGCGCTTCCGGCTCGCTCAGCCTCGCGATTACAGATTCTCCGTTCCCCTTCGACTCGGTCGCGCGAGCGGACATCTTCGTCGTCCGAATTGACGGAAAGCTCACCGACGCCGACTCTGCCGAAGCAGAAAAAGGCAAGGATGATGACGCGAACCGCAATAGCGATGCGTCAAAAGACTGGGTCACCATCGCCACGCCTGACCAGAGCTTCAATCTGCTCGACCTGCAGGGCGGGAAAACGACCAATCTTGGGCAGAAGACACTGGCCACAGGGACCTACAAAGCCTTCCGCCTCATCCTCGACACCGATAAGTCGTCGGTGACGCTCAAGAACGGCAAGGTGCTGACAGGGGCGAATGGGCTCATCAAGTTCCCAAGCGCCGGACGGAGCGGCGTGAAGGTCCAGCTCGAGCAGCCGGTCTCGGTGGTGGCGAATGGGACCCAGATGGTCATCGACTTCGACCTGGGCAAGAGCTTCGTTTTGCGTGGAAAGACGATCGGGCAGAACGGCCTTCTATTCAAGCCGGTAATTCGCGGCGTCGCACGCGATCTCACGGGCGGAATTACCGGTACCGTACACGGTGGCAGCGCCACCGGTGCCGCCGTAGCGAATGCTTCGGTCGAAGTTCTCAAGAGCGGCTCGGCACTAGGCGATACGGTTTCCGCGGACATAGTAGCGACGACTAAGACGGACGCAGCCGGCGCGTACACAGTGCAGTTCCTGATGCCAGCGAGCTATGCGGTGCGAGCCACGCCGCCCGCAGGTAGTGCCAACTCGGCGGCACTGCTGTCCAGTGTGGTAGTTGCTTCAGGGAAGACGACCGCCGGGAGCGACATAGTCCTGCCGTAATCGGCGGAAGCGACGCGTGCTCCATTAGGGCGCGCATCATCTGTCGAGCAAGAGGGCGTCGGTCACAATGGTGGCCGGCGCCCTCTTGCTTGCTCCGGCTGCACGTGGCGGTCTTGCCCCGTGGCGCGGCAGGGCGCATTTTCACGGACGGACGCGTGGCTCGGTTAAGCCTGTGTAAATCGCCGACTTCCGTGAATCAAATCATCGAGGTAGGACATCGAAATGTCAGCAGTTGGTAACAGCGTCGCGCGAAAGGATGGGATCGGAAAGGCCACAGGATCGGCGCTGTACGCGGACGACATCGTCTTTCCCGGTATGCTGCACGGGCGCACTATCCGCTCCACGATCGCGCGCGGTCGCGTGCTCTCCGTTCGCCTTGACTTCGATACCACGGGTTTCACCATCGTCGACTACAACGACATCCGTGGACGCAATGCCGTCGATCTGATGGAGCGGGACCAGCCATTTCTCGTTGAGAAAGAAGTGCGGCACATGGCGGAACCAATCCTGCTTCTCGCGCACGAGAACAAGGAG
>JBBSHV010000205.1:0-4884 GCA_038232435.1 Gemmatimonadales bacterium | reverse complement strand
CGATGCACTCGGCGCTCGCCTCCTGGACGATCGGAGCGCCGTCCGCACTGCACGTGAAGCTCGCGTCAGTACCAAGTCCGCGAGAGCGCGACTGGCTCCGCGCGCTCTCGCGAGCCGGTACGTCGGTAACCTGGGAGAGCGATCATGTTCCAGCCACCGCAACGACGGTCACGCGCATAATAGATCCTGTCCCAACGTGGCGAGCGGCAGTGGCTACGCCGCAGGGAAGCCGAGTTGTTCTGCGCGACGACCTGGGCGTGATCGACAGCGCGCAGGCTGCCAACTTCGGTGCACGCGCGGTGCTCCCGAGCCTGCAACAACGTCTCGGAGCGACCGTCAACGGCACGACCGCGTGGGCCGCGGTGCGCGATTCGGTAGTGCTAAAAAGACTGCTCGTAGAAGGTCAGGCTGGCTGGGAGACAAAGTTCGCCATTGCGGCGCTTCAGGAACGAGGCTGGACTGTGGACGCGCTGACTCACGTTGCGCCCGGAGTGGACGTCCGTGAGGGCGCCCCCGCGGATCCGGACACATCGCGGTACGCGGCGGTGATTGCGATCGACACGTCGGCCACTCTCATCGCGCAGAACGCGGGACCTTACGTGCGCAGTGGAGGCGGCCTCGTCACTCTGCACGACGCAGCAGGTATCGGTCCTGCCGGCTCGCCAGCTGTGGTGCTGGAGAAGCGCTCAAACGGAACAGTGACGGCGTACAGATCCGGTCAGGGTCGCGTACTGCGCGTTGGTTATCCCGACGTGTGGCGCAACCGAGTGGCCGATCGCGATGGAATCGCAGATCCCATGGCCGCTAACCGTGCGTGGTGGGGCGATATAGTCGCAAGCGTGGCACACGCGCCGCGTATTTCCGTGCGCCCCGAACGCACGATCGATCCAGCGCCACTTGCTTCGCTATTCGACCGCATTGGCGCTCCGTCATCAGCAGCGCGTTCGGTTTCAACAGCGCGCGAATACATCGTTCCTACTTATCTGCTCTTCGCGATGCTCATCGGCGCACTGCTGCTCGAATGGGCCTCGCGCCGATTTCGCGGCGAGCGGTAGAGTAAAACTTAGAACCTGGAGGGGCGGCGCATATGGAGTGCGCCGCCCCGGTATTTACCTACAGCAACTGTAAGACGGGGTTCAAGCCCGCCCACCGCCTTACACGATCGGCTTGTACCTATACGCAGCCACCGCATCGCTACCAGCCAGCGTCACCTTGAACGGCGCCGACGCCTTCGGCGCTACCGGACCAACCGTCGCGCTCTGCGTCCCCACAACCGCGCCGCTCCGATCCAGGAACTCTACCTGAACGGTGAACGATTTGGCCGTCGTGCCGCGATTCTCGACCGTGCCGCCCAGGGTCGCGCTCTTGTCCGGGCCGCTGAATGAGAATTCCCTGATGCTCACGTTGGGCGAGATCTTCTCCGACTTCGTGTTGTATTTCACCAGCGAGTCAGTGTACGCCTTGGTCAGCTTCGCGTCCTTCGTCCCCTTGAGCAGGCCGGAGTAGGAGTACGCGTACAGCAGCCAGTTGTCCGCGTTGTTCGGATCGATCAACACCAGCTTGTCGATCAAGGGCGCTACCTTCTGCGGCTCGTTCGTCCCGATATAGCTGACGGCCAGATTCTTGAGAGCGTCGCGCTGATTCGGGTTCTTCTGCAGAACTGCCGCAAACAGCTTCGCGGCGTCAGCCGGGTGCTTTGCCTGAGTCGCGATCACGCCGGCGTTCAGTAGCGTCTGCTCTCCAAAGCTGGCCGGGTTTGCGAGTACTGGCGCGTACACCTTGGTGAGCGACGCCGTATCCTTGAATGACTGCAGGATCTCGCCCGACGTCGCGATGGCGTGCGCGATTCTCGCGTCGCGCATCCCCGCGACCGGAATAACCGCCTGCCACGCCTGAACCGCCTTGCGACCGGCAGCCGCCTTGGCCGCGCCCGAAGCTGCATCGTACTCAGTTGTGTACGTGTTGGCGAGATCATACACCGCGTTCTGCCTTGCATCGGCGTACAGCGTGTCCGTCCCGGCGGCGTCAATCGCCTTCTGCAGCATCGACTCGGCTGTCGTGTAATCCTTCTTGTTCGTGGCCACCGACGCGAGCACGGTGTAGGCGTACGGTGCATGGCGATCGATGGTGAGCGCGCGCTTGGCGTACACCTCCGCTGAATCAAACTTCTGCGCGTTCACGGCGTTGATCGCGCCGTTCATGGCATCGAGCCACGGCTTTTGCTGGCGCCATCCGGCCAGCTCGGTCGCACAGCTCGGTTGTGCCGTCTCAACCACCGTGAAGGCACTGTCGGCGGCGGCGTACAGATCGATGATCCCCGAAGGGTCCGTCGCGATTCCGTAACTGGAGCGCGGCCCAGCCGGCGCCACGCCCGGCTGCTGCAGCATCAGGACATAAGCCTGACCCAGATAGTAGTTCCTGCCTGTCGCATCCGAGTTGTCCTTCCCCGGCGACGTGAGCGCGGCGATCGCCTGCTTCAGGTCCTTGGACGCGTCCTGCTTGGCCTGGACGCTCTGCCCAGCGCGCTGAAGGAAGAGGATCGCCTTCGCCACGGCCGGTCCTGAGCCCGGGTCACATGCGGAGGGGCTCGCGGCAGGGGCCGCTGCGGTCTTGCCCGGGGCCCGTCCCTGAGCGCCCACCGCGGTGGCCGTTCCACACATTAGCGCCACCGTGGCGTTGCGCAGAGAGATCTTCATATACAGCTGCTCCTTTTTTCGGTTATGGAGAGAAAAGCTAGCGAGCCGTACCCCTAAAAGTCACCGGGGGGTCCCCATACAACTATCACATTCCTGGTGGGAAGGTCGCCGGAGCCCCGCCTCGCCCGGCCCAGGCTCGCCAGATCAGTCATGCCTTTACGGCGCCGCGCGGTGTGCCGGTGACGTATTTTCCCTCGTGATGTCCCATCGTCGCGCAATCACGCACCTTCGCACGGCGGACCCCAAGCTGGCCAGCGTCATCGACGCGATTGGGCGCTGCACATTCGCTCCGCGCGAGGAAGGAACCCACTTCATCGCTGTGACTCGCGCAATTGTGTATCAGCAACTATCGGGAAAGGCCGCGTCAACCATCTACGGCCGCTTCACGCAGCTGTTCGATAACGACGAGCCCATCGCGCACTCTCTCCTCTCGCTCAGCGATGAAGATCTGCGCGGCGTCGGACTGTCGCGTCAGAAGTCCGCCTACCTGCGCGACCTTGCCACCAGAGCGCACACGGGCGAAGTGGCAATCGATCGCCTGCACGATCTTTCAGACGATGAGATCATCACCGCTCTCACGTCCATAAAAGGAGTGGGACGCTGGACCGCCCAGATGTTCTTGATGTTCCGCCTGGGGCGTCCCGACGTCCTTCCCGATCTGGACCTCGGCATCCAGAAAGGCATGCAGCGAGCCTACCGGATGCGCAAGCTACCCACGCCCAAACGCGTGCTGGAGGTCGGCAAGAAGTGGGCACCGTATCGCACAATCGCTTCGTGGTACCTGTGGCGAAGCCTGGATGCGGCGGCCGAGAACAGGCAGGGGAAGTAGCGGGGTGGCTTCGCCGCTACGTCGAGCTCTTGACCTCGGCTGCGTCCGGCGTCAGCGAGTTGGCGGGGTCTTCCTCGCCCGGAAGCACCGTGAACGGCAACAGGATTGAGATGCGTCTGTTGGCCTGGTCCATGGTGTTGGACGGGATGCGCGGATTGCGATCGGCCATGCCGCGGACTTCGATAATACGTGCTGGATCCACGCCAACCGCCTCGATCATGCGTCGCGCCGCGTTCGCGCGATCCGCGGAGAGCTCCCAGTTTGTGTACGCCGCGTCGGTGCCGAACGGCTGTGAGTCAGTGTGCCCTTCGATAATGATCGGCGTGCGCAACGACTTGAGCTCCTCGCCGATCAGATGAAGCGCGACTGCTGTTACAGGGGTCATCTGGGCCGAGCCGTTACGGAAGAACGTTTGACCGTTGCCTGATTCGATCAGCTCGATGCGGAGACCACCACGCGTCTTCACCGCTTCTACATGCGCACCGAGGATCTTGAGCTCCTCGGTGCTGTTGATGCGGTCGCGCAGATCGTGCGCCACCTGCGTAAAACGTTTCTCTTCGGCGGCTCTGATGAGCATGCGCAGCGGTGGCTTCTGTTCACCGGCTGGCGAGTTGCCGTTGGCCATGACGTTGGTGCCGGACGAGAACCCTTTCTTGAATCCCACCGGGTTGGAGAAGTAACCCTCGATGGCGTCCTTCATCTTCTGGTCCATGCTGAGCAGCCACATGACCATGAAGAACGCCATCATAGCCGTCACAAAGTCAGCGTAGGCTACCTTCCAGCTGCCACCGTGGTGCGCGACATGGCCTTTCTTCTTTTTGACAATGCGGATTACCTTATTTTCCTTCCCGAGCGACGGAGGCATCGTTCGCGGGCGGCTAAGCCGCGCGTCTACGCGTCAGAGCTTCCAGATCTCCAAAGCTCGGCCGATCCGCGGGTTCGATGTTGCGGCGCGCAAACTCAACCGCCGTCATCGGCGAGTCGCCGCGCGCAAAGGCCAGGAGTGCGGTACGCATCGACATCATGTACGCTTCCTCGGACTTGAGCCTGGTC
This sequence comes from Gemmatimonadales bacterium, assembly GCA_038232435.1. Classification (GTDB taxonomy): domain Bacteria; phylum Gemmatimonadota; class Gemmatimonadetes; order Gemmatimonadales; family Gemmatimonadaceae; genus Fen-1247. Next base: position 306 of record JBBSHV010000205.1, on the reverse strand, counting down.
TCGACCGCGGTCGCGATCGGCCCGATCACACCATACGAGAGGAGGATGCCGAGAAACGTTCCGACCAGCGCCGCCGCCACCTTCTCACCGATCTCCGACGCGGCGCCGCCAATGGAACCCATCGTGATTACGACGCCCAGAACAGCGGCCACGATGCCGAATCCGGGCATCGCGTCACCCACCTTGTTGAGCGCCGCAGGGACCTGCATCGCCTCTTCGTGCTGCCGTTCCAGGTCCAGATCCAGAATCTCAGCCAGGTGGTGATCTTCGACCGCGCCGGTGAGCAGAACTTTCAGCGTGTCCGTG
>JBBSHV010000204.1:0-4909 GCA_038232435.1 Gemmatimonadales bacterium | reverse complement strand
GGTGGCAAGCTGGCCGGCCGACAGATACAGGAAGCGCGCGCGTCCCGTGACCACCAACCGGCGTCGCCCAGCATACGTTCTGAGCTGCGGATCGTAGCCGCTCGCCACGTCGAGTGTGTCTCCGATTCTGGCGCCACTCGCACGAAGAAAGTCATCGTTCGCGATTATCGCGTCGGGCGCGGTAGCGTCGCGGCCCGAGAGCAGCGTGTAGTCGCCCTGCTGCGACGGGATGAGGCCCAGCGCGAAGGCGGTAATCGCGCCGTCGCCCGGGCTGGTCTGACCGCTTGTCGCTCGAATGCGCGGCACGTGAACGGCACCGCCGAGCACTGGACTGATGAGCTCGATATCAGGATTGGTGCGCAGGATACGGACGATGAGCGAGGCACCCGAGATCGTTGCGTCGGTGTCGAACGGAAGCGTCCCCTTGGGCGAGATGCGGAGCTGGAATCCCTTGGACACGAGCAGCCTGCGGAAGGACTCGCGCATGCCGGTCGATAACATCACCATGTCCAGCAACAGCGCCGTCGCGATGGCGACGCCGAAGACGGCGAGCAGCGTACGGTTCAGATGTCGCGTGAGCGACGCGCGCGCCAGGAGGAATCGCATCTATCTGCCGAACAACTCGAGCGGTGGCGTGCGAACGAGCCGGAGCGATGCGAGAACGCCGGCGCCAACGCCGAGAACGAGCGAGAGAGTGACCGCGAGCAAGACAATGTCCGGAGTAACGATAGCGAACTTGAGCGGCGTGCGATACACGCCCTGATAGTGCACGTTCACCAGATAACTGGCCAACGCGCCGATTCCAACACCCATCGCGCTACCAAGCGCCGCAACCAGAGTTGCTTCTATGACCACGGACCGCACAACGGAGCCGGCGGATATTCCCATCAATCTGAGAGCGGCAACGTCTCGACGTCGCTCCTCCACCTTGAGCAGCATTATGCAGAGGAGGAAGATCGTGCTGGCAACGATGGTGATCACGCCGATGGCGCGATGAAACCTGCTCACTACCTGAAATGTGCGCGATGTTTCCACCGCGATCTCGCGCGAGGGATACGCATGGAATCCGAATGCCGCGTTGTTGATCGCGCGCTGCGCCGCGTCTTCCTGCCGGTTGCTCCGGGTCGCGACAGCGAAGCGATCCACCCGGTCGCCATATCCGGTGAGTGCTTCGAGTTGATCCAGGTGCAATCGCGCACGATATTCGCTGCGAGCCACCTCCGAAGGATCAGCGCCGCGGCGTGTTATCGCGGAGATAACAATAGAGTCGCCCGCCGACTCCGGCGATGCGGCGACTACGACAGTGTCGCCGACGCGCAGCCCCGCGTCGAGCGCGAGCCGCTCGTCGATAGCGATGGTCCGGAGCCGGGACTGGAGCCGAGACTGAAGCTGCATCTGAGGCCGCATTTGTCGCTGCGCCGTGGCTGTTCGCGGAGCAACTGACAATGACACCATAATCGCGAGCAGCAGAATCTCCGCCCCGCGCCACTTCGCAGTCACGACTCGAAGCACTCGCGGCGTGTCGGGATCGGTGCGCCGTGCGGATCGTGCAGCGGATCGCCAAGCGCGGCGGCCATCCTGTCCACCAGCTCCTCGCTCACGGCGTGCTCCAATCGCTCGGCCTCGTCGTGCACCGTGTTCCACGTGTAGCCCAGAGCATGCACCAGGTACGACTCCACAATGCGATGCCGCCGCAACGTTCTGAGCGCGGCACAGCGTCCGCGGCGCGTGAGATGGACGCCGTGATACCGCTGATATTCCAGCCATCCCTGTTCGGCAAGCCGGCGCACCATTCCCGTCACCGAAGCCGGCGTCACACACAGCCGGTGCGCGATCTCGTTAGTAGGCGCGGCGCCCAGCGCCGCTTCGAGCTCGTAGATCGCCTTGAGATAGTCCTCGACCGAGCCGGTCAGGGATGCTTCAGCCGGTACTCCAGGGGATATTGCAGAGGATGTTGCGGCAGATCGTGTCTCCGTCATCATACCCATCCCGTGAAGATCTGGAGCAAGAGCCACGCATTCAGGCCAGCGATCACGAATGCTACGGTGTACGCGAGCACCTTGACCCATGCGGCGTTGACGAACTCGCCCATCTTCTCGCGATTGGAGGTGAAGCGCACGAGCGGAAAGACCGCGAACGGTAGCTGCATGCTGAGCACTACCTGGCTCAGCACCAGAAGCTTGGCCGTGCCGCTCTCACCATACATGATGGCAATAACGGCCGCGGGAATGATTGCTATCGCGCGCGTGATGAGCCGCCGAATCCACGGCGCGAGACGGATCTTGAGAAAGCCCTCCATCACGATCTGTCCGGCCAACGTTCCGGTGAGCGTCGAGTTCTGGCCCGAAGCCAGCAGTGCCAGCGCGAACACTGTCCCCGCACCCGCACCCAACAGTGGTGTGAGCAGGCGATACGCGTCCTGGATCTCGGCCACACCGGTGTGGCCTGTAGTATGAAAGGACGCAGCGGCGACGATGAGGATTGCTGCATTGACGAACAGAGCGAGTGTCAGCGCGATTGTCGAATCGGCGAAAGCGTAGCGGACCGCTTCCCTTCTGCCGTGCGCGGTCTCTGCGTATCGCCGCGTCTGCACTATCGATGAGTGCAGATACAGATTGTGCGGCATCACCGTGGCTCCCAGTATGCCGATCGCCAGATACAGCATAGTTGGATTGGACACAATCTGGCGCGATGGGAGAAAGCCTCTCAGTACCTGGGCTACAGGCGGGTTCGAGAGAAATATCTCGAACATGAAACAGAGCCCCACCGCTGCGACGAGCCCGATGACGAACGCTTCCAGCCGGCGAAATCCCTTGTTCTGGAGATACAAAATCACGAACACGTCAAGCGACGTGACGATGACGCCGACCGCAATGGGAATGTTGAAGAGAAGATTCAGCGCGATCGCGGAGCCGATGACCTCGGCCAGATCACACGCGGCGATCGCCAGCTCGGCCACCAACCACAGCATCAGCGACACGGGGCGCGAGTAGCTGTCACGGCAGGCCTGCGCCAGATCGCGGCCGGTGACAATCCCGAGCTTGGCCGAGAGCCCCTGTAGCAGCACGGCCATCAAGTTGGAGAGCAGGATGACCGACAGGAGCGTATACCCGAACTGCGACCCGCCCGCGATATCGGTGGCCCAGTTCCCAGGGTCCATGTAGCCAACCGCGACCAGATATCCCGGCCCCGCAAAGGCAAAGAGCTTACGCCACCATGCGCCGTTCTCGGCTACCGGTATGCTGCGGTACGACTCGCCGAGACTGGGCCCTCCCCTGGTCCGGCGCCACCCTTTTTCGGACGGTTGTTCTAATTCAGTGGAAGTTTGTGGTAAAGCCATGCTTCCAAGTTAGGCATGCCTAACTATTTCTTCAAGGCTGTTGTGACGCTGATTCGGACGGAACCACGGAACCTATAAGGCCTACTCAGGTGCGGACGTTACTCCTCCACCGCGCCGCCCTGAGCGGCCCATTCACCGAACCCGCCCTGGAGCGATTCTGCGTTGTCGTAACCCATCTGCCTGAGCGTGTCGGCGGCGAGCGCCGAACGTGAGCCGCCGGCGCAGTAGACCACGACGCGCTTGGCGCGATCGATCACGGATTCGACTCTGCCTTCCAACTGGCCGCGTGGAATGTGCACTGCACCGGGAACGTGACCCAGGTTCCACTCATTTGGTTCGCGCACGTCGAGAAAGACAACGTCAGGGTCTGTTGCGCTGGACATTGCGACGGACGGCGTCACTTCGGTGATGCGCGACTTTGCTTCGTCGATCAGATCTCTTCCCGTCTTTGTCATTGTTGTGCCTCTACGTTGAGGGTAAGCGCGTCGGCGTTGAGTGTGGCAAGGGCGCCGAGCGGTATGGCCCACTGATCATCGATGTGACCGAGTGGAATGCCGGTGATGCACGGAACATTCAACGCGACCGCGAACTCGCGCAGTACATCATCGAGAGTGCGAGTGAGACGTGTGTCATCGCTGGATTCGTCGGCATCGCAGCCGGTGCACTGACCAAAGGCTATGCCGACGATGTCGCTGAGTGCGCCTGTAAGTAGCAATTGCGTCAGCATGCGATCCATCCGGTACAGTCCTTCGTTGGTGTCTTCCAGAACGAGAATCGCGTCGCGCATGTCTGGAAAGTATGGCGTTCCGGCGATGGAGGAGATGAGCGACAGGTTACCTCCCACGAGCCGGCCGTGCGCGGCACCACCGCGAATGACACGTGCACCGGTTGCGCGGCCGCACGGATCGACGTGCTGGATCAGCGCGCGCGCGAATGATTCGCGCGAGAACGGTGACAGCTCAGCGCGTGCAACGGGTGCGTGATACGCAACAATGCCGCATGTGCGCCCGATCGCCGCGTGCAAGGCAGTGATGTCGGAATAACCCATCACCGCTTTTGGGTGGCGCCGGAGTGCGGCCCAATCAATTTGCGGAAGAATGCGCATCGCTCCATAGCCGCCGCGCAGACACCAGACGGCATCGATCGAATCATCCCGCAGCGCGCGGTTGAAATCTTCCAGACGTTCAATGTCGCTTGCGGCGAAGTAACTGTATCGAGCGAGCACCCACTCGCCGACAACCGCTTCCCAACCGAACGATCGTGCTGTTTCAATACCACGCTCCACGTCAGCTGCTCCGTGCAGCGGACCTGAGGGAGCTACCAGCGCGACGCGTGCACCGGGAGCGAGCGGCTGAACACGCGATAACGAAGAGATTGGCATGGATTTATAACGTAATATGGCGCGTAACATCCGTCCCGACGTTACGCATATGGCACATGCGTTGCGCGTGTTAACGATGCGAGAACAGAAGCGGTTTTACATCTCTTGGAGGGAAACATCATGGCCGGAAGCAACAAGGGTAATGATCAAAACAGCGACAAGAATAAGAACTCCTCTGGCACAAGCGG
>JBBSHV010000203.1:0-4935 GCA_038232435.1 Gemmatimonadales bacterium | reverse complement strand
TGATACCGCGCTCCCCATCTACAAGGCTGTATCCGCGGGAAACTACGCACCGATCATCGCCGTCTTTGATGTGGTCGCGTACGGACGCGATAGCGCCGCTGTGATCGACGTCACCCGGCTTTACACCAGCAACACTCCGGAGTTTTCAGCGATTCGTGGATCCGTCGACGAGCGACGCTCTTACATCGAGAACGCGGTTGCATTCCCCGATAACATCGAGGTCGAGGCGACGCAGACCGGCACACAACAGTCTTTCGGTCCAGCCGCAGCGTTCGCGCGTTCACGTGACGGCACGCAGAGTGTGCTGGCGCACTGGAGCATGGTGCGACTACCGGGCAGCCCCATGACGCCGCGCATAGGAGATGACCGTGTCGGTTTCTTTGGCGTCACGCGCACGGATTTCGGGACGAATCAATACCGCTCAGTCGAGCGGCAGTACATAGCGCGCTGGCGTCTGGAGAAGAAGTTCCCCGACTCGACCATGTCGGAGCCGATCAAGCCAATCGTGTACTATATAGATCCGGCCACCCCGGACGTGTGGAAGCCGTGGATTCGCAGAGCGGTGCTGGAATGGCAGCCAGCATTCGAGGCGGCCGGATTCAGGAACGCAATTGTGCCAATGGATGCGCCCGCCACCGATCCCGACTGGTCGCCGGATGACGTGCGCCACACCGTAATACGTTGGCTTCCCTCTACGAATGAGAACGCGCTCGGACCGCACATTTCAGACCCGCGTACCGGCGAGATCCTGAACGGCTCGATCCGCATGTTCCACAACGTGCTGAACTTGCAGCGCGACTGGTATTTCACACAGGTCGCTCCGCTTGATCCTCGCGCACAGCGCTGGCCGATGCCGGACTCACTGATGGGACGCCTGCTCCAGTCCGTGGTGGCGCACGAGATCGGCCACACGCTCGGCCTGTATCACAACCACAAGGCGAGTTCGATGTACCCGGCCGACTCGGTTCGTTCGCGCACATGGGTGCATCGCATGGGTTATTCGCCGAGCATTATGGACTATGCGCGCTACAATTACGTAGCGCAGCCGGAGGACTCAATCGCGGTGAACGACCTGGTGCCACGAGTGGGCACGTACGATAAGTTCGCGATCGAGTGGGGCTACAAGCCGATCCCCGGCGCGCGCACGCCTGAGAGCGAGCGCGGCGCGCTCGACGCCATGGCGCGCATGCAGGATACGGTGCCGTGGTTCCGCTTCGGGAATCTGGCCGAGTCGAGGGAAGACAATCCAGATCCCGGCGACGAGATGGAGGCGGTGGGTGACGCGGACGCGGTGAAGTCGACAGCATTGGGCGTGAAGAATATCAGGCGTATCATGCCGATGCTGATCGGCGTCACCCAAAAGGCCGGTGAGGACAACTCCGATCTGGAGGAGATCTATGACAGGCTGGTGACACAGTGGACGCTTGAGATGGGCCATGTGGTGCATGTGGTGGGCGGCGCGGAGGTACAGACAAAGTATGGAAGCCAGCCTGGCGCGGTATACAAACCGATATCGCGCGCTCGGCAGATGGCCGCTGTGAACTTTCTGAACGAACAGCTCTTCACGACGCCGCGCTTCTTCCTTGATGAATCCGTGACTCGTCGCATCGAGCCGAGCGGCTCGCTTGCTCGGGTCAATGCGGCACAGGCGCGCGTGTTGCGAGAACTGCTGGACGATGCGCGCATGCAGCGGATGATCGAATTTGACGCACACGCGCCCAGACTCACTGACGTGTACACGCTCCCGGAGATGCTCTCCGACGTTCGGCGTGGAATCTGGTCCGAGCTGACCGCGCCACGCGTCGCCATCGACGCGTTCCGGCGCAATTTGCAGCGTGCGTACCTGGATCAGCTCGATGGGAAGATCAATACGGCGCGTGATACGTTTGGCTCGCAGGTCATCGTGGTCACTGACGGCCGGGTGCGTCCGAGCGCTGGTCCGGCAGCGATGTCGGACGTCCGCGCCGCGATGCGCGGTGAGCTGATCGCGCTCAGGACACAGATAGACGGCGCGATGCCGCGCGCCGCCGATGCCGAAACCTGCGCTCACCTGCTGGATGCGCGAACGCAGATAGATCGCATTCTGGATCCAAACAGTTAAACGGTCAATCAGCTTTACGATATCAGTATGGCTGACCACCTGCTACGTTAGTCTGAGACATGTATTCCACCTTCCTCCCGTAAGAAAAGTGAAAACAACTATTCGCGCACTCGTGAGCACAATCGCGTTGACCACCGCCGCAATGTCGGCCGGTGCCCAGACCACGACCCAGACCGGCGTTGGCGGTGGCGGTAGTCCGCATGTCAAGACGGATTGGACGATGGGGACCGCGCACGTCTCCGTCTCGTACGGCCGGCCGTCGCTCAAGGGGCGCGCCGAATCGGCTATGATGCCGGTCGGCAAGCCGTGGCGCACGGGGGCCGACGAAGCGACCGTCCTCACAACTGATAAACCGCTCAAGTTCGGCACCGTAATGCTTGCACCTGGCAGCTACACCATAAATACCGAGCCCGGCGCCGATTCCTGGCAGGTGATTTTTGGCAAGCTCAGCAGCCCGAAGCAGTGGGGCGTTCCGTACAAGCCAGCGCTTGAGATCGGTCGCGCCCCTATGACACTCGGCAAGACGAGCGCACCGGTGGAGCAGGTTACCTACTCCATAGACAAGGCATCCAACGGCGGCACGCTGCGGATCGAATGGGGAACAACCAGCGCGAGCGTACCATTCACGCTCGGTTCCTGACTGGAATCAGGCTACACAGGCTACACAGGATTAGCGCTGCCCGCTGTGCTCCTTATCGCGACGCACGACAACTTTCTTCCCCTTCATGTGCGTCGCGCGAAGCGCATCGATGATGTCATCGGCGATCTCGTCTGGAACTTCGACTAGCGAGAAGCGATCGAATATCTCGATCGCACCGACCACGTCGGAGTCTATCTGCAGCTCGTTGGCGATAGCGCCGACGATGTCACCAGGACGGACCTGGGCGGACCGGCCGGCGCCGATGTAAACCTTGGCCACCTTCCAATCGGCGCGGCGCGGTGCTTTGGCTCCCTTGCCCTCCTTCGCTTCCTTGCCGTCGCGGCGACTCTTTGACTTGGGTGCTCTGTCGCCGTCATCATCTGCACCGCGACGAGTGCGCTCGCGTGGCGCCGCAACATTGGGGATCTCTTCCTGATCGACGCCACCATCGGCAGTGGCTTCGTGTGCCATCTTTACCGCTGCGGCGGCAACATCCATAACGTCGAACTCGCCGTCGACCACCGATTCAACCACGACCCTGAACGGGTCCAGGTCACCAGATACCAGCGTCTCGCGCAACGCGGCGCTGGTCAGTTCCAGCCTGCGAGAGCGCAGATCAGCGACAGTCGGGACCGTAGCAACTTCGATCTTCTGCTTGGTGATGTTCTCGAGGTTGCGCAGAAACCTGTGCTCGCGCGGCTCGGCTAACGTTATCGCCACGCCCTCGCTCCCCGCGCGCCCAGTGCGTCCGATGCGGTGCACGTACGCCTCGGGAGATGTTGGAACGTCATAGTTCACCACGTGCGACAGGTGCCTGATGTCGAGACCGCGCGCCGCCACATCGGTCGCGATGAGCAGGTCCGCGGTGTTGGCGCGGAATTTCTTCATCACTCGGTCGCGCTGTTCCTGCGACATGCCACCGTGCAGTGCCTCGGCCCGGTATCCGCGCGAGTTGAGCGTTTCGGTGAGCTCGTCCACCTCGTTACGCGTGCGGCAGAATACCAGCGCCGAAGTTGGGTTTTCCATGTCCAGCACGCGGCCCAGCGTCGTCATCTTGTGCGCGCGCGGCACGATGTAGGCAGTCTGCCGCACCTTGGGCATGGTGCCGGCCTTGAGCTTCTCGCGCGCGATGGTGACGCGCACGGGATTGTGCAGGTGCTTGCTCGCGATCGCGGCAACGCGCGGCGCCATGGTGGCCGAAAATAGCGCTGTCTGATGCTCGTCCGGTGTCTCGCTAAGAATGGCCTCGAGATCCTCGGCGAATCCCATGTCCAGCATCTCATCCGCCTCGTCCAGAACAACGGTGCGTACGCTATTCAACCGGAGCGATCCGCGCCGAATGTGATCCAGCGCGCGGCCCGGAGTAGCAACAACGATGTCAACACCGCGCTTGAGCGCCCGCAACTGCTGCTGCATCGCCGCACCACCGTAGATCGGGAGCACGCTGACGCCCTGCACCCGTCCGTACTTGTGGATCGCCTCCGCCACCTGCATCGCCAGCTCGCGAGTGGGCGTTAATATCAGCGCGCTCGGCTCGCCCTTGGAGTTGCGGCCTTCGGTCTGCAGCCGCTGCAACAACGGAAGCGCGAACGCGGCCGTCTTGCCAGTTCCCGTCGCTGCCTGGCCGAGCACGTCGGAGCCGGCGATGAGGGGGGGAATGGCTTCCTTCTGGATCGGTGTCGGCTCTTCGTAGCCGAGCGTCGTCAGCGCCGATACAAGTGACGGGGCGAGGCCGAGTGCGGTGAAACCGGAGCTTGTTTCACCCTCATCGGTGGCTGTATCGGTGAGCTCCTGGTAGGCGGGACGGTCGGTGGGCATCCTTGCAATCTAACTGGCCAGACGTTGACGGACTTCCCGATGCGGGCGTATTCTCCCACTCATATGCATACAAATGCCGCTCTGACGACCTGGCTGCTTCAGGCGCTCGCTTCGCTTTTTCTGGCTGTCCTGTTTCTACAATCAGGAATTGACAAGATCATCGATCGGCGGGGGAACCTGGAGTGGCTTATGGGACATTTCTCGAAGAGTCCGCTGGCCGGGACCGTGGGGCCGATGTTCCTGGTAATCACGATCCTGGAAACTGCCGCCGGCGTGTTGAGTGGCGTGGGGTGCGTCCTCATTGTCCTCACGCACACGGCAGACGTCGCCTTCTGGGGAGCGGTGCTCGCCGCGGTGTCTCTCGTCGCGCTCTTTT
>JBBSHV010000202.1:0-4938 GCA_038232435.1 Gemmatimonadales bacterium | reverse complement strand
GACAAAGGTCAGGCCGGCCTTCTCGTTCACCTGCACCTGAACAATGCCCGGTATCCGATATTCTACCGGATCTTCAACGGTGATGATGTTGAGCCCGCGATCCAGCAGTCGCTGAAGAGCGGCGTAAAGTGTTGTCGTCTTGCCCGATCCGGTGGGTCCGGTGACCAGCAGAAGCCCCTCGCGCGTCTCCAGCAGGCGATGTAACTGCGCGGCGTCCCGATCATCCAGTCCGAGCGAGTCAAGCGAATGGACGCTTCCGCGTGAGTCCAGAATACGGATAACCACCTTTTCGCCGTTAGCCGCCGGGAGCGTCGAAACCCGCAGATCTATTCGCTCTCCGCCAACCGTGACGAGCGCCCTGCCGCCCTGCGGCCGCAGCCGATCCGCAATGTCCAGTCGCGCCATGATCTTGACGCGCGACACCAGCGGCAAACCGATTGCCTTGGGTAGTGCCAGCGCCTGGCGCAGCACGCCGTCGATTCGATACCGAACGGCGATGAGCCCTTCTTCCGATTCCAGATGTATGTCGCTCGCGCCGAGTGCTACGCCCTCAGCGACAATGTGGTCTACAAGCTTGATGATGGGCCGATCGCGGGCGCCATCGGACAGATCGCGCTCGTCCATCTCGCAGTCATCGGCGCGAATCTCTTCCACAATTGCACTGGCCGTCGAGGCAAGTAATCGTTCGATGACATTGGTCGGCCGGTACACTTCGTCCAGTCGCTCGGCGATTCGCATCGGCGAGGCGAGCGACATGCGCACGCGGCACGAGGCGACGAACTCGAGCATCTGCTCGCAGTCAAAGTCGTACGGATTGCCGGTCGCGACTTCGAGCGTAGCATCCGACAGGCTGAGCGGAAGAACGCCGTAGCGGCGCGCTATTCTCTCCGGAATTCGTGCGCACGCCTGATCAGTGCTGGCCAGGGTGGATGCTACTCGCATCTGAGCCCGGGTGGCCAGTGCCGCGAGGATCATATCGTCGGTCGTGATTCCCGCGGCGACAGCACTGCTCCAGTAACTCCCGCCTTGCCCAAGCGCAATTGCAGCTACATCGGCGTCAGGCGCGATCTCCCGCAGCAGGGGGATCAGCCACGCGTCCTTTGTCGCAATCTTGATAGCGGTGGGGTCGGGAACTTGCAGCGCTTGCACCATGTGAGGCCTCCGACCACCAAGCTACGGCTGGCGTCAGCTTGTCGGCCAAGCATACTGCTTCCTACATCATCCGCTTGTTGCAGTCGGATCAGCGCAGCGCAGCAGAAGGTCCGCGATCTCTCGCAACGTCGTCTCGCCACGATCCCGCGCGTACCATGTGCGCACGTAGTGGTATTTCTCTTCCTTTGGCACGGTCATGCCCACCGACTTGACCCACTGCTGCAGCGGCGCGGGCCTCGGTCCCCACCAGCCGAGCTCTTTCCAATCGTCGTCGTATGCGATCACGAGAGGAATGGATCTGCCACCGTCGGTGAGGTGCGCATCCATCAGATCCGGATTGACGTCTCGGCCCATGACCATAATGTCGATGCCGGGGACAAGCTCATCCAACTTCGCGATCGGCGGAACGGTGCCCACCGCGTCAAGACACCAGTCCTCGTTCAGCACCACGAGATGCAGTGGCTGCTGTAGCGTGATCAGATCGGCCACGACACTCGCAGGCACCTCGGCGCGTTTTGCACCCAAGCGCCATAACTCGTGATATTCTTTGGCGGAGGCAACAAAGTCGCCGAACGTCTGGCCTGTCGCAAACCGGGCTGCATTCATCATCGCCTGGGCGGCTTTACGGTGGTGAGGTGAAGCAGATGCGACGGCGCACTTGGCTTCACCCGAATGCTCTTGGCCGGAATTCCGACGTTCACGTGGTACGACAGAACATCCTTGGTCGCGATGGCCCCCGCGCCGACCATCGCGTTTTCGCCGACGTGAACGCCGGCCAGCACTGTCGCATGATACGTGATGCGTGCGTCGTCATCAATGCGGGTCACAGCATCGGTCACATCCTTCTGATCCACGATGCTGTGCGTGTGGCTGTAGATGTTGGCGTAGTCGCTGATCGACACACGATCACCGAGCACGATGCCGCCGCGATCGTCCAACATCACGTGCCGATGCACGACGACGTTATCACCGACTTCCATGTTGTAGCCGAAGGAGAACTCGGTGAACTGGAACGCCTTGAAGTTCTCGCCGCACTTCCGGAAGATTCGCTGCGCCAGCACGCGTCTCAAGCGTACACCCAGATCGACGTTCTGGCCGCCGAGGGGGGTGCGATCGAACGAGTACCAGAGCCACAGGAGCGGCTTGGTGAGAGCAAAGCGCACGTCGTCGCATTCGGCGTAATATTCCGGCTCCAGATTGATGTTGCGCGGGTCCATCGCCAGCAACGCAAGCCGCGTCGCCGCCGGGAGTGATGCATCGTTGACTGCCGTATCCCAGTTGTCAGCGTAGTGGGGATACACGAGGGAGCAAAGAGTGCGGCGGCAGAGCTCATTGCGATCCGCGGCGTCCTCGCTCAGCGCGGCGTCGATCTCGGCCAGGAAATCACGCTTGAGCGACTCGTTCGGAGAGTCTGTGAGCTTGCGGAGCGGTAGTATTGGCATTCTGGAAAAAGCTAATCCGGTTTTCCTGAGCGCGCACGCACCATCGCTCGCTCACGCTCGACTCGCTGAAGCGTGTCCTCCCACGTGTCGTCGGTGACACCCTGATACGCCATCGTGAGAAGATGATCTACCTGAACGTCGCCGTCGTACACGTACAACGCGCTCTGCGTCTCTCTCTGCCGAAGCCGCTGCTCGCCGAACCCGACCGTGAGCGGGATGATGTCATACGGGCGGAAATCACGCCCGCTGCTCGTCACTATCACGTCGCCCGGGGTAAAGCGCGCGCTCGGCTCGACGCCATAAAATGAGACAAGCCACACCGATACCGCCCGCCCGCCGTAGCGTCGTACCGTCGCGTTGATCGCGGCGCGATTGCTCTCCTTAAGATCGTGCAGGGCGCGGTACGAGTCGGGCGTGAGCAGGCGGATGAGCGATTCGTCCAGCGGCAGCCCACGGACGAGCACGCTGCTGCCGGCTATGTGCAGCGACACGCCATCCTGGTGCAGGGTGCCAAGCCCGGGCGTCACGAGCGCCCGCCCCGCCGTGTCACCCTGAGCGGTCGATGGTGCCGCGGCCGAGGAATAGCCGCCCGGCGTTGTTGCCTGCACGCATGCCGTGCTGAACGCGATGGCGCTAACCACAGGCGCGGCACAACTCATCGCCGCGCGCGGCATCAGTGACGTCCACCGAGATGGAGCTCGAAAGGAACAGCGAGCACGAATCATCTTCTCTGCTCGGGCTGGTCCGGCTGCTCCACGTCATCGCGTGCGCTCGGCGGCTCCGCTTCCAGAAGGGACACAATCGCGTGCGCCAGTTCGTCGCGCCCAGCCCCCGTCTGCGCGCTGAACCCCACAACCTGCTCCTCATCGACACCCATCGCGAGGGCAATCTCGATCAAGCGCCGCGCGAGGGCCGCCTGGGCCAGCTTATCGGTCTTTGTTGCAACAAATAGTGTTGGAACACCCACATCACTCAGGAAGTCAACCATCTGACGGTCATCGTCCGTGGGATCGTGACGCACGTCGAGAAGTTGCACGACACCACGCAACTGTGGCGAAGAACGCAGATACGACTCGATGAGCGGTCCCCATTCCGCGGACCGGCTCTTGGATACTTTGGCGTAGCCGTAGCCCGGCAGATCGGCGAGAACGAAAGTGCCGTTCACGTTGAAGAAGTTGATCTCTCTGGTACGTCCCGGAGTCTTGCTCACGCGCGCGAACGCCTTGCGCCGCACCAAGCGGTTGAGCAGGGAAGATTTACCAACGTTGGACCGGCCGGCAAACGCGATCTCCGGCAAGACAGCCTCAGGGCGCCAGCCGTCCAGGTCAGCCATTCCGCCCATGAAGTCCAACGACCTGATCACCAGCGGATCGCCGGGCCTGGTTTCCATGTCGCGCGCGGCTGGCTTCGCCTTCACCTGCTCCACGTCCTCATTCGCGCTCAATGGGCCGTCACTCCGGCGTCCGCGGCTGGGCGTCGCTTCTTCGCTCTACTGGTCGGACGCTCGGCACGCGGAAGGTCCGTACTCGGAAGCTCGGCGCGTGGGAGCGGCAGCGCCGAGCGCAACGCGATGTGCAGCACTTCATCCATCGAGCGGACCGCGTGGAATCGCACGGCGTCGCGGACTTCGTGCGGCAGCTCTTCTACCTCGCGCTCGTTTCCGTACGGGATGATCACATCCGCTACCCTGTTCCGGTGCGCCGCAACGGCCTTTTCCTTGAGGCCGCCGATGGGCAGTACGCGCCCGCGCAGCGTGATCTCGCCCGTCATCGCTACGTCGCCGCGCACCGACACGCCGGTAAGGGCGCTCGCGACGGCCGTGGCGATCGCGATTCCAGCGCTGGGTCCGTCCTTGGGAGTGGCGCCGTCGGGGATGTGGATGTGGATGTCACGCGTACGGTAGAAGTCGGCTGCGATGCCCAGCTCCGCGGCACGGGCCCTAACGTAACTCACCGCGGCCGCCGCCGACTCTTTCATCACGTCACCCAAGGTGCCGGTGAGCGACACCTTTCCACGGCCACGTACGACGCTCACTTCGATGTCCAGCGTCTCACCGCCCACGGTGGTGTATGCGAGTCCCGTCGCGACGCCGATCCTGTCGTCTAGCGATGCATCATCCACATCGTACTTGGCGCGGCCCAACAATACTTTGAGATCGGCGATGGTCACGTGATGTGTGGCCGGAGCGAGCGCCGACGCATCGTTGCGCGCCAACGCTTCAGCCTGACGCCGCGCGAGCTTGCGGGCGAGTCGCGCAAGCTGACGCTCCAGCTCACGCACACCCGCCTCGCGTGTGTAGCCGCGCATGATCGCCGGAAGGACATCGTCGGCTAGCGATACGTCG
>JBBSHV010000201.1:0-4948 GCA_038232435.1 Gemmatimonadales bacterium | reverse complement strand
ATCGGCATCGTGACGCAGGTGGTCGACATGACCGCGCAGGTGCAGGCACGGCAGGCGGTCACTCAGCGGGAACAGGAGCTGCGCACTCTCGCCGACGCCATCCCAACGCTGGCGTGGACTGCGCGCCCCGACGGCTACATCGACTGGTACAACGCGCGCTGGTATGAGTACACCGGCACCGTGCCCGAACAGATGGAAGGGTGGGGATGGACCTCAGTACATGACCCGCTGCGCTTGCCCCAGGTGCTCGAACGCTGGAAGCAGTCCATCGCGACGGGTGAGCCATTCGATATGGAATTCCCGCTCAAGGGGGCGGACGGCGCGTTCCGGTGGTTCATCACCCGGGTCGTGCCCGTACGCGGAGTTGACGGCGCGATCGTGCGCTGGTTCGGGACAAACACCGATGTGGACGAGCGGCAACGCGTTGAAGCCAAGTTTCGCGCCACCTTCGAACAGGCCGCGGTCGGTATCTGCCACACCGCGCCCACCGGCGCCTGGATCGACATGAATCAGCGCTTCTGCGACATCCTCGGCTACTCGCGCGACGAGCTGTGCTCGCTGACGTTTCTGGCGGTGACACACCCGGACGACCTTGCACGAGATCTAGGCGCGGTTCGCGAGATGCAGCGCGGTGAGCGGGCGCGCTACGCAACGGAGAAGCGCTACATCCGCAAGGATGGAACGACGGTGTGGGCTCAGTTGACGAGCGCTTTCGTACGTGACGACGGCAGCTACGCACGGGACGGTGGGTATCTGGTGTCTGTCGTGGAGGATATCTCCGAGCGTAAGGCCACCGAGGCGCGCCTGGAGGCAGTCAACGCCGAATTGGAGGCGCGTGCCGAGCAGCTCCAGGAAACGGCGATGGAGCTGGAAGCGCAGTCCGAGGAGCTGCAGCAAACCACGGAAGCACTGATGGAGAGCACGGAAGAGGCCATCCACGCCCGTGACCTGGCCGAGAGCGCCGTCGCGCAGACCTGGGCGCTGCAGTCGCTGACCGCGGCGTTCAGCGCCGCGGTCACACCCGGTGATGTGGTGAACGCCTTTCTCGATCTTGGGACCGGTGCTGTCGGAGCCAAGACTGGAATCTTCATGCTCCTCAACTCTGAACGTTCCGCATTCCAATCTACCCACAGCACCGGGTACTCGGACGAGGTCATGGAGATGCTGCCAAAGGTGTCCGTGGATGGCCCTTTCACGGTCAGCGCCGCCATCCGCGAGCGCGCGCCACAGTGGATCCATTCGCGTGACGATGTAGCACGCCGCTTCCCAGCCATGATCGAGTTGTACGATGCTGGCGGCTTTGCCGCGACGGCGACGCTCCCTCTCATGACGGCAGATGATAGAGTCATGGGCGTACTGGCATTCAACTTCGAGCAGCCGCATTCGTTCGACTATCCCGAGCGCGAATTCATTGAATCACTCGGCCGCCTCGCCGCTCAGGCACTCGAGCGTTCTGAACTGTACGCGACCGCCGAGTCGGCGCGGCGCGAGGCACAGGAAGCCAACGCGTCGAAGAGTCAGTTCCTGGCGAACATGTCGCATGAGCTGCGCCAGCCACTCAACGCCATCAGCGGATACGCCGACCTCATCACAATGGGCGTGCGTGGCGCCGTAACTGATCAGCAGCGCGACGATCTGGAGCGGATCAAATCATCCAGCACGCACCTGACGTCGCTGATCGGCGACATACTGCAATTCGCGAAACTCGAGGCCGGCCAACTCGTGTACGACGTGACGAGCGTGCCCGTCGACGCGACCCTGCGCGAAGTCGCGACGTTCATCGCGCCACAGGTTCGCGCGAAGCGCCTCACGTTCAGCCTGGAGCACTGCGACGCGAGCATCGCCGTGCGCGCGGACCGCGACCGCTTCATCCAGGCCGTGCTGAATCTGCTGACGAACGCGACCAAGTACACGCCGGACGGCGGTTCGATCACGGTGTCGGCTGTCACCGTGGGTACCAAGCACGGCAGCGTTATGAACGTCCTGATTCGCGTCGCTGATACCGGCATCGGCATTCCGAGCGACAAGCTACCAACAATCTTCGATCCATTCGTCCAGTTGAACCGGTCACTCAAACGCCCCGTCGAGGGCGTCGGACTCGGCCTCGCGATTGCCCGCGACATCGCTCGACACATGGGTGGCGATCTGACCGTCGAGAGCGAGGAAGGTGTCGGTAGTACCTTCACGCTTACGCTGCCACGGGACTGAAATCAGCTCGGCGAATCAATCCAAGCGGCCGTCCAGAAGAAAGAGACCGAGTCCCTTGCGCGAGCGTAGTCCCAGCTTGAGCAGGACGTGCTCGGCGTGATGCCTTGCCGTGTGTGGACTGACGCCTATCCTGCGCGCGATCGCGTGATCCGACATGCCGGCGGCAAGGTGGAGCGCGACGTCGGCCTCGCGCCGCGTCAGTTCAAATCGGGACCGCAGCTCGGTAACCGACGGTAATGTTGCGGATAGTGATCGGGCGAGGACGAGAACGGCGGATCCTGTCGAACATGTGCCCGGCGGCAGCAGCGTCGCACGTAACATGTATCGACAGCGTGCTGTGCTGATCTCCTGATTCTGCGCCAGCGCCGCTGCAGCAAGCGCAGTGGAGGCAGATTCCGCGGGTGAGCTCTTACAGCTGCTCATGCCGTGAGCGATACGCTGCATCGCGCTAACGACGATGTCTCCCTCGGGATCGCTCCGCTGCATTGCCGCGAGTGCCGCATTGCGGTATAACTCTCGGTCGCACTCCAAGTCAAAAACCAGGAATCCGTCGGACGTGCCGTCGAGCGCCTCGAGCCACGCCGCGTGCGCCCTATCCACGCGCTGCACGGTCTCGTATCCCGCGGCAAGTAGCGGAACGATGAACGCGAGCAACGGACGCATCGCGAGCGCAAACGGATTCGGGCTGGCTGTTCCGTAGCTGACGGCACACATCACCTCACCCAACGATGTAAGCCCGCCGCACCCGATGGAGACCCGTGCTCCGGCCGGACGAAGAATGTCGTTGTACACCACCGAGTGACGTAACTGATTGCCGATGAGACGATCGATCATCTCCGACGTGAACGTCGAGAGTCGGCGCTGTCGGCAGGCGATGAAACCGCGATCGAACGCCGCATCCGTGCACGCTATCTCGCCATGGCGGTACGCGATCCACGCATCGAACTCTGCCGCGAGCATCGGCTGATCGTCGTCGAAGTACAGCCGCACTCCTCGATCCGGCGTGCACAGGAACACGGAATCGCCACGAAAGAAATCTCGTATCGCACGTGTGGCAGATGCATACCATTGCTCGCGGCTGCCGTACGCAAGTGGTGTCGCGAGCACTTCGGTCAGTTCAGCCAGGCGGCGCTCATTAGCGCGCGAGAGTACCTGCATGATCTCGGACGTCCTGAATGACGGTGGACGAACGCACTCGTAAAGATGGGACAAACGTCCCAGAGACCAATGTACCGGTCATCCATAAATTAACAATGTTGCCGGGCCAGGACGCGGGGGACGGTTACGTCCCCGTGTTCACAGCCGCGCACCACACACTCTTCCGGGAGAATCACATGACCGAAGCTGTCGCCCGTCGCCGCTTCACTCTTCTCACGTTCACGCTGGCTGCTACGCTGATCCTCGTGCCGCTGGCTGACGCGCAAACAGCTGTAAATCGGGGCGCGCTCGCGGGGCGCAACGCCTCGTTTTCGCCTCGCGGCTCCAACGTCGTCACCGTGGTCGCGCATGACTTCGCCTTCGACCTGCCGGCCTCCATCCCCGCCGGTATGACCACCTTCCGGCTACTCAACCGCGGCAAGCAAGAGCATCACCTGACCGTGATGAGGCTGGACCAGGGGAAGACACCGGCCGACGGAATTGCAGCGATCATCGCGGCGGGCCACGGCCTCCGCCCGAGCTGGATGCATCAGGTAGGCGGCCCGAACGCGATCATGCCGGGTGCTGAGGGCAACGCGACACTCGTGCTCAAACCGGGCACTTATCTGGCCTTCTGCGAAGTGCCAGGTCCGGACCCCATGCCGCACTTCATGAAGGGAATGGCCAAAGGGTTTACCGTAACGCCCTCGTCGCGTTCCCTGAGCAACGCCATGCTACCGAAGAGCGACATGACTCTGACGCTGACCGACTACGACTTCACCCTGTCGCGCCCGCTCACCAGTGGACGACATGTGATAGCCGTGACCAACGCGGCATCGCAGCCGCACATGGTCGTGGTGAGCCGCTTCGATCCCGGTAAGGGCCAGAAGGAATTCCTTGCCTGGGGGAACAATCCAAATGGGAAGCCCGCTCCCGCACAGGGACTCGGCGGCGTGACGGAGATTGCGCCCGGTGCAACCGTGGTGATCGAGGGGAACTTCCCGCCGGGCCACTACGGCTTTACCTGCTTCTCACCCGACGTCAAGGACGGCAAGCCGCACTTCATGCACGGGATGCAGAAAGAATTCACGGTGATTTAAACCGACATACCAGGCGGCGCTACAAATAGCTGAGCCACGGGTTACGGCTCCGCTGCTTCAGACCGGCATACCAGCGGCAGAGCGGATACAACAACAGCACCACGCTGACCCACACGAGATACACCACCGGTAAACCGGCCGGCCATCCGGGTGGCTGGCTGATTGGGAACCGATCCACGCTCGGCGACTCGAACATCCAGTGCGCGTCGCCGTAGCGAGCGTAAGATGCAATCACCGCCGCGACGTGGATAAAAAGCACGTGCATGATATAGTAGAACATTGGCACCTTACCGACGATGAGCGCGGGCCGGAGGAAGCGCGGTGTGCCGCTGTCCATCGCGCGCAACAGCAGTAGCGCGGGACCGAGCGTCATTAGTAGAAAGAGCAGTGACGGCGGATACTTGGTGGTATTGAGGAAGCTTAGCAGCGTGAACATCGGCGCGCGCTGGACCGTCCAGCGCGAAGGGTCGCCGTACACGTTCACGGCTCGCAGCACCACGTAT
>JBBSHV010000200.1:0-4950 GCA_038232435.1 Gemmatimonadales bacterium | reverse complement strand
TCGGGTCGTTCATGATGTCGCCCTTGGTGAGATAGCGCGTCCGGCCGATAGCGTTGTAGCGGGCACCTATGTCCAGTGAAGCAGATTGCGCTATGATCGGGAGCGGGATGTACACGCCGGCGGCACCGCTGTATGCCAGGGAATTGTCGCTGTAGTTGGTGGCCTGGGCGAGATCCACCTGCTCGTTGGTGTAGGGATCGGTCCCCTTGAGCGACGTCTGAGTGTAGAAATACGCCAGCCCGATTGCACCGTTCACGTACGGCCGGATTGGACCGGTTGGAACGCTGATCTGCGGTCCGACGCTCGCGACGAAGATATTGTTGGAGGTCTTCTGTTCCACATTGACGCGACGGAACGCCGAGCTGAGCACGAAGTACTGCGATTCATTGCCGTAGTTGATGAAGTCGGCATCGACACGCAGCCCGAGGATGCGCGCGCGATCCAGCCCCAGGATAAAGTGGCCGCCCCCACCGAATCCTCGGCGCACGTTCTGGCGGAACTGACTGACCGGCTGGGCGTACTCGAAGGCGGCCCCGACCTCCATCCGCGGCGGCAATAGCGGCACCACGCGCTGCGCTCCCAGCGCCAGGGGAGCGAAAGGTGCCAACAAAGCCGCGACCAGCCGGCGCTGTGAAGAAGAGATGGAAGACATGTCAGCCGATACCCGCAACTGGCGTTCCCGTTCAGCAAAATCGCGGGACTGACGAAACTTGGGGCACTATGCCCCACGCATGCGAGGCCGTACAAGCCGAAGCGGTATCCCTTAGCTCCCGCATCGAAGAGATGACGCAGGTGCTTGAGGAAGCGCGAACCCGACCGGCGCGACTCGCCGCAGTGAACGAGCTTGGACTCCTGGACCGTCCGCCCGAGCTCGCCTTCGCGCGACTAACCGCGCTCGCGAAAGACGTCATGGCTGTCCCCGCCGTCCTCATCACGCTGGTGGATGCGGAGCGCGACTTCATCCTCGGCCAGGCGGGTTTGCCGGATGCCATGGCCGCCTCGCGCGAGGTACGCCAATCGCCCACGTTCTGCCAGTATTCCGTGGCGACGGGACAGCCATATTCCCTGGAGGATGCTCGTCTCCACCCCGGCTTTGCGGCCTTCCCGGCCGTCGCGATGGGTGCGGTCGCGTGCGCCAACGCCCCTCTGATCACGTCGGCGGGACAGGCTGTGGGGAATCTCTGCGTGATCGACTTCGCCCCGCGCGCGTGGACGAGTGAACAGCATGCCATGATCGGTACCTTCGCCGCCGCCGCGGTGACGGAGCTCGATCTGCGCCGAGCCGTCAAGCTGGCCCAGATCGCCACCACCGATCGAGAGGAGGTGCTGGAGACCGTGCCGGACGCGCTCTTCACACTGGATGCACAGTGGCGCTTCACCTTTGTGAATAGCAAGGCCGAGGCGATCCTGCAGCGATCCCGTCACGACCTGCTCGGCAACGACCACTGGCAGATGTTTCCAGAGGCCGTCGGAACGGCGTACGACACGGAATACCACCGTGCGCTGCGTGACAATGCTGTCGTCCGCTTTGATACACAGTTCGAAAGCACCGGCCGATGGTACGACGTTCACGCCCAACCGCTCACGGGCGCTGAGGGTGGGCTATCAGTTTACTTTCGCGACATTAGCGAGCGCCACACCGCTGAGGCTGAGCTGCGCGAATCAGAGATGCGTTTCCGATCGGTCACCGAGTCGGCTACCGACGCGATTGTCGCCGCCAACGCCGACAACCGCATCGTCTTTTGGAACTCAGCCGCGGAGCGCATCTTTGGTCACGCGCCATCGGCCGCGATCGGACAGCACCTCACGATGCTGATGCCACCCCACCTTCACGCCCACACCGCGACACTGAAACGTACCGCGTCCGGTGCGTTCCGGCTGGCCAACGAAGTTGTGGAGGCCGAGGGGGTGCGGCGCGACGGAACGGTGTTCCCGATGGAGCTCTCAATCGGCACGTGGGGCTCGGGACAATCGGCCATGTTCACCGCCATTATCCGTGACATCACACAGCGCAAGCAGTTGGAAGAACAGCTCGCTTACCAAGCGTTCCACGATTCGCTAACGGGGCTGGCCAACCGAACACTCTTCCACGACCGGGTGGAACGTGCGCTCGCGCGGGCCATGCGTGGCGGCCACGTTGCCGTCATGTTCATCGACCTGGATGACTTTAAGACAGTGAACGACAGCCTTGGGCATAGCCACGGTGATGCCCTTCTCTCGGCAATCGCGACGCGCCTCCAGCGCGCGACTCGCGGCTGCGATACTGTCGCACGATTGGGAGGCGACGAATTCGCGGTGCTGCTCGAAGGGATGACGAGCGACGGAGATGCCGATGTTGTGGCCGAGCGGATAACGAGCGCACTCGACACTCCGGTCCAACTGGAAATGCGCGAGGTACTCGTGAGCGCCAGCATTGGTGTTGCCCATGCGCACGCAGGCGAGACCACCGACGAGCTTCTGCGCAACGCCGATGTCGCGATGTATCACGCGAAGGGCAGAGGCAAGGGTGGCACGACAGTTTTTGAACCGGGGATGCATAATGCTGTTATCGAACGCATGGAGCTCGGCGCGGACCTGCGCCATGCACTTGCGCGGCATCAATTGTTCCTTGCGTATCAGCCCATCATAGATCTGGAACGTGGCGGAATCCAGGGAGTGGAAGCACTGGTGCGCTGGCAGCATCCCGTGCGCGGAATCATCCCGCCACTCACCTTCATCCCCATCGCAGAGGAGAGCGGCACCATTCTCCGCATCGGCCAGTGGGTGCTCCAGACAGCGTGCCAGCAGTTGCTGGATTGGGACGCGGAGGGCTCCTGGGCGTCCGTCGATGGTATCGCGAACGATGGGATGGCGAATGACGCATGCGTGCCACTCTCCATGAACGTGAACGTGTCCGCCAGGCAGCTGCAGGATCCGGCGCTCGTAAGTGATGTGGCAGCGGTGCTAGCGCGCACCGGTATCGAACCGTCACGGTTGGTGCTCGAGATTACGGAGACAGTCGTGATGCAGAACACACGAGCAACATTGGAGACGCTACGCGCGCTCAAAGCACTCGGTGTTCGTCTCGCCATTGACGATTTCGGGACCGGGTACTCATCGCTGAGCTACCTGCAGCAGTTCCCGGTCGACATTCTCAAGATTGACAAGGCATTTGTGGATGGCATGGGAACGGGCGGGAGCGATGCAACGCTCGCCGAGACGATCGTTGCGCTCGGCAAGGCCATGCGGCTACGGCTCGTGGCCGAAGGAGTGGAAGAGACCACCCAACGCGACCAACTCCGCGCGCTGGGTTGCTCATCCGCTCAGGGCTATCTGTTCGCGAAGCCCCTGTCACCCGTCCAACTGAGCGGATGGATAGCTGCTGAAGCCCGCGCGTCGCGTCAGCGTCTGGTCCACACCACAATCGCGCCACAACCGTTGGACTGAAATTGCATCGGAGCGCCGGCGACCCCGGTGTAGACTTCGATGCCGGCAACCTGTTCCGGCCGCACAAACTGATCCAGATTTTCGGCGCCCTCGTACACGTGCACACCGTCGAGGTATACCTCGGGTGAACAACCGCCACGTACGGAGACCTGATAACCGAGGCGGCCGGGATTCACGCGTAGGCCGGGGGTTGTCCGGAGCGCATCTGTAATCGATATGGTGGCGCGGCGCTGGATATCTTCGGCTGTTATGTAATGGCCGAAACCGGACTGCCTCCGCTGCAGAAAGCCGTTCAGGTCTTTCATTCCCGCCGAGCGCTTGCCAAAGACGCTGACCGGCGCAAGCGTTGTCCCCTGCTCATCCACCGACAGCGCCACGGCGGCGGTCTTGTTACTCCTAAGGTCCACAGCGGTGTGCGTGGGGAGGAAACCGAGTGCACGTGCCTCGACGCTGACGGTGCCGGCCGGTAGCTCGTCCATGGTGAACTTGCCCTCGCCATCAGTGGTTGCGGTTAGCCCCGTTCCCCACACCAGCACCTTTGCACCGCTGATCGGTCGCTTGCCGGGTCCGCGCACGGTCCCGGAGAGTCGGGCAGAGCCACGCAGGACGGCTTTATTGTCCGGACCCGTTGCGGTTGCCGCCACGACCGCCGTCGAGTCGCCCAGCGAGAAGTCACGCCGCGCGATGCCTCCTGCTGGTATCTGGACCTGGATGAGGCCAGTCTGACGGCCAACAGCCTCGGCGCTCCCCACGATCTGGTCATCGCCTGGCAGGCCGCATATGGTGTACGAGCCATCGTCGCGCACCTGTGCCGGAACGCGCCTGCGCTCGGAATGCAGTCCCTTCTGATCGACGATGAGATCGGTCCAGCTCACGATTATCTTCGCACTCGGCACCGGCGTGCCGTTGTCAGCGTTGCGCACGATGCCGGCCATCGCACCGGTGGAATCCGCTGCAGGACGCGCGCCGCACACAGCCGCCAGAACGCGACTCGCACCCGGAATCGCCAGGTCGAGCGACACGACCGGCGCAGAGATGGTCACCACTCTGAGCGGTGGCTCCAGTCCCAGTGCATCGAGATTTGGATGAAAGAAGCCCACGATGTACTGGCCAGTCCGCACCTGCGGGATCCGGAATTCGCCCGCGGAGTCAGTAGTGGCGGAATAGAGCCGTTGGCGCTGCGTGGCCTCGATCAGCTGAACCGTGGCGTCGGCCAGTGGCGCCCTTGCCACGCTGTCATATACCGCGCCCGATACACTGACCATCTGAGTGGTGTCTAGCATCACCGCCGGCGGCGTTGCCTGCTGGGCGACCGCGGACGGGGCCAGAGCAGACGAAGCTACAACGGTCGCGAGTAGCACGACCAGTGAAGCACGACTATGCACAGCGCGCATTAGATGGATGGCTAATAGTGGCAAATTGGCTGATATTGGCGGATGAAAACTTAGCGCAAAGTGCACGGGCATATATTTCGATGGTCATGACCGACGCAGCCCTGTCCGCTCTGTATCAGGAGATGATCCT
>JBBSHV010000199.1:0-5022 GCA_038232435.1 Gemmatimonadales bacterium | reverse complement strand
TGCCGCTCCGAGCCGATGATGTGCAGCCCGCCCTCCTCGACCATCTCGACCAGCTTTCCTTCAGCGTCCTTTATTTCGGATGGCTTGGATTCCAACACGCCCTGGCCCAGCTTGATGTCGGTTCCCCGGCCGGCCATGTTCGTCGCGATCGTGACGGCGCCATAGTGTCCAGCTTCCGCCACGATCTCCGCCTCGCGCTGGTGATACTTTGCGTTGAGGACGTTGTGCGTGATGGCGGCGCGCTTCATAAGCTTGGACAACGTCTCCGAAGCCTCGACGCTCACCGTTCCCACCAGCACGGGGAAGCCGAGCGCGTGCAGCCGCTGCGTCTCCTCCACGATGGCGTTGTACTTCTCGCGCCGTGTCTTGTAGACGAGATCATTGCGATCATTGCGGATGATCGGCCTGTTCGTGGGAATGACCGCCACGCCCAGCTTGTAGATCTCGTGAAACTCCGTCTCTTCCGTTTCCGCCGTTCCCGTCATGCCCGACAGCTTGTCGTACATGCGGAAATAGTTCTGGATCGTGATCGTGGCGAGCGTCTGAGTCTCGCCATGCACGTTCACGCCTTCTTTAGCTTCGACTGCTTGGTGCAGCCCCTCGGACCAGCGACGACCCGGCATGGTGCGTCCGGTAAACTCGTCAACGATCAGCACTTCGCCTTCCTGCACCACGTAGTTCACGTTCTGTTCGTACAGCGAGTGCGCACGCAGAAGCTGATGAATGATATGCAGCTTCTCGGCCTTGCCCGCGTATTCGCGGTTCACCGTGTTCCGGCGCTCGATCTTTTCCGCGGGTGAGAGATCCGTGGCGTGATCAATTGTGTGTACTTCCTGAGAGATGTCCGGGAGGATGAACTCGTCATGATCGTTGGGCGAGAGGAAGTCGATTCCGCGATCGGTGAGATGCACCGAGTGCCCCTTCTCGTCCAGCACGAAAAGGAGATCCTCTTCGGTGTCCCGGTATTCCTGCTTGTTCGCCGGCAACTTCCTGTCGCCGATGTGCTTCAGATCCATCTGCTGAACGAACTGCTTTACACCGGGCTCATTGAGCAGCTTGAGTAAGCGCTTGTTCTTCGGCGCACCCAGCTGTGCCTTGTACAGCAGCAGGGCCGCGCTGTCGGTGTCTCCCTCGCGCAGTGCACGCTCGCCGTCTGCGGCGAGTGTGTTGACCAGATCCCCCTGCATACGCACGAGCCGGCCGACAGCGGGGTTGTGCAACGCGTACTCCACGTCGCCCTCATTTCCCACCGGACCGGAGATGATGAGCGGAGTCCGCGCCTCGTCGATCAGCACCGAGTCAACTTCGTCAACGATCGCGTAAGCATGCCCGCGCTGTACCCGCTGCTCCAGCGCGACAACCATGTTGTCTCGCAGGTAATCGAAACCGTACTCATTGTTCGTCCCGTACGTGATGTCCGCTTCGTACGCGGCGCGGCGCTCAGGCGTCCCCGGCTCGGTGTCGTCGAGACAGCCGACGGTGAGGCCGAGATAGGTGTACAGGTGCCCCATCCACTGCGAATCACGACGAGCGAGATATGAGTTCACCGTGATCAGGTGAGCTCCCTTTCCGGCCAGAGCGTTGAGATACAGCGGTAGTGTCGCGACGAGTGTTTTGCCCTCGCCCGTTGCCATTTCGGCGATGCGGCCGCGATGCAGCTGGATTCCACCCACGAGCTGAACATCGTAGTGGACCATGTTCCACTCAGTCTCGTGGCCGGTGACCATCACCTGCGTGCCCACGAGTCTGCGCGCGGCTTCGCGCACCGTTGCGAACGCTTCGGGAAGAATCTCCCCGAGAGTCGCGGCCGTAACCTCGCGCAGCTCCGCCTCGAGTCCGCCCTTACCGTCAGGGCCCCCCAATTGGTCGTCGATGGCCTCGCGGTCCTTGGCATCGGCGGTCGCATGCTTCTGCTCGCGCAGCTCAGCGATGCGGCGGTCAAGGTCGCCGGTTGCGTCCTGCAGCCGCGCCCGGAACTTGGCCGTCTGTCCGCGCAGCTCATCTTCTGAAATCGGCCCGAGACGGGCGTAATGCTCATTGATCTCGTCGACCAAAGGCTGTACGCGCCGCCGTTCCCGGTCGTGCCGGGTGCCGAAGACGGATCTGAATAAATTGGTTACCATTGATACAACCCTTCGGATTCGATTATCTCGGCGACCGCGTCCTGCACGAAGCCGCGTACGGACTTCCCGTCGCGCACCCGCGCACGGATCTCACTGGACGACACCTCAACAACTCGGCCCGCATGGGCACTGTCGTCCCGCCGAGCTAGAACTTCAATCTGGACGAGCGTTCGGATACGTTCGGGCTCGCGCCATTCATCAAAGCGAGACCATGCATCCTCTCCAACCAGCAAAAAGCGCTCGGCGGCGGGATATTCCCGAGCGAACGCCTCAACTGTCTCTATCGTGTAAGATAACCCGCACCGGTCTATTTCGATCCGGCTAGCGCTGAATTTCGGGTTGGCAGACGCAGCCACCACGACCATCGCATAGCGCTGCTCTGAAGTGGCGGCATGCGGCGTGGCGGTCTTGAGCGGCTGATGGGCAGTGGGCACCCAAATCACCCGATCCAGGCTGAGGC
Source organism: Gemmatimonadales bacterium (assembly GCA_038232435.1). Classification (GTDB taxonomy): domain Bacteria; phylum Gemmatimonadota; class Gemmatimonadetes; order Gemmatimonadales; family Gemmatimonadaceae; genus Fen-1247. The sequence continues at coordinate 2,439 of JBBSHV010000199.1, read as the reverse complement.
GCTCCGCGGCGTCTACAGCCGCGAGGAGGTGCCCTACGTGCGGGGGGTCGAAACTGCCGCCGAAGACGCCGAGCCGCACTGCGCGCGCACCTCCCGATCGCTAGGGTAGGTCTTGGTTATGGCGTCGCACAGGTCCCGGGCGTCGGCCGTGTACCGAATGGCGCGGTACGAATCGAGCAGGCGGAGGGAAGCATCGCGCGCGGCCGGCGTCCCTGGATGCAGCCGGATGATGTCCTTCAGGTAGATAATCGCGGAGTCGTACGCGCCACGGTGCATGTAGTGCTCCGCTGTCTGGAGATCCTTGCCCGCGAACATGTTATCCAACCGGCCGATGTCCGCGTTGGCAGCGGGTACGAGCTTGGAATCGGGATATAGCGATACCAGCGTCTGCAGGGTGCGTTCGGCTGAGATCCCGTACTGCGCATCCAGCTCCGGTTTGCGCCACATCTTGGCATACGACCGCCCGCTCGCCAGCAGGGCATCATCGGCCAGACTGTCATCCGGAAACGCGTCGGCGATCCGCGCGAAGCTCTGAGCGGCAAGAAGATGGCTGCCACCCTTCTCCTGGGCCTGGCCCAGATAATAATACGAGACCGGGAGCAAAGGATCGCGAGCCGGCAAATTATGCGTGAGCTGATCGAACCCCTTGGCCGCGTCCTCGTAGTGCTTGCGGTTGAACTGGCTGAGCGAAGCCGCAAAGAGCGCATCCGGATTGCTCGCGTAAATCTTTGGATCGAAAGACTTGTGGCATGCGGCCGTGCCAAGCACGACCGCGATCGCCGCGGTCACGATCATTAGCGAGCGGTGCAGACTCTTCACGCGGTGTGTACCTGGTTATGAACCTTGGCGCCGGCGAGCGGTCGCCCTATCGAGTAGTAAGTGATCCCAACGTCAGCCATCTTGGCCGGATCGTAGAGATTTCTGCCATCAACCACGAGTGGCCGCTTCAAAGTCTGCTTCACGCGTTGGAAATCGGGGTGACGGTACTCGTTCCAATCGGTAACGATGACGAGCGCATCCGCACCGGCCAACGCTTCATACCCCGTATCGGCGTAGCTGATCGTTTCACCGAGGCGGCGGCGCGCCTCATCCATCGCGGCCGGGTCGTGCGCGCATACTGTCGCGCCGGCAGATAGTAGTTGGTCTATGAGGACGAGCGCGGGCGCCTCCCGCATGTCGTCCGTTCCAGGCTTGAAGGAGAGGCCCCAAACGGCGATGTGGGCGCCGCTTAGAGGCTTGTCATCGTGTGCTCCCGCACCCCCCGAGCCCGACGACCTGGGCAGGTGCGGAGCCAGCGCCGTCCGCAGCTTCTCGCCCAGGTACCGCTTTTGCCGCTCATTGGAGCGGTCCACCGCGCCGAGAACGTCCAGCGGAACGCCGGCCGCGCACGCGGTTTTGACGAGCGCCTTGACGTCCTTGGGAAAACAACTCCCGCCGTAGCCGGGTCCCGGAAACAGAAAACTGGGCCCAATCCGCGTGTCGCTCCCGAGCCCGCGGCGCACGTGGTCGACATCCGCCCCGGTCGCCTCGCACAGAGCGGCGATTTCATTCATGAACGAAATACGCGTCGCGAGCATTCCGTTGGCCGCATACTTGGCCATCTCGGCAGACGCAATATCCATGTAAAGAACAGGGCGACCGGTGCGGACGAAAGGTGCGTACAGCTCTCCCATAGCCGCCCGCGCGAAGTCGCTATCCACTCCAAGCACGACTCGGTCGGGTTTGAGAAAGTCGTCTACCGCAGCCCCCTCCTTGAGGAACTCGGGGTTGCTCACGACATGAAATGGATGCTTCGCGTGCCGCGCTACCGCGGCCCGCACGAGCGACGCAGTACCCACGGGAACGGTGGACTTGGTGACAACCACAATTTCACGCGACAGGTTCTTCCCGATCGTTTCAGCGACAGCCAGGACGTGCGACAGATCAGCAGATCCATCCTCATCCGGAGGCGTGCCCACGGCGATAAAGACGACCTCCGACCCAGTGACAGCGCCGGCCACATCCGTGGTGAATGACAGGCGACCATCCGCCTGGTTGCGTTCGACGATGCTGTCCAACCCCGGCTCGAAGATGGGTATCTCGTTTTGCTTGAGACATTCGATCTTGCGTACATCGAGGTCGGCGCACACCACAGTATTGCCGGTTTCGGCGAGGCAAGCGCCAGCCACGAGGCCGACGTAACCGGTACCGATCACAGCGATCTTCATAGCGCGCCGACTGGCTCGTACTCGCGCTGATGCAGCGAGGAGAGAGCGACAATGCGTCCCTTATCCGACTTCATCCCCTTGGTGGCGTTGCGCGCGTCAACAACCACGGACGCAAGATCAACGACGCGCTGGTAATCCACCGAATCGTGATCAGTAACGATCACAACCGCGTCCGTGCTCTCGAGGACGTCATCGGTGAGATCCACGCTCGTGAACGTGTGTCCCTCCTCAC
>JBBSHV010000198.1:0-5076 GCA_038232435.1 Gemmatimonadales bacterium | reverse complement strand
TCGTACCGCTCGGCCCTCACCGGCGTGACGCCCACGGTGATAGCGAATCCGTTCCCGCTTGCGACCGCGACCGGGAGCACCAAGTATGCGGTGGTGCAGGTCGTCTCACGCACCGAGCCGGGCGAGTATTCACTCGCCGAAGTGCGCGAGAACATCCGGGCACAGCTCGCGGGCGAGAAGCAGACGCGGGCGCTGTTGGATGCACTGCGAAAGGAAACCTACGTCTCACTGCGCCTGTAGCGATGCACGTAAATGCTGCGCGCTAGATCCGACCGGCCGCGGCTTGCGGTAACGATCGGCGATCCGCGCGGCATCGGTCCCGAGATCATCGCCGCGGCACTCGCAGACAGTTCCCTGCGCGACGAGTGCGATCTGCTCGTCATCGGCCCGGACGGCAGTGGCGTTCCGCTCGACGTCTCCGTCGGAGCCTGGTCTGAGAACGACGGAAAAGCGGCAGCGGGCAGGGCGAGTGGCGACGCGATAGTTCACGCCGTTGAGCTCGCGCGCACTGGACAGGTGGATGGGATCGTTACAGCACCCATCGACAAGTCAGCGTTGCTCGACGGTGGCTACGACTTTCCCGGGCACACCGAGATGCTGGCCGATCTCACCGGCTCGCGAGTCGCGATGATGCTGGCGTCGGACAGGCTGCGTGTTGTGCTCGCGACCACGCACATCGCCTTGCGAGATGTTCCCAAGGCGGTCACGCGTGACGCAATTATTCAGGCGGCGGAGGTGACGCGCGACGGCCTGAAGCGATGGTTCGGAATCGAATCGCCGCGCATTGCGCTCTGCGCCCTCAACCCGCACGCTGGCGACGGTGGCCGATTCGGTAACGAGGATGACGCGCTACTGGCTCCAGTCGCTCGTGAAGCCGGGCTGCTCGGCCCCTTTCCCGCGGACACTGTATTCGTGCGAGCTATGCGCGGCGCGTTTGACGCCGTGATAGCGCCGTACCACGATGTGGGGATGACCGCGATCAAAGTTGCGTCGTTTGGCGAGGCCGTGAACGTTACGCTCGGCCTGCCGTTCCCGCGCACATCACCGGATCATGGCACCGCGCTGGACATCGCGGGGCAGGGGATCGCCGATCCGTCCAGCTTTATTGCCGCTACAAGGATGTGCGCCCGAATTGCACGCCGCGTTGGCGGCAATGTTACGCGGCAGGCTCTGGCGTAGACGGAGGAGGCGTAGGCAGGCGCAAATCCATCGCTAGCGTGTCGATCTTGCGCCCTTCCATCTCCGCCACTGTGAACGTCGCGCCGCCAGCAACCACACGGTCGCCGATCGCCGGAAGCCGCCCCAACGCGCCGAACACGTAGCCGCCGATGGTGGTGTAGTGATCGTCCGGGACCGCCGTTCCGAACTGTTCGTTCAGCTCACTCACGTTGGTCGCGCCGGGCACCAGTGTCTCGCCCGTCGTCATGTGCACCGTCGTGTCCTCGGCCACATCATACTCGTCCAGGATCTCACCGACGATCTCCTCGAGCAGATCCTCCATCGTGACGACGCCGGCCGTGCCGCCGTACTCGTCCAGAACGATGGCCATGTGCTCCTTGCGGCGCTTGAAGTCGGACAAAACATCCTCGACTTCGCGCGAGCCGGGGATGAAGTACACGGGCCGAATGAGCGGCCGCAGCGCGAACGTATCGTTACGCTCCGCCAGCACCGGTATGAGATCCTTGGCAAGGATCAGCCCTACTATGTCGTCGATCGTCTCATCGTAAACGGGGAAACGCGACAGTCTGCTGTCGCTCACGGTCGCGACGATCTCCTGCAGCGTCGAGCTGATATCGAGCGCGACGATCTCGGTGCGGGGCGTCATCACCTCGCGCGCGTTCTTCTCCGAGAAATCGAAGACAGCGTCCAGCAGCGCGGCGTCATTCTCTTCAATCGCACCTCCCTCCTCGCTCTGCTCCACCAACATGCGCAACTCTTCGGGTGAGTGCACGGCTTCTTCGGCTGGAACCGGCTTCTGGTGCATCGCCCTGAGCACCGCGACGGCGGACCGGTTGAGCACCCACGTGAATGGCCGAGCTACCCAGGCGAATAGCATCAGCGACGGGACGAGGTAGCGGGCCCATTTCTCCGGGTTATTGAGCGCCGCGGTCTTGGGCGTCAGCTCACCGAAAACGACCGTCAGATATGTGACCACGGTCAGGGCGATGGTGGTCGCGATAGCCACCCGGACCGGCAGCGCGATCGCGATCGGAAGCTGGGTTACTGCATCCGTGAACGAGTCCACCAACACCGACTCGGCCACCCATCCGAGCCCGAGGCTGGTAAGGGTCACTCCCAACTGGCTCGCCGAGAGCGCGGAGCCGATGTTATTGGTCGCTCGCAGGGCAATGCGCGCCAGGCCGTCGCCGGTCCGGGCCATTGCTTCCAGGCGGGTTTTGCGTGAGCGGACCAGCGCGAACTCCGCGCCCACAAAGAACGCGTTGAGCACGACCAGCGCGAGCACGGTCGCGATGCGTATGAGCACAAGTGAAAGATAACAGCAGAAGGCCCCACGGGTGCATCCCTGAACCCCGCGTGATTATCTTTCAAGGCTATGCCACAACAGCAGCCCATTCGCAATATCGCCATCATCGCACACGTCGATCACGGCAAGACTACCCTGGTGGACAAGATGCTCCGCCAGGGTGGCGCTTTCCGCGACAATCAAAACGTGGTTGAGCGCGTGATGGATTCAAACCCGCTCGAGCGCGAGCGGGGAATTACGATTCTGGCCAAGAACACGTCGGTGACGTGGCACGGGACCAAGATCAACATTGTAGATACACCGGGACACGCAGATTTCGGCGGCGAGGTGGAGCGCATCCTGCGCATGGTCGACGGTGTTCTCCTCGTGGTGGATGCCTTTGATGGACCGATGCCGCAAACACGCTTTGTGCTGCGGAAGGCGCTCACGCTCGGCCGTACGCCAATCGTCGTCATCAACAAGATCGATCGGCCCGGCGCCGACCCGATGCGTGTGCATGACGAGATCCTGGACCTGTTCATCGAACTCGAAGCGGACGAGTCGCAGCTCAACGCGCCGGTGGTGTACGCGTCGGCACGCCAGGGCGTCGCAACGATGGACATGGACACGGAAGCGACGGACCTGACTCCACTGTTCCAGACCATTGTGGATCACGTCCCGCCGCCAGCGACGGAGGTCGACGCGCCGTTCCAGATGCTTTGCTCCACGATCGACCACTCGCCGTACCTGGGCAGGCTCGCGATCGGGCGCATCGAGCGCGGTACGGCCAGAGTCGGCGCACCGGTGGTGCTACTCGCAATGGAGCCCACCGCAAATCCTGAGCAGGCCAAGATCACCAGGCTTTTCGCCTATGACGGATTGGATCGGGCCGAGGTTGAGAGCGCGCCCGCGGGCGATATCGTGGCGCTCGCGGGACTCGAAGGCGTGGAGATCGGCAGCACGGTCGCGGACGTGAACAACCCCGAGCGGCTGGAAGGGATCACCGTTGAGGAGCCGACCATCTCGGTCGACTTCCTGGTGAACAATTCGCCGTTCGCAGGCAAGGAAGGGAAGTTCGTGACGTCACGGCAGCTGCGCGACAGGCTGTACAGGGAGTTGGAGCGAAACGTCGCGCTCAAGGTCGAAGATACGGAGTCCACCGACACGTGGACGGTGTCCGGCCGCGGCGAGCTGCATCTCACCATTCTGATGGAGACGATGCGGCGCGAGGGGTACGAGTTCCAGGTGTCGCGCCCGCGCGTGATCACGCGTGAAGGGCCCAACGGTGAGCGCCTGGAGCCCTATGAGGAGCTGGCCATCGACGTCCCCGAAGAATTTCTGGGCGCGGTGATCGAGAAGCTCGGGTCGCGTCGCGCCGAGATGATCGAGATGAAGAACCCGGGGCAGGGACTGACGCGCGTGATGTATCGAATTCCGGCGCGCGGCCTCTTCGGCTACCGTTCAGAGTTCCTCACGGACACGCGCGGGACAGGGCTCATTCACCACCGGTTTCTCGAGTACGGACCATGGGCTGGCCCGCTGGCTGGCCGGTCGCGTGGCACGCTGGTCTCAATGGAAGGCGGCGCCATCGTCGCGTTTGCGCTGGCCAATCTGGCGGAACGCGCGACGCTGTTTGTGAGCCCGGGCGACCCGGTTTACGAGGGAATGCTGGTGGGTGAGAATTCGCGTCCCGGCGACATGGACGTGAATCCGACCAAAGAGAAGAAACTCAGCAACATGCGCTCCAAATCGACCGACGAAAACATCCAGCTGGAGCCGCCCAGGCTGCTGACGCTGGAGAGTGCGTTGGAGTACATCGAGGAAGATGAGCTCATCGAGATCACCCCGGCGGCCATACGCCTGCGCAAGCGCCACCTGGGCTCCAGTGACCGGAAGAAGCTGTCGCGGGACTCCAAGCGAGAGCGTGCGTCGTAGAATGATTCCTGGTGCGTGATGCATCGTAGTCTCGTGAGTGTTTTGGCCCACGTGTCCAATACTTGCAACTGCGCTACGGTCCGGTGTATCACGATCGTGTGCTACTTGAATTAATTGCGAATCAATTGTGATTTGGATGGAGACGGAAGACATGTTCGAAGAGCTGGATGTCATACCGGTTCAAGCAGCGCTCCTGTCAGACCGACGCGCCGTGCGCGCCCGTTCTTTTGACGAGGACCCGGAGGACGAGATCCTCGACGGAGATCTGAACGACGAGGACGACGAGGATGATCTGCTGGACGACGACATCGATGATGAGAAAGAACTAGATGAGGACGACTTGGATGACGACGACCTCGATGACGACGACGCACTGGACGACGACGAGGACGAAGACGACTTCGACGAGGACGATGAGGATGACGACGAGGGATTCGATCCCGACCTCGATGACAGCGAGGATCCGGCCGATCCGGCCGATCCGGACTGAGTGGCACAGGCCGGGGCGAGAGCCGCTCGGCGGTAGCTAAGACCTGTCTAACAGGGCGATACAGAACATCAACAGAGAAGGGGGGGCCATTTGCCGCCCCGCGCGGTTTTGCGGCGGGGTTTGGGATCGGGTGGCGTGGTTGGTTCACTCGCGCGCGGGGGGGGCGCGCACCCGACACTGGGGGGGC
>JBBSHV010000197.1:0-5086 GCA_038232435.1 Gemmatimonadales bacterium | reverse complement strand
TCTTCGCGCCATCATGGTTGAACGGCGGCAGCACCGCCTTGTTCAGCTGTTTAGACGTGAATACGGCCAGGGCGTTAAGATCGGATCTTTTTCCCCTCTGTCGGGGGGTCCACAGTCGAGGGGACACCGCCGCTTACCGCCTGGAATCAGCTGGCCCGAATGAGCGCCGCGATTTGGCGGGAGTCAACGTCAACCCTCCGGATCGCGAAGGCGCGCATCCATCGGGCCGACTGATACAACTCCTGGGATAGTCTCGGCAGGTTAATGGCACCGCCGATACCGCGCTCCGTGAGCCGTTCGACCGTGCCGTCGCGCCGATGCACAGGAATGTCGAGGCCGAGCATCTGGGTTTTCTCTGGAAAATCGAGCAGTACCTCGCCGGGCTCGAGTCCGAGCTCGCGCGCGATCCGATCTTCGGCCGTAAAAGTTCGCGCGCGATCATTCCCGATCCACTCACCGAACCCATCCACCAGTTCCGACGCCGGCCACTCGGCCACGCGCTTGTACAGATGCCGATTGCGCAAGGCGGCGAGCAACGGCGTTGGCGCGCGCTCGGCCAGATAGTATAGCAGTCCTTCATCGGTGAAGGCGACGAGCTGATCCTGCGTCAGCACGCCGCTGTTGCATGCGTCTTCCACGATGCGCTTGTACATTGCCGTTGCACTGCGCACCGCGTGATGCCAGTACACGTTGCGGTACATCTGGTACTTGGCGAACAGCAGCGATTCGAGCGCCGACAGTCCCTTCTCGGCGACCCCGACGCGCGTAAGCCCGGTCTCGGGATCGCGCAGTAGAACCATCGAGTTGATGAGCCGATCAACGTCGATCTCGCCATACGCAACGCCGCACATGTGCGCGTCGCGCTTGAGATATTCGATCTTATCCAGATCCAGCGAACCGGAGATGAGCCCCTGCAGCGACGACGTCGAGCGTCCGCGTATGAGCGCGATGATGCGATCGGGCGCGTCGCTACCGAAGTTGTTCCGCAGAATCGCGGCGATCTGTCCCGTGGTGATGAGATCATGCGCCACCTCCTCGTGATGCGTGGCGCCGATCTCCTCCAACGCGTGCGAGAACGGGTAATGTCCCACGTCGTGCAGCAACGCGGCGATTGCCGTGATGGTGCACTCATCGTCCGGTATATCGGACAGTTCGCCGCGCTCGCGAATCAGTGCAACCGCGATGCGGCACAGGTGATATGCGCCGAGTGCATGCTCGAAGCGCGTGTGCGTCGCGCCGGGATACACCAGATACGCCAGTCCCAACTGCCGCACATAGCGTAAGCGCTGGAATACCGGTGTGTCCACCAGATCCAGCGCCACCGAGTCCACGCGGATGTTGTTCCAGATGGGATCGCGAATTATTTCCATGTCGGCGGCGATTTGAGATGTACATGGAGGGGCGGCCGGCGGTCGCCCGCCGGTCGCCCTACGAACGACACGGAGGGTGCATCCTGGTTATCCGTTTGGGCCGGCTCCCTTGATCGCTTCGGATTCGCTGCCGAACTTCTCGAAGTTGGCACGGAACATCTCAGCCAGCTTCTTGGCCGATGCGTCGTACTCATCGGCGTTGGGCCAGGTGTTGCGCGGGTTGAGAATGTCGTCCGGAACTCCCGGAACGTGCTGCGGAACATGCAGCCCAAAGAACGGGTCGGTGCTGGTCTGTGCGGAATCGAGATCGCCGGCGAGTGCGGCGCTAACCATCGCGCGGGTGTAGGCGAGCTTCATGCGCTTGCCCACTCCGTAGGGGCCGCCACTCCACCCGGTGTTGACGAGCCATACTTTGGAATCGTGCTTCTTGAGAAGCTCGCCGAGCATCTGCGCATACTTGGTGGGCGGCCAGACGAGGAAGACAGCGCCGAAGCAGGCGCTGAACGTCGCCTGCGGCTCGGTAACGCCGCGCTCGGTACCGGCCAACTTCGCGGTATAGCCGGACAGGAAATAATACATCGCCTGTTCCGGCGTGAGACGCGCGACTGGGGGCAGGACACCGAATGCGTCAGCCGTGAGGAAGACGACGTTCTTTGGATGTCCGCCGCGGCCGCTCGGGACGTGATTGGGGATGTAGCTGAGCGGGTACGATGCGCGCGTATTTTCGGTGATGGACTGATCATCGAACTTGACGCATTTATTCTCGTTCAGCACCACGTTTTCCAGAATGGTGCCGAACATCTGCGTGGTGCGATAGATGTCGGGCTCAGTGTCGGGCGAGAGATTGATGACCTTGGCGTAGCAGCCGCCCTCGAAGTTGAACACGCCGTCATTGGACCAGCCGTGCTCGTCATCACCGATCAGGTCGCGCTCAGGATCGGCTGAGAGAGTGGTCTTACCGGTGCCGGAGAGACCGAAGAAGAGCGCCGTATCGTTTGCCTTGCCGATGTTGGCAGAGCAGTGCATGGAGAGAACGCCCTGCTTGGGGAGCAGGTAATTCATGACCGTGAACATCGCCTTCTTCAGCTCGCCGGCATAGCGCGTTCCGCCGATGAGAATCATCCGGCGCGCGAGATTCAGTACGACGAAGGTGCTGGTGCGCGTACCGTGGCGAGCGGGATCGGCCTGCATCTCCGGCGCGTGCAGCACCGTGAAGTTGGGGACAAAGCTGGTTAGTTCCTGTCGATCCGGTCGGCGGAACATGTTGCGCACGAAGGCCATCTGCCATGCGTTGGGCGAGACGTAGCGCACCGACAGTTGGTACAGTGGGTCCGCGCCGCAGTACAGATCCTGCACGAACAGCTCGGGCTGCGGGGCCAGGTACGCCTGCACGTCGGCGAGGAGCGTATCGAAGTGCGCCTCGTCCATCGGGCGATTGACCTTGCCCCAATCGACGTCGTTCTCGGACGATGGTTCCTTCACCACGAACTTGTCGTTGGGCGATCGCCCGGTGTGAGGCGACGTGACCACGGCGAGTGGACCCCTGTCCGCGAACTGGCCCTCCGCGCGGCGCGCGGCGGCATCAAACAGCTCCGGCGGGACCTGGTTGAAGTGAACCGTTCCGCTGGGCGTGACGCCCTGTTCCTTCAATGAATCAACGGACATCTGCGTCCTCGTAGATGAGTAAAAGAGTGGTCAAAGAATCAAAGCACCGGCTCAGCTTGGGGCCGCTGTTCGCGCTGTTGTGCATCCACCACCGCAACGGCGGCCATGTTCACGATGTCCTGCACATCGGCGCCTTGCTCCAGCACGTGCACTGGTTTGTCCATGCCGACCAGAATTGGGCCGATCGCTGTAGCGCCGCCCAGGTGATCAAGCAATTTATATGCGATGTTGCCGGCACTCAGATCTGGGAAGATCAGCACGTTGGCCGGTTCCTTCAGTGTACTGAAAGGGTAGATCTTGCTCAGGATCGCTTCATCGACGGCGGTGTCCGCCTGCATCTCGCCATCGACGATGAGATCGGGATACCGTTCCCGCAGGATGGCGACAGCGTCGGCAACCTTCCGCGCCGCCGGATGCCGCACGGAGCCGAAGTTGGAGAACGACAGCATCGCGATCCGCGGCTCGATCCCGAAGTTGCGCGCCACCCGGGCGGCGGCCGACGCAATTCGCGCCAACTGCTCGGCCGCGGGATTTATGTTGACCGTGGTGTCGGCGCAGAAGATTACCTGCTTCTCGAACACGAGCATGAACATGCCGCTCACGAGTCCGGCCTTGGGATGCGCGCCGATAACTTCCAGTGCTGGGCGTAGCGTTTCGGGGTAGTGCATGTTGACGCCCGCGAGCAACGCATCGGCGTCGTCGCAGCCGACCATGCACATGCCGAAATAGTTGGCGTTGTATAGTTGCTGGTGCGCTTCGCCCAGGCTCAGCCCCTTGCGCTGGCGTCGCTCCCACAGAAAGCGCGCGTACTTGTCGCGTTGCGGCGATGTTGCCGGATCTTCGACGACAATATCCATCATCGGAATCCCGTGCCGGCGCGCTATGTCATGGATATCATGCGAGTTCCCGATCAGGATCGGATCGCAGATCCCCTCGTCTACCAGCTGCTGCGCGGCGCGGATGACCTTTGGCTCGTATCCTTCGGTGAAGACGACGCGCTTTGGGTCACGCTGCGCGCGGGTGATGATGCCACGCACTATGCCGCGCGCGCGGCCCAGGCGCTCCTCCAGCTCGTCGCGATACTGATCCAGATCGATGAACTCCTTCGTAGCGCCGCTGGCCACGGCTGCCCACGCAACGGCGGGCGCGACCCAGAGCAGAACGCGTGGATCGAAGGGGAAGGGAATCAGATAGTCCGGCCCGAACTTCACCGACTTGAGGCCGTACCGTCGCGTGACACTCTCGGGGACATCTTCCCTGGCAAGCTGGGCCAGAGCACGCGTCGCGGCCATCTTCATCGCCTCGTTCACCTCGGTTGCGCGCACATCCAGCGCGCCGCGGAAGATGAACGGGAAGCCGAGGACGTTGTTCACCTGATTGGGGTAATCACTGCGCCCCGTGGCGATGATGGCGTCGTGCCGCACGGCGCGCACTTCCTCCGGGGAAACTTCGGGAACCGGATTGGCGAGCGCAAAGACGATCGGGCGCGGCGCCATTCCCGCGATCATCGCGCCCGTCACCGCGCGCGCAACTGAGAGGCCAACAAAGACGTCAGCGTTGACGAGCGCGTCGGTGAGCGTGCGCGGAGTGGTGCCGTTGGCGAAACGCGCCTTGTACGGGTCCATCTCCCCTTCGCGGCCGACGTACACCACGCCCTGCCGGTCGCACATCAGAATGTTCTCGCGCTTGACGCCCAGGCGGACGTAGTGTTCAGCGGTGGAGATCGCGGCGGCGCCCGCACCGGAGAAGACGACCCGCACGTTTGAGATTGGCTTGTCCACTATTTCCAGCGCATTGAGCAGGGCCGCGCCGGATATGATCGCCGTTCCGTGCTGGTCGTCGTGGAAGACGGGGATCTTCATCGTCTTCCGGAGCTGCTCTTCTATGTAGAAGCAGTCGGGTGCGCGGATGTCTTCCAAGTTGATGCCGCCGACGGTGGGCTCGAGCAGTTGGCAGAAGCGGATCATGTCCTCCGGATCTTCGGAGCCCACCTCAAGGTCGAAGACGTCTATGTCGGCGAACTGCTTGAAGAGGTTGCCCTTGCCTTCCAT
>JBBSHV010000196.1:0-5104 GCA_038232435.1 Gemmatimonadales bacterium | reverse complement strand
GTGGCACTCACCTATTGGAATGGCGACGCATGGATCGCGCACCGTAACCTCGACCGCTTCGCGAAGACGGGGAGAATCGACGCCGCATATCTCAGCACCGGGCTCTCCCCCAACGCGTATCCAACGCTCGTCAACGCGCTCACGCTCCTCCCTGAGCCGACGCGCACTCAGGTATCAGACGGTCTAATCCGCTGGGCTCCACCGGAACTCGGCCGTGCCGATGCGTGGCACGAGTGGAATTGGCGAAGGCAGGATGCGCGGGGGGCCCTGGAGCTGCTGAGGTACAGAACGCGGTAATTAGTACGCAACGGCGTCGTGCATATCGTACGAATCAGAAGGGCACAACGTCAGCGACTTCCCGCATTTCAAGTGACTTAAAACAAAAACTGCACGTCTACGGTATCCCGGATCGGAATGCCAGTAGGTGTTACAGCCGGCCGGAAGCGGACGGAAGCGAGCGTCTCTCTCAGCCGTTTGTTGTAGTCGCCGTCTGGCGTGGGAGTGAACCGCAGAAGGATCGCCTTTCCGGTGGAATCGACGTCGAACCAGGCGGTCAGTCTAAAACCCTTTACGCGAGCCGGAGGCGGCAGCGGTGGCAGGAATAGCTGTCTCGGTGTGGGCGGATAGTTCTGCGCGAGGCCGCCGCCGGTTCCCGGCCCGGTCGCGCTTCCACGGCCGGTTCCTTCGCCCGATCCGACGCCACCGCCGGTGCCCGGTCCAGCCCCTGCCCCGCCGTTCGTTCCAACGCCGGTCCCGGTTCCCGTGGTAGGTGTTGCGGCGCCTGAGGGGGGGGGGCGGCGGTAGATGGCTGCGCGGGTTGAGGACTCGCTGGAGGTTGCGCTGACGGCGGCGTCACCGGGGGAACGGTAGGCGCGGGCTTTGGAGGAACAACGGGAGGCACTAAGGGCGGGACTTGCGCAATGGGCGGCACCACCGGCGCTGACACGGGAGCTCCCGCTGACGGCAATACTCGGACGAAGTTCAGCCTCGGCTCATTGTTACCGCTGCCGCCACCACCGCCGCCGGCAGGGCCAACACCGCCGGCTCCGTCGCGGTGCGGCAGATCTATATCCGGCTCACTCGCGGGGACAAAGAGCAACAGCAGTAAAAGCAAATGCGCCAGCAGGGAGAAAAGCCACCCCTGCCAGCGCGTTTGCCAGCGCGTTTGCTCCCGCCGAGGAATTCCGACGGGCGAACGGTACATGGCGTTAGGCCTTACTTCTGGGCCTTTGGCGTGAGGCCGAGCACCTTCACACCGTTGCCGCGCGCGACGTCCATCGCTTCGACGACCTGCTGGTACTTGGCCTGCGGATCGCCCTTCACGAACATGATCTTGTCGTTGCGCTGATCGAACACCTTGTGAATCTCCGCTGCCAGCCCTGCCCGGCCCGGCGGAACTGGCTGCTTGTTGATGAGATACGTGCCGTCCTTCTGGATCTCGAGCACGATCTGATCGTTGTTCGGCGTGCTGGTCTGCACGGGCGTGGGATCCGGGAGCTGAAGATCAAGCGCCTTGCGTGACGTGGGCACGATGAACATGAAGATGATGAGCAACACCAGAAGCACATCGATCATCGGTGTAATGTTCGGCTCGGCGTTATAGTTGCCGCCGTTGCCACCTGTGGAAATAGCCATTACTTCGCCCCTCCCTTACTGGGAGCCGCGGTGACGTTATCGCTAGCGACCTTCGACTGTGTCCCAGGTGTCTGATCGGAAACCATCGCCGACATACGGACGCCGTTGTTCGCGGCGACGTCCAGCGCGTCGATGATCTTGCTGTACTCGAGGTTCTTGTCAGCCTTTACATAGAGGACCTTGTCCTCCGTGCGCTTGCTGTAGATGTTGCCCAGCGCGGTGCCGAGTGCCTCGTTCCGGATCGGCTTCTTGTTGAGGTAGTAGTTGCCATCCACATCGATACCCAGCAACTGATCCTGATCCTCTTCCGGATGGGGTTTGAGGTTCTGGCCGGCCGGTGGCTGAGCGTTTACACCGGACGTGAGCGTCGGAATGATGATCATGAAGATGATCAGCAACACCATCATGACGTCGATCATGGGCGTCACGTTCGGCTCCGCTTTGACCGATGCTTTACCGCTCGATACTGACATTGACATGAAAATCTCCGTACGGCGGGGCTTTAGCCGCGCCTAATTGTTTGGGCGCGGCTGAAGCCGCGCCCTACGTCTACGTCGCTGCCGTCTATGCGCGGCCGGGCAGAGCCCGGGCCGCGCAATCCGATTACTTGGAGATCGGGGCGTTGCCCGCGGTCGCCGTGGTGTTGAACTCGCGCGTGAAACGGCTGCGGCCGAACTCGCCCGAGGAAACGTTCTTGATCAAGTAGTCGATCATCTCCTTCGAGGTGTACGTCATCTCAGCCGTGAGGTTGTCGATCTTGGTCTGGAAGTAGTTGAACAGCCACACTGCCGGAATGGCGACGATGAGACCGAAAGCAGTCGTGATCAGTGCCTCGGCGATACCACCCGAGATTGCGGCGAGACCACCGGAACCGGAAGCGGCCATACCCGTGAAGGCGTTGACGATTCCCATCGTGGTACCGAGCAGTCCGACAAACGGAGCCGTTGCACCGACCGTCGCGAGCACGCCCAGACCGCGCTTGAGATCCGTAACTGTCATGAGCATCTCGCGCTCGACGGCACGCTCGGACGAGTTGATGTCCGCAACCGTGACCGCGTTATCCTGTACCAGGTTACGCGTCTCGGCCAGAGCACCGGCAAGAACGCGGGCAACATGCGACTTCTTGTACCGCTCGGATAGATTCGCTGCTTCGGAGAGGTTGTCTTCTTCGAGGAACTGCGAGAACTCAGGGGCGAACTTACGCGTCTCAGCCTGGGCTGAGCGCAGATCCCACCACTTCTTCAGGGAAATGGAGAGCGACCAGATGGACATGATAGCGAGCGTGAAAACGATACCGCGGGCGAAGAAGCCCATCTGGGCCCAGAGGTCAATCAGCGAGAGATGCATTGTACGTATGCTCCGGTTGGGGAAGGTTTAGCGTGTGGTATTGAACGTGAACGGCTGCTGCACGAGCTGACGAACCTTTCTCCCGCCAATCTCCGCGGGGATGAACCTCATGCGCGATAGTGCGGTGCGCACGGAGTTGCTGAACATGTCGTTGGTGGACTTGATGACCGCGAAGGTACTCATGTCCGCCCGACCGGTCGTGTCCACCACGAACTTGGCCTGCACTTCGCCTTCGACCCCGGCACTCTGAAGAGACGACGGATACTCGGGCTTCACGTTGTTGGTGGAAGCTGCCTGCTTCTCCACCTGGAACTCGAAGTAGTCCTGCTTGTCGTTGATCACCGGACCAACGCCACCGACGATGCCCTTGGATGTACCACCGGCGACACCCTTACCGGTGAAGTCGTTCGCGTCCGTCACCTTCTTGCTGAGATCGATGTCCGGGATCTTCACCGGCACGATCGGAGGGGCCGTGAGAACCTGGAAGCCCTTGGGCGGCGGCGGCGTCACGGTAACGTCCTTCGGTGGCGGAGGCGGCTCGTCCGGCTTCTTGGGCGGAGGTGGCTCGTCCTTTTTTACTTCCACGAACTGAATTTTCTCCGCCTTCACCTTTTCGTTCTCGATGGCGGCGTTGGCTGTGGCCCATGCTGCAACGCCAATAAGAGCCGAATGAAACACGATGCTGAAGATCGTGGTTCCTGGGCTCTTCTTGTTGCTGCGCTTGGACTCGATGAGTTGGTTGAACATTACGGTTGAGTGCTCCTCAGGAAGGCCTGAGAGAACAATACCGCGGCAGTATTAAGTCGGAATGGCCGAAAGATTAAGCTTTTGTTAAATCCGGCGTGTCCAGCGGAAGTGTCAGCGTGAAGAGTGAGCCCTTGCCGAGCCGGGACTGTACGGTGAGTGTGCCACCGTGCGCCTGCGCGATCCACTGACTGATCGCGAGGCCCAAGCCGAAGCCGCCGCGCTCGGCGGTTCTGGAGCGCACGCGGTCGGCGCGCCAGAACCGCTCGAATACGTGCGGCAGATCAGCCGCGGCGATACCCATCCCAGTGTCGCGCACCGCGAAGGTGACGTTGTCCGGATGCCGGCCCAACCCGAGATCGACGCGGCCACCCGCTGGCGTGTACTTGATCGCGTTCGTCACCAGGTTGAGCAGGAGCTGGCGCAAGCGCGTCCGATCACCGGCGATGGTGACCTCGGCGGTAAACGGAAGATTGACGGCGACACCGGACGCCTCGCCCAGAATCAACGCGGTCTCGTACACCTCCAGCGTCAACGCATGTAGATCGATCGGCTCGCGATACAGGTCGAACCGGCCCTCGTCCGCGCGGGCGAGAGTGAGCAGGCTCTCCACCAGGTCGGCCATGCGTGTGGTTTCGTGCAGCGCCTCCTCCAGTGCCACAAGCCGGTCATCCTTGCGCGTGGTGGCACTCATCGCCCGCTCCACGTCGGCGCGCAGGACGGTAAGCGGCGTCTTCAGCTCATGGCTGGCATCGGCGGTGAAGCGACGCAGCGCGAGGAAGGACGTCTCCAATCGAGCGATCATAGCGTTGAGTGTATCGATGAGCGCCGTGATCTCGGGCGGCGTGTCGTCTGCCTGAAGCCGGCGATGCAGGCTGCGACCGTCGGTGATGTCGGCGACCTCGCGGCGCACGCGCTCCAATCTCCGGAACGTTCCGCCAAGCACGATCCAGACGCCCCAAGACGCCAGCGCGATGACGAGCGGGGTCACCACGACCATCGTCGTGACCAGCTCGCTCGGCCACGCTTGGGTTGGCTTGATGCGGACACCGGCAACGACACGCCCCACCGGAGTTGTACTGTCGCGGATCGCGTGCGCGACGAACAGGATGCGGTCATCACCGAGGGTGATAACACCGGCCGGCCCGTCATTGGGAAGGTCTGACACGCCGCGCTGCATCGTGACCCACTCGTCGTCGGTGAGGTCACGAATATCGGCGGACGTGAACTGGACGTTGCCGCCGCGGTCCACGACAATGACGTAGCCGGGAATTATCTCGAGCTGATTGGTGATGCGGGGCGACAACCCCATGCGGCGCTCGGGGTCGCGAGCAAGCACGGCATTCCCGGCTGCATCCGACCTCGCCTGGTCCACGAT
>JBBSHV010000195.1:0-5108 GCA_038232435.1 Gemmatimonadales bacterium | reverse complement strand
GCGCTTCTCATCGGTTGCATCACGCGGCCGGTACAGGCACAGGGCTCCGGCGACGGATTTCTCTTTCAGGAGCCGGCCGGGAGCATCGCACTGCGCGGGGGCTTCGCGCGAGCCACCGCTGGCGGCGATCTCTTCTCAGATATTACCCGCCGGCTCACACTTGGTCGTGGCGATTTCAGCGGCCCCACCATCGGAGCGGACCTGGCAATTCGTGTCGCTCGTCGGCTCGATGTCGTACTCGGCAGTTCGTACGCGAGCACATCGACTTCGTCCGAGTTCCGCGATCTGGTTGATCAGAACGATGCCGCAATCACGCAGACTACCAGTCTCAAACGCGTTCCGGTAATGGCGAGTGTACGCGCATACCTCACGCCGCGCGGCCGATCGGTTGGGCAATATGCGTGGGTGCCAGCCAGATTCGCGCCGTATGTGGGAGCGGGCGGTGGCGCTGTGTGGTACAAGTTCCGGCAGCAGGGCGACTTCGTCGATTACCAGACTAACGCGGTCTTTCCCGACGATATCACCGCATCGCAGTGGACTCCGGCGGCGCAGGGGCTGGCCGGCATCGACTACTCGCTCAGCCCTCGCATCGCGCTCACCGGCGAAGGCAAGTATCTGTTCGCGAGAGGTAAGGTGAACGAGCGCTTCTCCAGTTTCGATAGCATCGATCTTTCTGGGCTATCGGCTACCGTCGGCATCAAACTTCGGCTTTGACAGGGACAGGACATGCATAGGACGATGCAAACACGTACGAATACGGGGCGATCAAAAGCTTTCGGCGCGCTCACCACACGCGTCCTTACATGCGCCATGGTCGTCGCTGGCCCCTCGGTTGGATGGGCGCAGCAGAGTTCGCAGAACTCACAAAGCTCGCACCTCGATCCTCGCTGGCAAGCATGGATTGGCTGCTGGCAGCCCACACCGGCTCAGTCGGCCGACATATCATCCGGCATGTCGCTGACGTCGCCGCGTGACACGAAGATGCCGTTGGTGTGTGTGATTCCCGCATCGGATGCGCAGTCTTCTTCCGGCGTTGACGTCGCCACTGTTGCCGGCGGAAAGATCGTCGCGCGTGAGCGGATCGACGCAACGGGCCAGACCTCCGCGCGTACCAGGGACGGCTGCAACGGGGTGGAGAGCGCAGACTGGTCGGCGGATGGACATCGGGTCTACTTGCGCTCGGATTACACGTGCGCCGGCGGCATCAAGCGTACATCCACTGGCGTGTTCGCAATGTCGCCGACTGGCGATTGGGTCGATGTGGAAGGCATAACGACCCAGGGCGGTAAAGGTGTGCGCACGCTGCGGTACAGTGATGCTGGCACGCCGGCCGGACTCCCGGGCGAGATCGCGTCGGCAATCAGCGGTCGTGCCCTCGCCGTGAGCGCGGCACGGACAGCGGACGCAGCGCCGATCACGACAGCAAGCGTGGTGGAGGCGTCGCGCAAGCTCGACGCGGCAGTGGTTGAGGCGTGGCTTGTTGCCCGCGGACAGGGGTTCGCGATCAACGCCAAGCAGCTGATTGATCTGGCGGATGCGGGAGTGCCGAGCAATGTCACCGATGCGATGGTCGCGTTGTCATATCCGAAGTCATTCGCCGTGGATAGCTCGCAGTACGCTGGTGATGTCGGTGCGATGGAGAATGCGGCGCGTGGCAGGATATCGGGCGCACGTGCATACGGAACGAATGGCCGCAACGTTGACGTTTACCTTGAGCCGTCCGCAGTTGGGTACGGCTACTCTCGGTACGGCTACTCGCCCTACGGGTACTCGCCCTACGGCAGCTATTACTCGCCTTACAGTGCCTATGGACCCGCTTACGGAGGCTGGTACTGGAATCGTGCGCCGACCGTCATCGTGCTAAAGGGAGACCAGCCCACGAGTACGGAGCACACCGGCCGCCTGGTGAAGGGACGCGGGTACACGCAAAGCGATCCCGGCAGCGACGCTCGCAGTGGGTCCGCGCATCCGCGTCCATCGCCCTCTGAGGGATCCAGCAGCACCAGCGCTGAAGGGAGATCATCGGGATCGACCTCAGGATCAACTTCTGGCTCGGGGCGGACCGCAAAGCCACGGCCCTAACATTCGAGTGAGTGTACGGGTAGCGGCGAGCATCGCCGCTACCCGTACCGCTATCTAGCTCCCGCGTGCGCCCTGGCAGCGACCGGTTGCGTTGCACCCTGCATCGGTGAAACGGGTGACACGCCGGCTCCTTCACCAACGACTCGGCGCTCCCCAACCTGCTGGCGCCACATGGCGTAGTACAATCCTTTCTGCGCCAGCAGATCCTCGTGCCGTCCGGCTTCCACAATGCGACCGCGCTCCAGCACGAAGATGCGATCCGCGTGCAGGATGGTCGATAGGCGGTGCGCGATCAGGATCGTGATGGCCTCGCGTCTCGTAGCGATGTCGCGGATGGTGCGACTCACCTCTTCTTCGGTGATGGAGTCGAGTGCGGAGGTCGCCTCGTCAAAAACCAGCAGATACGGACGACGCAGAAGAGCCCGCGCGATCGCGAGCCGCTGACGCTCCCCACCAGACACCTTCACACCACCCTCGCCGATCACAGTGGCAAGCCCATGATCCGCGCGTTTAAGCAGGCTATCGGCGGCAGCCTCATGCAGAACGCGCAGGCAATCCGCATCAGTGGCATCGGGACGCACAAAGCGAAGATTCTCGGCGATGGTTCCGGAGAACAGTTGCGCGTCCTGCGCCACGAGCCCGATGCGCTTTCGTAATGCGTCGAGATCAATGTCCGTGCTGATATGGCCGTCGTACCGAATCGCTCCGCGCAGCGGCTGATACAACCCGAGCAGCAGTTTGACCAGCGTCGATTTGCCGGCGCCCGATGGACCGACGAACGCGATGGTATCACCGCGCGTGGTCTCGAAGCTGATATTGGACAGAGCGGGAGCGGATGCTGAGCGATGCTGGAAGCTCACATCGTCGAACGTTAACGTCGTGAGCTCGCCGATCTCCACCGGGTGCAGTGGCTTGGGATCGGGTGGAGTCGCGAATACAGTTTCGAGATTCGCCATGGACGCCTCCGTCTCGCGGTAAGTATTGATCACGTTACCGAGCTCCTGCAGCGGCCCGAAGATGAAGAACGAGTAGATCAGGAGCGAGAAGAACTGGCCGACCGTGATCTGCTGCGCGAAGATCAGGTACAACATCAGGAAGAGAATGCTCGTGCGCAGCAGGTTGACCGCCGTTCCCTGAATGAAGCTCAGGCTGCGCAGATATCGAACCTTTTTCAGCTCCAGCTTGAGAATTTTTTCGGTCGTCGTATTGAGCCGAAGAACCTCCTGGTCCGTGAGTCCGAGGCTCTTGACCAGCTCGATATTGCGGAGCGATTCAGTTGTGGCGCCGGCAAGCGCGGTGGTCTCCGCGACGATCACCTTCTGCACCTGCTTGATACGGCGGCTGAGCACTGAGCTAAGTATGCCGAGCAGTGGCACCGTGATCAGGAAGGCAGGCGCAATCATCCAGTTCACCTTGAGCGCATAAACCATCACGAACGAAACGCCGACTATGGTCGTGAAGACCACATTGATTGCGGCCGTTATGAATACCTGTGCATCGGTCCGGGCCTTCTGGATTTTGCCCAGCGTCTCGCCGCTTCGCTGATCTTCGAAGAGTGCATATGGTAGCTCGAGCGAGTGCCTGATACCGTCGGAGTACAGATCGGCGCCAACTCGTTGCGTCACCACATTCACAAAATAGTCCTGGAAGTTCTTGGCCACGCGCGAAACGAACGCGACACCTACCGCGCCCGCGAGCAGCAAGCTGACACCGCGCACGAACTGCATGGTGGTGTACTCGCGGAACTTGGTGGCGTAGTTATCTATGACGTACCGGAAGATGAGCGGATCGAGCAGCGAAAATATCTGATTGATCGCCGCAAGGACGAGCGCCAGAGCTACCAGCTTCCAGTAGCGTTTGAGGTATCCTGCGAGAAGCTTCATGGGATTGCACGTTCTAAGTGATTGAGGCGCAGCAACGATCTGATCTACGGCTCGATGCTCGGCCATAGTACGATCTCAGTACGATGCGACCTCGACGTCGGTCCTGGGGAAGTCATCTCCCTTGGCCAGCAGTGGCTCTTCGTGCGCCATCGCTACACCGTACGAAAAACAATCGCCGTAGTTGAGGACGCCAGGCCTGCCGAAACCCTTGCCAAAGCGCTTGAATCCGACGCGCGCAAAGGCCGCCGCATCGATCGACAGTGGCACAACCTCAATCTCGAGACGCCGCAGCAGCGCATCAAGCGCGATCTCGCCCGTGTCTCCCTTCCTTGCGATCATTACCGCTACCGCTTCCACCAGCGTCGGTGCACCGAGAATGCGCACCGGCGCCGCATCTATCGCCTGCGCAAGGCGGGCGGCCTCCGGCTCATCTAACAGGATGGCCACGAGGGCAGAGGTGTCAATGACCACCCGGAGTTCTCCGTCTGTCAGGTCGGTAGTCCGAACTCATCATATCCCAGAATTTCATCTGGCGCGCGCGGATCACGATCGGGTTGGGCGCGCACGAGGGCCTGCAGCTCCGCAACGTCGCGGAGCACATCCGGGTGGACTCGCCGCTTCATCGTCGCCAAGCGGCTCTGGAGCGCCTCGATCACTACGTCGGTGATACTCTTACCCGTGGCCCGTGCCAATTCGCGAGCCAGCTCTTCGGCAACCGGGTTCTTGATGCTGAGCGCCATGCTGTCCTCACGGGGAGTACTGCTATGTTGGTAGAATTATACCTTGTTTGCAGCCTTTATACAAAGCGCCGATCAGCTGTCAGAGTCTGTCGAGACGTCCCCCATCGATGATGAGGCTTGCCCCCTGAACGAAGCGCGCCTCATCCGACGCCAGAAAGGCGATGCCGGCGGCGATGTCTTCCGGCGTGCCAACATCACTCCGGTCGATCTTCTCGACGCCAGATTTCACGTTTGGATTATCCCACAACATCGGAGTATCTACCGCGCCGGGAAGCACGGCGTTGACGCGAATGCCGCGAGGCTTGCCCTCTAATGCAGCGGAGCGCGTGAGCGATAGCACCGCCGCCTTTGCCGCTGCATACGGAGCGACGGTCGGCTCTGTCTCGATCGCGTGGATGCTCGC
>JBBSHV010000194.1:0-5147 GCA_038232435.1 Gemmatimonadales bacterium | reverse complement strand
TGGCTACTCGTTCAATCTGGACGGAAGCACGCTGTACCTGGCTGTTGCGTCGGTCTTTGCAGCGCAGGCGGCGGGCATCCACATGCCGCTGTCACAGCAGATCCTGATGATGCTCACGCTGATGCTCACGAGCAAGGGCGTTGCTGCAGTGCCGCGCGCGTCGCTGGTGATCCTGTCAGGCGCACTCGCGATGTTCGGACTGCCGCTTCAGGCAGTCGCCGTGATCCTCGGCGTCGACGCGTTCATGGACATGGCGCGCACGAGCGTCAACCTGGTTGGCAACTGTCTGGCGAGCGCGGTGATGGCGCGCTGGGAAGGGGCCTTCGTGCCGGTCGCGGCGATGTCGCCGCGGGAGCGACACAATCAGGTCACCGCACAGGAATAAAGCAACGTCGCATGGTGCCTAGCGCTGCTGCCCGGAGCACTAACGCACCCAGAACTGCACGACCTCTACACCGTAAGTACAATCTTCCCCGTGTGCGCCGCCGCCATCGCCCGGTGCGCGTCCGCCGCGTTGGCGAGCGGGAACGTCGCCGCGATAACGGGGCGAATCATTCCGCGCTCGATCAGCGGCCACGCTCTGAGCATCAGCTCCTGTGCGACCACCGCCTTTTCCTGCGGCGGCAGGCGGCGCATGGTTGAGCCGGTCAGTGTCAGGCGCTTCATCATGATCGGCATCAGATCTACCGTGACGCGGCTCCCCTGCATGAATGCGATATTCGCCATGCGTCCCTCCGTCGCCATCGCGCGCAGGTTGCGCTCCACGTACGGACCGCCGACCATGTCCAGAATCACATCCGCGCCGCGGCCATTGGTGCTGTCCAGAGCGACGCTCACAAAGTCAACTTCGCGATAATCAATCGCCATGTCTGCGCCAAGTTGAATGCAAGTGTTGCACTTCTCGGCAGATCCGGCCGTTGCGAACACGCGCGCGCCGATCGCGTGCGCGAGCTGGATTGCGATTACGCCGATGCCGCTGGTTCCACCGTGCATCAGGAATGCCTCGCCGGCGCTGAGCTTGCAGCGGTGGAGCACGTTGTACCACACGGTGAACATCGCTTCAGGTAACGACGCGGCCTGTACCATGGACATTCCCGCGGGAACCGGTAGGCACTGTACCGCGGGCGCGACGCATTCTGTGGCATAGCCCCCGCCGTCCACCAGCGCGCAGACCTCGTCACCCACCTTCCACACCAGTCCGGCGCGTGCTCCGACCGCCGACACGCGTCCCGCAACCTCGAGCCCGAGGATGTGTGAGGCCGTACTGGGCGGCGGATATTTCCCCTCGCGCTGCATCAGATCAGCTCGATTGACACCGGCCGCCTCGACGTGGATCCGAAGGTCGTCATCGCCCACCGTCGGCAGCGGTCCGTCGGTGATGTGCATGACGTCAGGATCACCAGGCCTCACGACGTCGATGTGGCGCATTGTGCCACTCTTTACCGGCATGATCGCCTCCCTACAATGGAGCGCGGCTAGTCGACGCCGAGCGCAGCGCCAGCTTGACCGCGCCACGCGCGGCGTCGATCTCGACAGCCTTCACGTTCGCACCCGGCACGGCGGTTTTGAGGCGCCGCTCCAACCGCTTGCGCAAGAGTGAGCCTCGCCCAAGCAGTCCACCGGTGAAGGCCACGTCGAACGCCGCACGGTCGTCCACGAACAGTCGCTTGCCGAGTGCGCGAATGTGCAGCACCAGCTCCTCGACCGCCATGTCGATGACGCTGTTTGCACGTACGTCATCCTGCATCGCCATCGCGATCACCGATGGTGCAAGCGCGGCGAGTGATTCCTTGTCCGCCGCGATCGCCCACGGAATGAGCTGCTCGGGCTCATTCACCTGCGCGGCCGTCAGGATCGCTCCGGTGAGCGCTGTCTCCGGCTCGCGCCCGTCATGCGCGGCCGCAACAACACTCAGCGCGCGACGCCCAATCCACGCGCCGCTCCCCTCGTCACCAAACGCGATGCCCCAGCCGCCGCAGCGCGCGATCAGCCCGGCCGGGCTGCGACCGAAGGCGATGGAACCGGTTCCGGCGATGAGAATAATCCCCGCGCCCTCGCCGAACGCGTCGGCCAGCGCGATCTCGGCGTCGGTCTCGACGACGACTTCGTCCGCAAGCTCCCGGCGCGTGAGCGCGTCCTGGAGCGCGAGTTGCTCGGTCTCGCGCCCGGTCCCGGCGACGCCGGCGTACAGCGAGCGCGGCACACGGTCGCCCTGTTCCGCGCTCGCGAGCGCACTCGCGACAACACCGGCAATCACCGTCGCCGAATGCTCCGCGTTGCCGGGAGACATTGCCGCGGCCGGTCCTACAACCTCCGCGAGCGTGTCACCGGTCGACGTCGCCACAACAACGCGAGTCTTGCTTCCGCCAGCGTCAACTCCAACTACAATATCCGTGTCCGTCATCATGTTGGATGAACTCTCAGGCCGGTCGTCTCACGTCGCGCGCATGGCCGACGAAGGACGACAGGATCCCAACCGAGACCGTGACGGTTGTCCCGATGAGCACGTACCACGGCCAAGCTATCGTTCCCAGGGCGTCGAGCACGGGCCATACTATGCCACGCGCGAGGAGCATCGCGGACAGCTGCTTCGCGAAGACCACCACGCTCATGACCAGAATGCCGGAGCTCATCGCGATCAGAGCGTCGCGCTGCTGCGCGCGTGGCCACAGGATACCGAGCGCGAAGCCGCCCAGCAGGGCGCCGTAAGTGAACGACGCAATCGCGAGCGCAACCACCACAACCGGCGTGCCTTGCTGCTTGTACAGCAGCGCTCCGATGAGCAGCGCAATGCCCCATGCGAGGCTGGCGAGCTTGGCCACGCGCAGGGTGCGCGCCTCGTCCACACTTCGGCCGGTGAGCGGGAGATAGATGTCGTGCACCGTAGCCGCCGCGAGCGAGTTGATAGCGCCGGAGTGCGCGCTCATCGTCGCCGCGAGAATGGCCGCGATCAGCAGCCCGATGAGCCCCGGCGGCATCGCTGTCACGATGAACGTAGGAAAGATTTTGTCGGGCGAATCGAAGCTGCGTGCGCCTAAATACACCCACAGTCCCGCTCCGATGATGAGGAAAAGCGTGAACTGGAGAAAGACCGCGATCCCGCTCCCGATGAGCGCCTTTCGTGCATCCCGCAGGCTCCCAGCGGCCATTAAACGTTGCACGATCACCTGATCGGCGCCGTGCGACGCCATGGACAGGAATGCGCCTCCTATCAACCCCGCCAGTGCGGTGTGCGGTCGATCGAAACCCGTGTACGTGTCGATGAAGCGCAGCTTGCCCGCCTCTCCGGCGGTGCGGATGATCGTGCCCCACCCGCCGGGAACGCCATGGCTCAGGATCACCATCGCGGCAATTCCGCCGATCAGATACACGCACGTCTGCACCACGTCCGTCCACACCACCGCGCGCACGCCGCCGTGGTAAGTGTAGATGAGGGTGAGTGCGCCAAGGGTAAGAATCGCCGCCGGCATGACAAAGCGCAGCGGGATCACCGGGCCGATGATGAGGGCAATCGGAATCGCCGTCGCAAATACGCGCACCGAGTCGGCGAAGGCGCGCGTCAACATGAACACGACCGAAGCGAACCTGCGCGTGGCCACACCGAAACGCTGTTCCAGCAGCGCGTACGCCGTCACGAGATTGCCGCGGTAGTATCGCGGCAGCAACGTGAACGCCACGACCACACGGCCGATAATGTAGCCCGCCGCGACCTGCAGGAAGCCGAGGTTGCCGATGTAGGCGAGCCCGGGAATCGAGATCACCGTCAGGGCGCTCGTCTCCGTCGCGACGATGGAGAAGAGTACAGCCCACCACGGGATGCCGCGTCCGGCAAGAAAATAGTCCCTGGCGTCCTTCTGGCCGCGCCCGAGATATATCCCGAACAGCGTCGTGCCCGCCAGGTACGCGACAATGACAATAAGATCGAGGGCGGTGAACGAATATCTCATTCACCGCCCCCTGTTGTACGACACCGACTCAGAGCGACCGCCCCATCGACTCTGTCATCGTGTAAATCCGGTCAGAAATATCAGGCGGAGAACGACGAGCCGCAGCCGCAGCCGCCCGTAGCGTTCGGGTTCTTGAAGGTGAAGCCGGAGCCCTGCATCGACGTCACGTAATCAATGGTGACGTTGCTCACGTACTGTGCGGAAAACGGATCGACGAACACCTGGTACCCTTCGCCCCCGACGATGAGATCATCCTCAGCCGGCTTGTCCTCGATGAGGAGGGAGTACTTGAACCCGCTGCAACCGCCGGGCTGAATGCTCACGCGAAGGCCACCCTCTTCGGGCGAAACCTTTTCCATCTCCATGAATTTTCTGACCTCGACGGCCGCGGCCGGCGTGATGGTCAGTACGATCTCTGGTTGGCTGGAAACTGCCATAGTTATCACTCCTGTGGATGTCTAAATATAACGACGACTGTCACGCGGGCGTACCGGGATTGGGCGTCAGCCGTTTCCCCGAACCTGACGGGTCACCGCGAGCGCCCGACGCTGCGTTTTCCGCGCCTTTCGCCTTTGGCATCTCGCCGATGTCCGGGATCAGATCCGCCTGGAAGCTGCGCGCAATCCACGTGAACGCAGCGGCAGCAATCACCAGTAGAATTATCCCCGTCCCGAATTCTCCAAAGACCAGCTTACCGATTCCGAACAGCGTGGCGTACACCCCAACAATTCCGGCGATCCAGTTGGTCCACGCCAGCGCGCCGCCCGGAATCGATTCGGCGCCGTACCCCAGACGCTCGGAGACCGTGCGCCAGCCGGGCCCCCCGGGGCGGACGCGCCGGTAAAACGAGTCCAACGTAGCGTCCGACTCCGGAGCGGTGAGAAACGTCACGCTGACCCAGACCACCGTGCTCACCGCCACGATCAGAAGCATGAGCCACGCGTCGCCGCGCAGGTCATCCGCTGCGAAGCGGGCATGTACCGGCCGGAACAGCAGCAGCGATGCGACGAACGATGCGATCGTGGCGCTGATCTCGGACCAGGCGTTTATGCGCCACCAGTACCATCGCAGGATGAGAACGAGCCCCGTCCCCGCACCGAGCGCGAGCAGAAATTTCCACGCGCCCTCGACGGTGGACAGCTGCGACGTGACCACTACAGACGCGAGAAAGAGTCCGATTGTGGTCCACCGCGATACCGC
>JBBSHV010000193.1:0-5147 GCA_038232435.1 Gemmatimonadales bacterium | reverse complement strand
TTGCCGCACGATCCGACTGCTTACACCCAGGGCCTCCTATGGGCTGACAGTGTTCTGTTCGAGAGCACCGGCCAGTACGGGCATTCCGAAGTCCGACGCGTTGATCTTCGATCCGGCCGAGTACTAGCATCGCGGGACCTTCCGGCAGACCGATTTGGCGAAGGGTTGGCCTTGGTGAACGGCCGCCTGTATCAGCTCACATGGAAAGAAGGCGTGGCTTATACCTACGATGCAGCCACGCTCGCGCCTCGCGATTCATTTCATTATGCTGGAGAGGGATGGGGACTCGCGACGGATGGGACGTCGTTGATCATGAGCGACGGTTCTGATTCCCTTCGTGTCCTGTCACCTGCGACTTTTCAGGTGCAACGCGTCGTGCACGTTCGCTACAACGGCGCTCCCCTGTACCAGTTGAACGAATTGGAATACGTCAACGGCGAGGTGCTGGCCAACGTCTACCAGTCCAACTGGGTGCTGCGGATCAATCCTGCGACCGGGGATGTGCGGGAGATGCTGGACTTTGCTGATCTCTATCCAGATCGTCCGGCCTCGGCAGAAGTCATGAATGGCATCGCCCTCGCGCCGGATGGTAGGCAACTATTGCTAACCGGCAAGTTGTGGCCGGTGCTGTTTCAGGTCCGCCTCCGGTCGCCGAAGCTGATCCATAACATGCGCTGAAGCACGGCATGGGAGCTTACTAGGATGCCGGTTACTAAAGTTCTAATAATGTCGATTTTGGTAATGCATTAACTACGCGCTCCTGGCACTCGTGACTACGGGTGGAGTCGGCCTGGCATCGAACGCTGTCGCCCGTCAGTACCGATCGTGGCTATGCACCGAACAGGCTATTACGGGCTGACACCGCGCCAGTGTGTGCTAGGCAAAGCTACACACTGGCGTTTGATATATGTCTCTTCCTACGCGACCCCGCTCAGCGCGACGCACCAGCCAGATCCCGCACCGCGCCCGCAAGCATATGCACCTTGGTCGCGTCGCCGGAACCGGTTGCCTCGGCGTCCAACTGCGTCGCCACCTGGGTCAGTGCGGCGCTGCGCTCCGCGCCCGATGCATGCTCGGCGCCGCCCAGCGCCACACGTACCGCGGAGATCCTGGCGGCGGGGAGACCGTTTGAGCGCGCGAGCTGATCCACGTACGCGCGCGCCAGAGCGAAGCTGGCAGGCCAGACGAACTTGACCTGGTCCTGTGGGTTGAAATGATCCAGGACCACTGTCTTCGCCGCGTCGA
Source organism: Gemmatimonadales bacterium (assembly GCA_038232435.1). Taxonomy (GTDB): domain Bacteria; phylum Gemmatimonadota; class Gemmatimonadetes; order Gemmatimonadales; family Gemmatimonadaceae; genus Fen-1247. The sequence goes on along the minus strand of JBBSHV010000193.1, from coordinate 3,902 downwards.
TCTCGTTCCGTGACAGTAGCCCACTCGGCGCCAGCTCGAAAATGTCGAGCCCGCGTGCGATCTCGGAGCTGACAATGACACCGTTGTACCAGTAGGCAGACCACGACCCACCCATGGCCATCCTTGTCGAGTCCACCGGGCCGCGATCGAAGAAGGCGATCTCTTTCGGATGTTCGGCATCGGTCCAGTCGAACACCGAGATGCCACCCTGATACCATGCCTGTACCATAATGTCACGCCCGGGGACGGGGATCAATGAGCCGTTATGTGCCACGCAGTTCTCCTGCGTAGTCTGCGCTGCCGGCAGCTTGTAGTAGCTCTGGAAGGTCATCTTGTTGCTGGCAACCGTGAAGATCGCGTCCGCTCCCCACTCGCGCCTGTCCGTCGCGCGGCACTTGGGCTGTCCGCCACCGCCCCATTCGTCCGAGAAGAGGGCTTTGGTGCCATCGTTGTTGAACGTGGCTGAGTGCCAGTAGGAGAAGTTGGAGTCGGCTACCGCGTCGATACGTGTGGGATGGGCTGGATCACGGATGTCGAGCAGAAGCCCGTAACCTGCACATGCACCGCCGGCCAGACCGATGGCTGGATACACTGTGATGTCGTGACACTGGGTCGGTCCCGGTCGCGGGCCGGTGGAGCCTCCTGGCCCGCTGCCGGTCATCGATGCGATGATCCCCGGCAGCGCCCGCCGCAGCGCGGCGCTGTCAGCACCGGTCGGAGCGCCCGTTCCCTTGCGAGCGCGAACGAGGCTGTCCAGCATGGGCGCGATAAGGCTGGGCGGTATTACCACTTCCTGCCCTTCAACGATCGCCGTGTACCCGCCCTTAGCACGCGCGGCCGCGGCCGCCTGAACGGCGGCAATGGAATCAACGGGTGCGTCGCCATGCTTCGGCGGTGCCACCAGGTCATTGAAGATGCGCGGCGAGCTGACGATCGCCGACTGCTCGGGATGGGCGAGCGGCACCTTGATGACCTCTATGCGGAAGAGGGCTGAGTTGGGATCCTTGTCGGGAGTCGCATCCACGCAGCCGGCGAGCTCGTTCGGCGAGCGCACACGGGACGAGCCCGAGATGTAGATGTAGACGTTGGCCGAATCCTTTGGATCGACGAGCAGGGTGTGCGTGTGCGAGCCTCGGCAGGTCTGCACGTTGCCGACGTTTCTCGGATGGTTGATGTCGCTGATGTCGAAGATGCGGAGGCCGCGTAGTCGATCCTTGCTGACCGTATCCTTCACCCCTCCAGACCCGCAGTCGATGCGTCCGCCCAGCCCCTCGCCGGAGACGAAGAGCAGGTTGCGATACACCGACACGTCGCTCTGCGAGGCCGGGCAAACGTATGCCGTCTTCACCGTGGGCTGGCGTGGATTGGAGATATCCCACACCTGATAGCCGTTGTAGTTGCCCTGAATGGCGTAGCGGCCGATGAACGCCAGGTCGGAGTTGGTGATACCTACGAACTGCTTCGGCGCTGGAGTGGTCGAGAGCACGCGCAGATTCCACACAGCCTGTCCGGCGTCCATCAATCCGGCGCGAAGCCCGACGCGCGGGTCCGGGTTGGGCGCGGTGGTGGACATGTTGCCCATGGACGAGGCGCCGGCCGGCATCCCGGACGAGCTCATGGAGGGGGAGCTGTTCATGCTGGCGCACGCGGCCGTGGACAACAGTCCCGCTGTGAGCGAAAGCGTCGCCAGTGTTGAGCGGCGAGTCTGAGATAGAAGTGGCACGTGCAGTTTCTCCGGGACGGTGTGGGACTGCGGTATTGCCGACGGGATTGGCGACATGGGAATCACTGCGAGCCTTTCTCGAACATCATGGTGAGGAGCATTTTCTGCATCCGCGCGATCTCAGTGGTCTGATCCACATTGATGTCGGAGGCGATCTTGAACACGGCGTCGTCCTGGGCGGCGCCGTAGGAGTCGAACAGGTCCTTCACCATGGAGACCGCGCCGCGATGGTGCTGGATCATATCCGTGAGAAAGAGCCGGTCAAACTCCGCGCCACGCGCCTGATCGAGCCGCTGCATCTGGACGTCGGTGAGCATTCCAGGCATCAGCATCGTGTGCCCGGCGCCGCCCATCATCATCTTCATCCCCGTCGCATTCGGCTCGGGCACCGGCTGCCCGCGATCGCGGAGCCACGCCTGCATCGTGGCGATCTCGTCCTGCTGGGAATTGGTGATACGCGCGGCGAGCGTGCGCACCGAGCTACTGATCCCATGGGTGGGTACCCAGCCGGCCATTGTGAGGGCCTGAGCATGGTGGCCGATCATGGCCGACATGAAGAGAGCATCCGCCGCGGTAAAGGCACGGCGTGCGCTATCGGCCCTCGCCCTGGCGAGTGCGGCCAGATCAGCGCGATCGCCGCTCACCGGCTGACTGGATATTGCCGCCACGGTCCCCTGGGTGGCGCGGGTGGTGCTGCTGCATGCCGATGTGACGGCCATGGTGAGCAGGGCCACGGTGATGGCGCGGGTGTGCGACGGCGTGATTCGAAACATTCGGGTGGAGATAACTGGATGCGTCCGTCAAGTTGTGAGCGAGCCAGTAGTATAGTATAGAGCGTAGCACAGCCGCCTGGTAAGGGGTGGTCCGGGTGGGATGCCGGTACGCTTCCAAAGTCGTCACGCGTCACAACGTGCAGCGCGCGATACGAATCGCTAGGAGCGAGTTAGCTATGCCAAAGTCAAAGCGCGCGTTGCGCAAGATCCCTGCTCAGGCTGTATCTCGCCGATCGCGGGGCGGCGGAGCGTAGACGGAAGCGCCGGCGCATGGGTGCCGTTAGCCCCCGCTTATCGCGGCCAGAATCGTGAGCCTGCTGCAGTCTGGAACCGGCGCTTCGAGTCCGCCAAGGAAGCGACTGTTCTCGTCGTTGATGAAGACGTTCACGTGCTCGCGAAGCACGCCCTGCTCCGTCATCACACGGTCCACAACGCCGGGACACTCAGACGCGAGCGCGCCAAGTGCCTCACCAACGGAAGCGCACGGCTGCTGGATCACCACAACGGCGCTTCCACGCGCGTGCAAACGGAGCAAACTGGGGATCTCGACCGTGATCGGCATGGTTGGTCAGGCCGGCGGTGCGGCGACCACGGCAGCTTTAACGCAAACGATCGGAGGGAGTCCGTCCGCAATCTCCCGCCAGCTCTCGCCGTTATCAGCCGAGCCGAACAGCTTGCCGCTTCGGGTGCCGAAGTAGATGCCCGCCGAATCGAACGAGTCCGCCGCAAGCGCGTCGCGAAGGATGGTCTCGTATGCATCTTTCTGCGGCAGCCCTCGGGCGAGGGGCTCCCATGATGCACCGCTATCGCGCGTGCGGTAGACGCGCATCTTGGCTTCAGGAACGCAGCGAAACTGATCCGACTCGATAGGAACGATGTACACCGTGTCGGGATCGTGCGGGTGCATCTGCATCGCGAAACCGAAGTCCGATGGAACGCCGTTGGCGATGTCAGTCCACGTATCGCCCCAATCGTCGCTGCGATACAGTCCCCAGTGATTCTGCAGGAAGAGCCGCTCGGGACGCGCCGGGTGGTGCACGACCTTGTGAACGCACTGCCCGAACTCCGGATACTTGTTGGGCATGAACTCCGCGCGGACGCCGGCGTTTCGCGCGCGTCAACTCTTGCCTCCATCATCGGTGCGGTAGAAGCCACCGCTTGAGACAGCGACGCCCATCCGGTCCGAATTGTCCGGATCAAGGACGATTGTGTGCAAACACAGGCCACCGCCGCCGGGCTGCCACATCGCTCGATGCGGATTGTCTTGCAGCCCCTGGATCATGCTCCAACTCTCGCCGGCATCGCGCGACTCGAACAGCGCCGCTGGCTCCGCACCGCAGTAGACCACATCGGGCTCGGACGCGCGCCCCGGCATGATCTGCCAGATCTGAACCAGCGACAGCCCA
>JBBSHV010000192.1:0-5170 GCA_038232435.1 Gemmatimonadales bacterium | reverse complement strand
GCGAATGCTGTCGCGCGGCCGCGCGACACGCCGTGTCCGGTGCCCGCCTGGCGCCACAGTGCGAGCAACCCTATCGCGTACCACGCGCTCGGCAGGAGAAGCACCGTCAACTCCGGCGCGGAGGCGCTCCAGTGGGTCCATATGTCATGTGGTCCCGGGACAGAGCCCGTGTGCGCCGCGGCGACACGTGGGGCGAGTATACTGGCGCCGGCAGCAATTCCCCGCTGGAACGCCCGTCGCGCCGTCATGATCCGCAGTGAGAAGGAGTGATGAAAAACACGGTTATCCAACGCAGGATTATTCCATAACTGAATAGTGCGCTCACAATGAGTGCCGCGTGTGCCATGAATCGGCGCCGATCCTGATCGGTGTCACCGCGCCCGGTATCGCTGCGTTCCGCATCCGCACGCCCCCGGTTCAGAGCTGAGTGCGCGCGCCAGCCGAGTAATCCGGCTGAGATGGAAACGGCGAGCATCACGAGTCCGACGACGATAAGAACGGCAGTCGTCCCTTTGAACGGGACAAAGGTGTGGCCCGTGAGTGCCGCACAATAGTCATAGTGCACGGAAATGCTCACCAACTCGTCCGCGGTCCATGCGGCCGGGGGCGCGAACAGCGCGAACCACAGCGTGCCGTTCGTTGCCGCTCCAGAACTAGCTACACGCCTCCCCATGTCTGTCGCCGGCTTGGCTGACGCAATCACGCGAGGATCGCTCATCCCGCTACCAGAGTCGCGGCGAGAGGTATAGTGACGCAAAGATTGCGATCCATACACCGTCGACGACGTGCCAGTACAGCGAGATGTTTGTCACCGCGTCGTGGCGCGTGGCCGTAAAGTGCCCGAGCCGGGCACGCAGCTGCACGAACAGGTTCATGAGCAGTCCGAGCGCCACGTGCGCGCCGTGGAAGCCAGTGATGGTGAAGAACAACGAGCCGTACGCGTTTGTTCCCGGGCCGATCGGGCTGCTGGCGTACTCACCGGCCTGTAGCAACAGGAAGATGGTGCCCAACGCAAACGTCACCGCCAGGCCGATACGAAGTCGCCCGACTTCGCCGCGTTTGATGCCGCTCTCGCCCCACCACATGGTTGCACTACTCGTTAGTAGCAGCAGCGTCATGATGAGCGGTCTAATGAGAGAAATGGGTTGGCCGCCGTCCGCGCCAAAGTTTTCCTGGTCCCCAAGCAGAAAGAAGTAGCTCGCGATGAAGCAGGCAAAGAGTGTCGCTTCAGTCGCGGCGAACCATACCATTCCCCACCACCCGGTGGAGCGGGGCCCCGAGAGGCTGTCGCTGAGAGGGCCACTCAATATTTCACGCGGAGCATCGGGCCTGCCGCGCGCGTCGTGGCCAGCGCCAGTTATCGCGGCACTCATGTCCAGAATTCCTGTGTTGGCCACAGCCATCCCACAACCGCGGCGAGTGTCGCCACCGTGCCAGCAATGGTCCACACCGGGGATCTGAACAGCAGTGCCGAGAACAGCGCCGTGAGTGCAAGCGCGAGCCCCAGCGGCCACAGCGTCTCGCTGGGCAGGCGCAGCACTCCCTGTGGATCAGCGTCCAGTATGGTACTATCGAGTGTCTCCCTGCCGTCGGCGAGCACGCGCCAATCCGGCAGCTCGCTGGATGCGGGTATACGTGTGGGCGCGGGATTCCTTGCGTGCTCAGCAGCAGGACGGCTCAGGCTGTCGTACTCTTCCCAGAGCGGATCGCGTCCCGACACCGTCGGCAGGACCGCAAAGTTGTACTCCGGGGGTGGTGAGCTCACCGACCATTCAAGCGAGGACGCGCCCCACGGATTCGACGTCGCCCGTCGCCCGCTCCTCAGACTGAGCACGACGTTGATGATAAAGAGCAGCACTCCAACTACCGTGACGTAGGCACCAATGGTCTCCACCATGTTGAGACCGTCCCATCCCATGTGCGCCGGATACGTGTACACGCGCCGCGGCATACCACGGAGACCGGCGACGTGCATTGGAAAGAACGCCAGGTTTACGCCGGTGAACAGCACCCAGAAGTTCCACTTGCCGAGGCGCTCGCTCAACATGCGGCCGGTCATCTTTGGCATCCAGAAATAGAACGCAGCCAGCGCCGGGAAGAGATTGATTCCAACCAGCACATAGTGCAGGTGCGCAACGACGAAGTAGCTATCCGTTGCCTGCAGGTCGAATGGCACCGATGCTGTCATGACGCCGCTGATCCCGCCGATGACGAACAGGACTATGAATCCCAGCATGAATAGCATTGGCGTCGCAAAGACATGCCGTCGTGCGCTCCAGATGGTGCCGAGCCACGCGAGAACTTGCATCCCGCTGGGTATGGATACGGCCATGCTTGCGGCACTGAAGAACGTCGCTGACAGCTCGGGCATCCCGGTCGCGAACATGTGGTGCGCCCAGACGCCGAACCCTATGATTCCCGTGCTCACTGTCGCCAGCGCGACGTATGTGTGGCCGACTATCGGTCTGCGGCAGAACGTGGGAATCATCATCGAAGCCATTCCCGTCGCGGGCAGAATCACGATGTAGACCCAGGGGTGTCCGAACACCCAGAATAGATGCTGCCACAGCAGCGCGCTACCGCCTAGGGTGGGCTCGTAGAAGTGCGTTCCGAATCGGCGATCCAGCTCCAGAAATATCAGCGCGGCAGTGAGCGCGGGGAGCGCGAAGATCATCGACACCGAAGCAGTCAGCGTGCTCCACAACATGAGAGGCATGCGGCTGACAGACATTCCCGGGCATCGGAGCTTGAAGATCGTAACAATGAAATTGACCGCCCCGCCCGTCGTCGAGATCGTCAGGAATAGCAGCGCCAGCGCGTAAAAATCCATGTTCAATCCAGGCGAGTACTGGACGCTGGTGTACGGCACGTACGCGAACCAGCCACCGTGCGGCGCCGCACCGCCCAGGAAGCTCGCGTACACGAACAGTCCTGACAGCAGAAACGCCCAGTACGCAAACGCGTTCATTCGCGGGAATGCCATGTCGCGCGACCCGATCAGTAACGGCACGAGATAGTTGCTAAAGCCACTCAGCACCGGCGACGCGTACCAGAACATCATCGTAGTGCCGTGCATGCTGAACAGCTGGTCGTATGCCTCCGGCGAAAACAATCTGCTCTCCGGACGCGCGAGCTGGGTGCGCATCGCCGCGGCTTCCAGACCGCCGAAGAGCAGAAACAGGAACGCTGTCACCAGATACCGCTTGCCGATCTCCTTGTGATCGACTGTGGCGAACCAGCCGTACAGGGTACGTGGCGTGTGCCACTCTTCCTGTAACCTGTCCGTCAGCGCCGCAAGGTCGACCCGTTCCACAACACCGGTAGCCATTGTCACGCCAGCGCTACTTGAGCGATTCGAGGTACGCGACGACCGCGACGAGCTGCTCGCCGTTCAGCGGTACCGCGGGCATTCTGGTACCTGGCTTTATGCGGTCAGGGTTTTCGATCCAGCCGGCGACATTGCCGCGTACGTTGGAAGCATTCCGCCAGCGATTGTGAGTCGCGACGCAAAATGTGTAAGATCGGGTCCAAAGCGCCCGCCCGCCTGCGTTCCTCTCACGGTGTGACAAGCGCCGCATTGCGTGACAAAGATCTGCGCCCCCCCCCGCGTTCGTACGCTCAACTGGAGCGGTGGCGGCAGCCCGTGACTGGCGGGCCCACTGCTGGAATGCTCCGCCCGGCTCCGCGATGACGCTCAGTGCCATGTGCGCGTGCTGCATCCCGCAGTATTCGGCGCACGTGCCACGCCAGACACCCACAGTGTCCGCGCGCAGCCACGTCGTGTTCACGCGTCCCGGTATGACGTCGGTTTTTCCGGCAAGCTGCGGCACCCAGAAGCTGTGAATCACGTCGTTCGACATCAGTGTGATTCTCGCTACGCGTCCGACGGGCAGGTGAATCTCATCCGCACTCTCGATGTCGTACTGCGGATACCGTACTCCCCACCACCACTGGTGGCCGATCACCTGTATCTCGAGCGGACGTGGTGCGTGGGGCGCATCCGATGGTGGATCAGATGCACGCAGCGTTACCAGCGTGAGCACGAATATTCCCGCCAGTATCAGAGCAGGCACGGCGGCACCCCCGTATACTACCCAGCCCACCTCATTCACATCCGCGGGCGGTGAATCGGTGTGCGGAGCGCCGCGTCGACGCCAGAGCGGGATGAGCAGGATCGCCATTACCGCTATGAACACGACTGTTGCGACAACTATCATCGCCCAACCGAGCGCCGCCAGACGCGCCGCCTGCGTTGCCACAGGCGCCAGCGCTGACGGTGCGCCGTCATAGATCGCGCGAACCTGAGCAAGAGCCATCGTCTACAGCATGCCCGGAATGCTGACCGGAATTTTCTCATTGGATGATGTCCCCGATGGACCGGTGGCCGCAGCAGGGCTCAGCCTCGACACCGATTACAACCGATTACATCGGAACACCGCAACGCGAACGCGTTGCAATAGCTGTTCCGGCCTCACCGCGCTTCGCGACGAGCATGATCTCGGGACCGCCGGGAAATCCCATCCGGCCCGCACCGGCGGCCGCTGCGTCCAGCGGAGATCCGAGCGCGTCGAGCACTCGCCGCAAGCTCGCCAGCCGCAACGGTCTGCCAGCGCCGATTTCAGCAGCACCGGAATCAGGGAAGGGATCGACGCCGCGGCGGGCCGCGCCAGGGATGCTCCATCTGACAGCCGCTCGCAAGAGCTCCGACAGCGTGCCCGCGGCGCCGCCCCGGCGCGTGATGGTACGGCCCGGGGTGAAGCCACTCTGCTCCAGTACCAGAGTCAAGCTGCGCAAGGAGAACAGGTGCACGTGCTCGGGGACGACGCACCACTCCCACCAGCCCTTCGTAAGACGGGCGATGGCGCTGGATGCGTTTGGCGTCCGAAGCACAAGAATGCCGTCGGGTGGGAGGAGATCGCGCACCTCGCGAAGGAACGCATGCGGATCGATTATGTGCTCGATGACGTGATAGCACGCCACGACGTCGTAGGGCGGGTGTAGCCGATCACGTACATCCGCGAGAGCGCCGGCATGTACGTCCAGCCCGTGGCGATCACGCGCCCAGCTTGCGGCGCGCTCATCGATCTCCACGCCCTCGACCTGCCATCCGCGCGACCGAAACTCCGACAATACGGCACCGTATGAGCAGCCAATCTCGAGCATCCTTCCG